>CAVJFW010000011.1:0-38521 GCA_963648975.1 bacterium | reverse complement strand
AGAATACCCCACGGGTAAACCTGAATTTATTGAAAAACTAGGAGGAAACATGCCTAAAAAAACAAAAACTGTTGCAAAGAAAACTGCAACCGCCGCCAAGAAGTCTCCTGCCAAGAAAGCTAACAACAAAGCTATTCCAGGTCAGTATGTCTATGCCTTCAAGGATGGCTATGGATTAGGAAAGCCGCTTTTGGGTGGCAAAGGTGCCGGCTTGGCTGAAATGGCCCATATCGGTATCAGAATTCCGGATGGCTTCACTGTCACGACCGAAGCCTGCACTGCCTATCATGCAAATGGCAAGAAGATTCCAAAGGATATTGCCAAGCAGATCAAGGAAAATCTCAAGAGTTTACAGGAAAGAACAGGCCTTAGCTTCGGCAAGGGTCCAAAGCCACTTCTTGTCTCTGTCCGTTCCGGTGCCAGAGTCTCCATGCCTGGTATGATGGATACCATTCTCAACCTCGGTCTCAATGATGAAACCGTCGAAGCATTGGCCAAGAATTCCGGAAAGCCGAGATTCGCCTATGACTGCTACAGACGTTTCATCCTTATGTTCACCAACATCGCCAAAGGACATCCGAGAACTGAAATGGATGCCATGCTCGATGCACTCAAGGAAAAGAAGGGCATCAAGAACGACAAGGATGTCGAAGTCGATGATCTCAAGGATTTGATCAAGAAATACAAGGCCTACTACAAGAAGGTCTTCAAGGAAGAATTCCCATCCAATCCAGAAGAACAGTTATTGACTGCCGTCAAGGCCATCTTCGACTCCTGGGATAACGAAAGAGCCTATCTTTACAGAAAGATGAACAACATCCCATATGATTGGGGTACTGCCGTCAATGTCCAGCAGATGGCTTTCGGTAACATGAATGACAATTCCGGTACTGGTGTCGGTTTCACCCGTCAGCCAACCGATGGTGAAAACAAGATTTTCGCCGAATATCTCATCAATGCTCAGGGTGAGGATGTCGTCGCCGGTATCCGTACTCCTTTGCACATCGATGCCTTGAAGGAAACTCAGCCAAAGATCTACAAGCAGTTGGTTGATTCCGCCAAGAAGCTTGAAAAACACTATAAGGATATGCAGGACTTCGAGTTCACTGTCCAGGATGGTGTCTTATACTTCCTCCAGACCAGAAATGGTAAGAGAACCGGCCCAGCCGCCCTCAAGATTGCTACTGACATGGTCAAGGAAGGTCTCATTGTCGAAGAGGAAGCTGTCCTCAGAGTTGAACCGAGATCCCTCGATCAGCTCTTACATCCAACCTTTGTCGAAGCTGCCGAAAAGAAGGCTGTCGTCATCGGTCATGGTAATGCAGCCGGCCCAGGTGCCGCTGTCGGTAAGATCTGCTTCTCCGCTGAAGAAGCCCAGAAGATCGTTGCCAAGGACAAGAAGGCTCAGCTTATCTTGGTCAGAGCCGAAACCTCCCCAGAAGATCTCGGTGGTATGGTCGCTGCCCAGGGTGTCCTCACCATGCGTGGTGGTATGACCTCCCACGCTGCCGTCGTTGCCCGTCAGATCGGTAAGACCTGCATCACCGGTTGCGGTGAACTCAAGGTCAACGAAGCTGAAGGCACAATGACCTTAGGTGGACATACCTATAAGGAAGGCGATGTCATCTCCATCAACGGTTCCACCGGTACCATCTATGATGGTGCTGTCGAAACCAAGGAAGGTGGCGACAACCCGAACTTCGTCAAGGTCCTCAAGTGGGCTGACAAGTTCGCTCATATCAAAGTCTATGCCAATGCCGATACACCAGAAGAAGCTGCCAACGCCATCCGCTTTGGTGCCCATGGTATCGGTCTCTGCCGTACTGAACACATGTTCCGTGGCAAGGACAGACTTATCATCATGCAGGAAATGATCCTTTCCTCCACTACTGAAGAAAGAGTCAAATATCTCAATCAGCTCGAGAAGTTCCAGGAAGAGGACTTCTACAAGATGTTCGTCAAGCTTGGCAATGTCAAGTTCAATGTCAGATTGCTCGATCCGCCGCTTGATGAATACCTCCCAACCAAGGCTGAGGATATCGCTGATCTTGCCAAGAAGACTGGCAAGACCGTCGAAGATGTCGAAAGAAGAATCACTGAACTTCATATGACCAACCCAATGATGGGTCTCCGTGGCTGCCGTTTGGATGTTGTCTATCCAGAAATCGGAAAGATGCAGGCTGAAGCTGTCATCAAGGCTGCCTTGAGAGCTGAAGAAACCTTGACTGCCCAGAATGGTGGCAAGAAGGTTCATCTCGAAGCTTCCATCATGGTCCCACAGGTCGTTGCCGTCAAGGAATTCAAGTTCGTCAAGGATCTTGTCAGCGAAGTTGCCGATAAGATCATCAGCGAATCCAAGTTCGACAACAAGATGAAGTACATCGTCGGTACCATGATCGAAACTCCACGTTCCGCTCTTACCGGTGGTGAAATCGGCAAGGAAGCCGCATACTTCTCCTATGGAACCAATGACCTTACCCAGTTCACTTATGGTTTCTCCAGAAATGACTATTCTGCCTTCATCAACCAGTATCTCAACAACAACCTCATCGACTTCGATCCATTCAAGACCATCGATGCCGATGCCGTCAAGAGACTGATCAAGATGTCCGTCGAAGAAGGCAAAGCCAGCAATCCGAAGCTCCTTTGCGGTATCTGCGGTGAAGCTGGTGGTGATCCAGAGTCCATCGCCGTCTTCCATGATTGTGGAATCGACTATGTCTCCTGCTCTCCATTCCGTGTCCCAGGCGCAAGACTTGCTTCTGCTCAGGCTGCAATCCGTGCCGAAGGCAAATACAAGTACTAAATCTTAGTTGCAATCAATGCAGGAACTGCTTCGGCAGTTCCTGTTTTTGATATAATCCACATATGTATTTCAGAAAGACAACGAACAAGGATCTGTTATCCGTCCTAAGCATCTATAACAAGGCCATCTCCTATATGCGTGAACATAAAAACACGGAGCAATGGAACGACTTCGAGGCTTTGAGAAACAACGTCATATCAGACATCCTAAAAGGCATATCCCATGTTTTGATTGATGAGGATGAGATAAAGTCGGTATTTACCCTCATGGATGGTGAAGAACCAAGTTATTCCTCCATCGATGGGAAATGGATTGATGAAAGTCCTTATCTTACGATTCATAGACTTGCCGTTGCGGAGCATGAGAAGGGATATGCTTCACTCTGCTTTGCCTATGGCATGTTGCAGGGAAATCATATCCGCATCGATACGCATGGGATGAATCATCCGATGAGAAGACTTATCCAAAAGATGGGATTCATGGAATGTGGTGTCATCACTCTTTCGGATGGGACAAAGAGGATTGCCTATGAGAAGAAGGTCAGCTTCTCTGATAGGCTTATATCCTGGTATGAACTGAACGGCAGAGATCTCCCATGGCGGAAAGACCATGATTTCTATCATGTCTATCTTAGTGAGACCATGCTTCAGCAGACCAGGGTGGAAAGCGTGAAAAAGTATTATCAGACATTTGTCTCTACCCTTCCGACATTAAAAGCTCTTGCAAAGGCTGATGAAGATGTTTATCTGAAATTATGGCAGGGACTTGGATATTATTCGAGAGTGAAAAATTTGGCAAAAGGCGCAAAATACATTGTCTCTGAATATGGTGATTCTCATCCTGAGACCAAAGAAGAACTGCTTCAGGTTCCGGGAATCGGAGCATACACTGCCAATGCGATTCTCTCCATCTGTCTTGATAAGCCTTATATTGCCGTTGACGGAAACCTCCTTCGTGTATTTTCAAGACTCACCTGTCATGAAAAGGACATCGGAAGCGCGTCTTCCAGAAAGGAATGCGAAGAATATTTCCTTCGTCTCATGGATGGTAAGCCATCCCAGTTCAATCAGGCTTTGATGGATTTGGGTGAACTTGTCTGTTCACCACATGGTGAAATTCATTGCGACGCATGTCCTTTGAATCAATACTGCCTTTCCTTCAGAAAGGGCGTTGCTGATCAATACCCAAGAAAGAAGGCTCCAGGAAAGAAAAAGGAAATCGGCTTGACCGTGTTCCTTATTAGATATCAGGATTCCTATCTCATCAGAAAAAGAGGAAAGAATGGCCTTCTTTCCTCACTTTACGAATTCTTCAATGTAGATGGACATATGTCTGAGGAAGATGCCCTTAGGTATCTTTCCAGTCAGGGATTTGTGGTTTCCGGCATCACTGGATTACCGGATTCAAGACATGTCTTCACTCACCTTATATGGAACATGAAAGGATATGAAGTCGTCTTGGATCAAATGCCATCGGGCCATGATTCTGTCATGGCAACAAAGAAGGAAATAATGGAAGTCTATTCCATTCCATCCGCTTTTCATCTTTTCCTGAAGAAAATCCAGGAGGAATGATTTTTTGGGATAGAAAAAGCCATATTCCGAATTGAAATATGGCAATGAGTGCTTAGTCGAGATATTTCTTTATCTTCTCTGCAATCTCTTTCAGTTCTTCGTCTTCCAGATCCTTGAGATGTGGATTCATGAGGAAGACCCCACCCCATTCATATCCGTCCTTGTATTTCGGACATAAATGACAGTGCAGATGTTTTCCTGTGTCCCCATAGAAGCCGTAGTTGATCTTGTCTGGATTGAATGCCTTGTGGATGGCAGAAGAAACTTTGGCGACATCTTCGAGGAAGAGAGCTCTTTCCTCAGGCGTGATGTCGACGATTTCTGAGACATGATCCTTATAGGCGACGATGCATCTTCCCGGATGGGACTGCTCACGGAAGACATAGAGGGATGAGACCTTCAAATCCATGACATAATAACCGAATCCCTGATGAAGCTCCGGCTTTTCTTCTCTCATACAATAGGCGCAATTCTGATCTTTCATAGTTTATTTTTCCCTTTCCATGAAACTATCTGATTTCTATATTCCTGAATCCAAGACTCCTTGCAAAGGAGGCAAGATCATTCATCTGTTCCAGCGAGGGAGATTCGTGATTCTCCAATGGACCCCGGACTCCATTTTTCCTGAAGGTGATCAGTTTGATTCTTGTCTTCGGAACGTGAGTGAAGTTGATTGTGCCACGTATGCCTTCAAGGCATGACTTGGCATCGACAAGACCAGGAACATAGACGACCCTCAACTCTTCTATCTTATCATTCTCATCGAGATATTTTAAGTTCTTTCTTACCAGATGATTGGGATATCCGGTAAGTTTTTCGTGTATTTCCTTATCCCAGGCTTTTATGTCCAGCATGACTCCGTCGACCAGAGACATGAGTTCGGGATAGGCAGAATAATCAACCATTCCATTTGAATCCATGAGGCAAGTAAGACCATCATTCTTTGCCAGGGAAAACAGTTCAGTGAGATAATCCATATAAAGAGAACATTCTCCCCCACTGGTTGTTATTCCTCTGATGAACCCGAGATTCTTCCTGATTCCATCGTAGAGCTCCGTGCTGGTCAGATATTCAACTCTCGGTGAAGCATGATTCATGCATGTCTTGATGCATTGATCACAACCAATACATTTTTCTTTATGCCAAATCACTCGCTCGTGTTTCATTTCCAATGCCTTAACAGGACATTTCCTGATACATTTTCCACAATGCTGACAAAGATTCTGTGTTTCCGGATTGTGGCAATATAGGCAATGTATGTTACATCCCTGGAAAAATATGGCAGTCCTGCTTCCAGGGCCGTCAACCGTCGATATGTCGATGATTTTGTTGATTGGCGCCATTCTCATCAGGACATTCTCACTTTTCTGTTCTTAAGCTTGTTGACGTTATAATTCTTCATTCCAAGAACGGTCGTCTGTTTGATGACCGCTTCACCTTTGGATAGTTTGTCCATTTCGGAGCGTTTGACCAGATATCCGGTGATTCTTATGAGATCGGTATTGGCAGAATAAAAAGACATATAATGTACGCCACATCCAAAGGCACCTTTTACGATGTCGAGCAACGCTTGCGGGTTCTGCTTTACATTGTCTGCAATCGGGAATATGTCACCTACGCCTGCAGGGAAATATTTATGATACCTACCTGAATGCTTCAGGTGATCGACGAAGCTTTCCGGTTCGTCTCCGACCGGAATTCTGACTCCGGACGTGATACCTTTGTCACTGTCAAGTCCGACCTGTGCATGGAGCATGAAGTGATTATCGGTCAGTGGTGTATATAGGGCGGAGAGGGAATTGACCACTTCCTCGATCTTATCCATGATTCTGTTCCCGAGATCATCCGCTTCCCTGTCATGCCCGTAGACAAGACCTTTTTTCTTCAGCAGTCCATTGACGCATTCCGCAAGCCCAGTGACTCCGAACATGGGAACGAAACGGTCCTTGGAAATGAGTCCTTCCCTTACAAGAAATGAGGTTTTGAAGAAATTGGATTTCTCATATAGAAAACGTATTCTTTCATTTTCATAGTCGGCGATGCACTTCAGGCATTCCGGAAGAATGTCGTTGATGAATTCTTCGATGTCATCCGTTTCCTCGACAAGTTTTGTCAAGGTGACTCTTGTCAGGGTGTATGCACCGCCTCCAAGAGGAAGAATGTTGTAGCAGGAGGATATTCCATATCCGCCTGGATAATTTCCCTTGTTTGCCATGTCGTTGCATATGGCGGGGTTTGAGCATTTCAAGGAACAGCATATTGCCTTTTCCATATAGGAATCCGGAGTTATTCCCGGATTATACTTTATGGTCAGGTTTGGCACTGTGTCCTGTAGTTCCTCTTCGACTTCCAGTATCAGGTTTCCGACCCGTGTCTCCTCAGGGCCGAGGTTTGCGTGACAGAAGGAATCATCGATGGTTCTGTCCAGGAAGGTGAGAAAAAGCCGTAACTTGTTCTTTATCTCCTCATCGGTCAAATCGGAAACATAAGGTTCAAGAAGCTTGTCAAGACTGCCAAGGTATACTGGAAATGAGGTGATGGATGGAACATGGTGATATATCATCATGAGATTGAATATTGCTTCATCCATATTCTTTGCAGGTCCGAGTCTCAGGAATTCAGAACCGTTCCTAAGAAATTTTTCATAGTCAGGCATGACATATCTTGGACGATAGGGAGCATGACCTTCGAAGAGATCGTTTATTGCCCCAGTCGAAAAATAATATTTCGTCTTTTCAGGAATGTTCAGCACGTTAAGCTGATCTTCAGCTATTCCGGCAAGATTCTTCAGCTTCTGCTCATAAGTCAGTTCTGAAGAGGTGATGGTATCGTATATGTTCTTTTCAGTGTCGGTCATGATGGTGTTCCTCCGGGAATATTATAGTTTTTCTTCTTTCCCAATGGGAAAATTCGTTTCATATACCAGAAAAGCTGCGTCAAATGACGCAGCCTGGTAATCTTGGAGTCTTACTTTGCGGATTCGATGGAACCGGTCTTCTTCAAGGCACGGATTCCAAGCGTGTTGATGATCCAGTTCTTGGTTGTTTCCCAGTCGGAATCATAGTACATGGCACCGACGATTCTTTCAAGAAGGACGGCATCCTTGCCTTTCGGGAAGAGGCTCGTCTTCTCTTCGGCGAAGTTGTCATTGTCATAGACATATTTCCATACTTCGTGTTCCTTGCTGAATGTGCCGTATGGATCATTTTCGAGATATTTCTTTTTGGCTTCGGTGATGCCTTTTTCCGTCAGATATCCTCTCGTGAAGAGATAGTGTGAATTGACGGCTTCAAGGAGAGCTTTTCCGACAGCTTCGAATCCGGAATGGAAGAAGACGTGACCAGGGGTGGTGGATAACTTGAGAGCGAAGATCAGATGGTCGATTTTTTTGCATGGGTATCCAATTTCCTTTGCCAGCTCATGCATTTTTGCCTGAAAAGAATGAAATTCCATATATAGTTGCCTCCGATATGTGAACTTTCATATATTATAGCGCTTTCATTCATGACTTTATTCAAAAATATGACAAATAAGTAAAAAATAAGAAGGAACCTCATATGGGTTCCTTCTTAAACTGATAAGGGGGATATTAACAGATCAGGCTTTCGCTTTTTTCTGGTAATGACTGTCTTTCGGATACTTTGGTGTACCCTTGCTACCATGTAGGAACTGATGAAGTCCCTTGAAGAAGTGTCCGTCGAACATGTTCATGAGACCCATTGCCTTCTTCATCGGCATGTTCATCATTCTCGAGATGGCACGCATCGGGAAGGACCATGGACCCATGATGATGGCATTGGCCAGATTCTTGTTGTGCTTGTTGCCGAATTTGATGAGCATATGAAGGACATGATAGGTAAGTCTTCCTGTCCATCCTCTTGCATATTTGAGATCTGCAAAGAGGTTGTTTTCATTGAGAGCGATTCTTGTCTTCTTCTTGTTGACAAAGTTCAGTTCACCATTTGGAATTTCCTTTCCATAGAGTTTCTTGAACTCGTCATCGGAGACGTCCTTGACCTTTCCGGAGAAATATTCCGGAATTTCAGCTTCAGCGTATGGAAGCTTGTCGGTCGTTCCTTCCTTCTTGATGGAGGAAGAGAACTTGATGTCATTGCTTGCGGCACCGACATGGATTTCATATTCGCCATCTTCGATTTCGAATTTCTTGGTTTCGACATTGTAATAGCGGAAGGTATATTCATCGAATGGAATGATGATGGTTTCCTCTTCACCTGGCTGGAGAAGCTTTGTCTTGGCAAAGCCTTTGAGTTCCTTTGCCGGACGGAAGATCTTGGAATCCTTCTTTCCGACATAAAGTTCCACGATTTCCTTGCCTGGGAACTTTCCTTTGTTGACGATGGTGACCTTGACACCATCGGCATTGACGGAGAAGTTCTTATATTCGAAGGTGGTGTAGCTTAAGCCATATCCGAATGGATATTTGACGGCGATCTCATTCTTTTCGAAATAACGATAGCCGACATAGATACTCTCCTTGTAGAGGGCATTGATGGATTCGCTTGGGAAAATGTCGTGATTTGGAACATCAGCTTCCTTGACAGGATAGGTTTCGGAGAGTTTGCCGCTTGGCGTGACATCGCCATTGAGCATATCCATGATGGAATTGCATCCGGCCTGACCGGAAAGTGCACCAAAGAGGAGAGCGTCGCAGTCTTCATCCCAAGTGAGATCGACGACGGAACCGGAGGACAGGATGACGACGATCTTCTTGCCTAAGCCCTTGAGCTTCTTGAGAAGGTCGATCTGATTCTGTGGAAGGTTGATGGTTTCTCTGTCCAAGCCTTCACTTTCGGTAACTTCGTCAAGGCCCATGAAGTAGACGATGATATTGGCCTTTTTGGCAAGGGTAATGGCTTCTTCTTCCAGTTTCTTGTCTTTCTTGCCGTAGCGGTTGAAGCCTTGGGCAAATCCAAGATAGTTGAACTTGAATTTGTCGGCAAGATCAACGAATTTATCAAGCTTGGTGCAGTTGACCTTGGAGGAACCGGCACCCTGATATCTGGCTTCGTTGGCAAAGTCGCCGATGACACAGACGACATCGTCTTTCTTCAGAGGAAGAATGTCACCTTCGTTCTTGAGAAGGACCATGGTTTCATCACTGGCTTTCTTGGCGATGAGATGATGCTGATCCCTGAGTTCAGGGAAGCAGTTCATGCCGGTGACTTTGTTGCCCTTGGCATCTGTCTTGCTGAAGGCTTCGCTGAAATCGATGTGTTTGCTTGTCTCGATGGCAAGATCGATGATTCTGTCGCAGCATTCATCGATGACTTTCTCATCCAGTTTTCCATCCTTGACAGCCTTGATGATTTCGCGGTCCGTATCGCCGTTGTTTCCAGGCATTTCCAGTTCATTGTCTTCAAGAAGACCTTTGAGACGGTCATTTTCTCCGCCCCAGTCCGTGACAACAAGACCTTTGTACTGGAATTCGTTTCTCAGGACTTCGGTTTCGAGGTAATGGTTTTCATTCGTATATTCGCCATTGACCATGTTGTAGGATGACATCAAAGCCATTGGTTTGGCATCCTTGATGGCGATTTCGAAAGCCATGGTGTAGATTTCCCTGAGGGCTCTCTCATCGATGATGGAATCCATGTTGATACGTCTGGTTTCCTGGGAATTTCCGCAATAATGCTTGATACATGCAGAAACACCGTTGGACTGGATACCCTGAATCAATCCACTGGCCAATTTTCCGGCGAGATATGGATCTTCACTGAAGTATTCGAAGTTTCTGCCGCATTTCGGATTTCTCTTGATGTTGACGCCAGGACCGAGAACCATGTTGACATGTAACTTGGTGGCTTCCTTGCCTAAGGCAGAGCCGACTTCCTTGGTAAGCTCAGGATTCCAGGTGTTTGCCAAGGCGGATGCCGTTGGGAAGCAGGTTGCCGGAAGGGATGGGTTGAGACCTAACTGATCTGCGCTTGCAGCCTGTTTTCTTAGACCGTGAGGACCATCGGAAAGGAACATGGATGGAATGGAGTATTCTGGGTAATCCATTGTCTCCCAGAAGTTCTTTCCGGAGAGAAGACTGGCTTTTTCCTCGAGAGTCATCTTTTTGATTATTTCTTCATGTTTCATTGTTGTTACCTCGGGTAATTGACGACATAAAAACTTTTTTTTTGAATAACTTCCTTTTGCTCTTTTTTATTTTATTTGGGGTAATTACGGAATGATTGACTACTTGCTCTTCTTTTTGGCCGCTTTCATTTCAGCTTTTTCTTTTTTGATTCTTTCAGCTTCCTGTTTTTTGGCCTGATATTTTGCCTCTTCTTCTTCGAAGTTGAGACCTTTCTTTTCACATTTGGCCTTCAGCTCAGCGACTCTGGCTTCTTCGACCAATCTCTTGTTTTCTTCTTCTTCCATCTTGAGACGTTCAGCTGGTTCAATCCATTCAAGACCCTGGGCAAGGCATTCTTCCTTCTGTCTTTCGATGATCTTCTTGTTGTCTTCATCGGTGAACTTCTCGACGTTCATGAAGAGGAACATGATACCCATGATGAGGTAGCAGATTGCTTCGACGCCGAAGCCTAAGAAGGTATGGATGAATTTCTGAGTTGCGACTGGAGTGACGGAGTCGATGCCGACGATGATACCGTTGCAGACGCCGGACATGGCGACCATGATGGAACCATAGACAGCCATTGTGAAGCCATCGGTTCTCTTGCCGGTGACAGCTTCCTGATGGTCGAGGATGTTAGCCATGAGGGCCAAGGAGATGTACATGGCCGGGGCAGTACCTAAAGCCTTGACCATGAAGGATGTGACGGAAAGGGCGGAGATGGCAGTCATATTCTCGGAAACGGATGGGATGAGGCAGATGAATGCCAATGCACCACCGATGAATGCCAATGCACCACCTAAGGAGATGGTCTTGGCCTTTGTGAGCTTCTTTGCAATCGGCCAGACAATCAACATGCCAAGTGCGGTTGGAATGGCACCGAGAGTGTTGATCAAAGAGGATAAGGATGTTTCACCGGTCATAGCCTGGGAATAGAAGGACATATCGTTGTTCTTCATCTGACCACCGAACTGATAGAGGAAGAAGAAGACGATGATCAGCCACCAATATTTGTCATGAATACAGATCTTAATCTGTTCCTTCATGGAGACGGCTTTGACTTCAACTTTCTTTTCACCGGCGTTGGAGGCATCAGCCTTCAGCTTTTCTTCGGTGATTCTTTCACGGGTGAAGTAATATTCCATCAAACAGCCGATGACAAGGCAGACGATCATGATGATCATGAGGATGGTCCACTTGCTGTTGGCTTCGGCAGGAGTGATGATTGTGTCGACGGTGTTGCCTAATTTTGCAGCTTCTTCCTGAGCGGTCTTGAGGACGTTCGTTGTGAGGTCCTTGCCAGTTGTGGCGTCAACACCATATTTATACTTTGGAAGCAAACCGATGAGGTCGACCAAGAGACCGCCGGCCATACCGGAGAGACCGGCTGCACCTAACTGAGCGCCCATGACGGCCGTGGAGAGAAGGTTTCTTGCCTTGCCGTCACGAGTGGAAAGGTTGACCAAGGCGGAGTGGGAAGTGTAATAGATCGGCCAGGCGAATGCATAATAGAGGTTATAGGCGATGGCGACGATGACACTTGCCCATAAGCTTGGGAAGGTACCACCTTCGGCGGTATCCGGTAGTGGAACCAGGAACAATGCCAGCAATGCGACAGCGACAAACGGCATGGCAATGAGGAGCAAAGGTCTCGCCTTGCCTGCGATGGATGGCTTTCTTTCCATCAACCTACCGACAAATATGTTGCCGATGACGACGAATATGGCGGAGATGATTGGCAAAAGTGTCTGGAATAACGAATTCAACTGTAAGACTTTGTTCCAATACTGAACAAGCCAAATGTTGATAACGCCGTTGCTCATCAAAGCGAGGATTGGGCCAAGAAGATAGCCGAAACCTGCTTCAGGGATCAAAGAGACGCTAGCTGATTTGATCTTTGTTGACAGTAAAGGAGATTCGAAGACGGATTTTTTTGTAGAAGTTTTTTCCATAAGATTTCTCCTTATATCTTAATTATTCTAATTTTTTGAAAGCCCTTTTACAAACTGATTGCGCAAATTGTCGTTTTTTTTTCATGGATGGTAATTTTATGCGCCTCTTGTGTACAAGTTTTGCCGTCCCAATCGACTTTTTTGGACATTTGTATCATTCATATTCCTTTTAGGACAAAAGGTGAATTCCCATATGTTTAGCGCTTTTAAGAACACGGAATCTGATTTCCTTTTCAGTAGGTCCTGTTCTGTCAGACTGTGTTGCCTATCAGACCTATTGCCGATATACTTTTATGCGGTATGAGCATTGTCTTATTGATCATCATTTATCTTATATTCATCTCGTTGGGCTTGCCTGACAGCGTACTTGGCAGCACCTTTCCGGCGATTGCCGAAAATCTGGAGACCAGTCCTGACATGGCCGGGTATATCAGCTTTGTCATATCCGGATGTACGATCATCTCGTCCTTGTTTTCCGAGAAGATGATAAAAAGATTTTCGACGAAATTCGTCGTCTGTTTTTCCATACTTCTGACAGCCATGGGTCTGGTCTTGTTCCATCTCGTGACAAAGGATTATGTCTGGGCATTCTTCCCGATCGCCGTTCTTCTGGGATTGGGTGCCGGTGCCATCGATTCCGCGTTGAACAACTATGTTGCCTTGCATTACAAGGCCATCCACATGAACTGGCTACATTGTTCCTGGGGAATCGGTGCTTCCCTGTCACCGATCATCATTGCACCTTTCATCGATTCCTCCAATCATTCCTTCGGTTGGAACAAAGGCATACTTCTGATTGCCATCATCCAGTTCGCGATTGCCCTTATTTCTTTTGTTTCTCTTCCATTATGGGGAAAGGCAGAAAAAGGTTCCAAACTGAATGTTGAAGAAGAACAGGAAAAACAATCCAATCCCATATCCAAAAAGGTGTTATTTCGAAATCCAGTCTTTTATTTGGCCATACTGGGATTCTTCTGTTATTGCGGATTGGAAACGACGACCGGAAATTGGGCCGGATTCTTCTTCCAATACGGGAGAGGATTCGATACCCAACAGGCTGCAAGACTTGACTCCATGTTCTACATCGGAATCACCGCCGGGCGTTTTGTCTGTGGACCAGTCTCACTCAAGGTCAGTGAGAAGAACATGATGAGAATCGGTGAAGGCATTCTTATTTCCGGTTGCGTATTGGCCATACTTCCTTTTTCCAGTGTGTTATCCATCATCGGCGTTCTGATGATCGGTGCCGGATGTGCACCGATCTATCCTGCCATCATACGTTCCACACCGTATCGCTTCTCCAAGAGCATGTCTCAGCATGTCATGGGCCTTCAGATGGCAATTGCCTATTGCGGAAACCTCATCATTTCACCGATTTATGGCGTCATAGCGAAAACATTCAATCTATATTCCATGCTTCCTGTCCTTGTCCTGATTCTTGCTCTCATCATGGCGTTCTCACATGAAACCATCAATGTGATGTTAAACAGGAGAGACAGAAGACTTACAGATGAAGAAAAGAAAGAATATTCCACGGTGTCCTGATAATGAAAAGAGAAATAGACCTGAATTCCGATTCCATCGGAAAGCTGTTGCTCAGATTTTCCGTCCCCTGTGTTGCCTCATTGCTGATTTCATCCTTATATAACATTGTCGACCAGATTTTCGTCGGCAATTCAGAGCTAGGCTATCTGGGAAATGCGGCTACCGGAATTGTCTTTCCCATCGTCATCATCACACAGGCTTTTGCCTGGTGCTTCGGTGATGGCTGCGGAGCCTACCTAAGCATATGCCAGGGAAAGAAAGAAAACGAAAAGGCTGGCAGAGCCATTGCCAACGGCATCATCCTCACTTTGGTATCTTCTCTTCTCATCATTCTATTTTCCCTGGTTTTTGATAAACAGATTCTATCTTTCTGCGGTGCAAGTGAAAATACATTGGCCTTGGCCGAGGATTATCTTCATATCCTGGCATGGTTTTTCCCTTTCTATATGCTTCAGAACATGATGAATGGTGTCATAAGAAGTGATGGCTCACCTCTTTTTGCCATGATTTCCACGGGTGTGGGTGCCATCATCAATCTCATTCTTGATCCTTTGTTCATTTTCCTCTTCCATTGGGGAATCAGGGGAGCTGCCTGGGCTACGGTGATAGGACAGGTTGCATCATTTGTCATTTGCCTGGTCTATTTCTTCAGACCGAAGACATTTTCGTTGAACATCAAGTCGTTCATACCGGATTTCAGAGGTTTTCTTCAGCCTTTCCTATTAGGTGTCAGTTCCTTCATCACCCAGATTTCCATCGCCGTCGTCAATCTGGTTCTGAATGCCATGCTGGTAAAATATGGTTCCATCTCCATCTATGGTCAGGATATTCCGATTTCGATAACTTCCATAGAAACGAAGGTTTATACCGTGGTTCTCAATCTCGTTGTCGGTATTGTCCTTGGCGGACAGCCACTCATTGGCTATAACATCGGTGCCGGTCATCCTGACAAGGTGAAGAAGACATACCGACTCATTCTTTTCTGGACGATGGGAATCGGTGTTGTCTTTACCTTCCTGTTTGAGATGTTTCCGGATATCTTCGTGCTTATGTTCGGAGGTCAAGGCAATGATCTCTATATGGAATATGGAAGACTTGTCTTCCGACTCTTCCTTTCCACGATTTCCCTGACTTGCTTCATCAAGATGTCTTCCATATTCTTCCAGGCCTGCGGATACCCTGTCGAAGCCACGATAGCCTCCTTGGCGAGAGATATTCTCTTCTTCGTTCCCTTGGTCATCACCATTCCTTATTTTGCCGAAAATAACAAGGCGGGAAGTGGTATCGTTGCCCTTCTGTTCGCACCGATGATTGCAGACATATTGTCTTTCCTCATCTCTCTTTTCTTCACATTCTGCACTTTCAGGAAGTTTGGGAAGGGCTCATGATTCAAGGACAACGGGCACGTTGGATGACGAGAGACCAGTTTGTGACTTTTTCATGAAACGACAAAAATAATGGACTCATTTCCTTTTTCTTCGTGTATACTATTGTCAGTTATGTAGTGTTTTGGGTTTAAGGCAGGAAAAACTTTTTTCTATTTTTGATGACCCAAACGGCTTCCATATGTCTTACATAATTCTATAGCCATACATGCCATTCTTCATGTATGTGGAGGAAAAATGAGAAAATTAGCTTCATTTGTCGTCTGCTGTTACAACTCGCAGGAATATATGCGTAAATGCATTGACTCCCTTCTTCTCGGAGGAGAAAGAGTCGAAATCATCATCATCGATGATGGAAGTAAGGATGATACCGGCAAAATCGCCGATGAATATCTGGAAAAATATCCGACCATCATCAAGGTCGTCCATCAGGAAAATGGTGGACATGGTGCTGGTGTATCCAGAGGTATCCAGGAGGCCACGGGTTATTATTTCAAGGTTGTGGATTCCGATGACTGGGTTGATGCCGAGGCATTGGAGAAGTTCCTTGACTTCATCGAAAAATCAGACAAGACCGTTGACTGCATCGTCACTGATTATCAGTATTTCTACAAGGGTGAACCATCTGAGAGGATTTCCTATGGTTCCGTATTTCCGGAATACAAGCCATGCTCAATTGAGGAAACAAAGAAATTCAAGGTGGATTCCTATCTCACCATCCATTCCGTCTCTTATCGTGTCGACTTCCTTCATTCATTGAATCTCCAGATTCCAAGAAAGACATTCTATGATGACAACTATTTCATCTATATTCCACTTTGCCATATCAAGAAATATTGTTATCTTCCGGTCAGGCTTTATTGCTATTTCGTCGGAAGAGCCGGTCAGAGCGTCTCCAAGGAATTTGCCATCAAGCGCTATGGCGACTACATGAAAATCGATAAGGCCTGTTTCATGGAAGTGGACCAGATGAAATACAAAGGCCAGAAGAAACTCTTCAAGCTTCTCTCCCACCAGTATTTCATCATCCATATCGAAGCCATGATGTATGCCCAGCTTTCCAATACCAAGGAGAGCAGACAGGCTTTGAAGGATTTCCGTGCCGAAGCCAAGAAGGCAAACCCGAAGCAGTATCGCAAATATCGTCATCTCCGTTATGCCGGCTTTGTCTCCTTGCCGAACTTCATCGGTCATCTTGGAGGCAAGTTCAGCTACTGGGTCTCCCACCTTTTCGTCAAATATAACTGAAATCGACAGGACAGATGCAAAATTTCTTGCTTCTGTCCTGTTTTTGCCTTATGTTAGTCAAGTCGAACCAATAAAGGAAACTGAACATGAAATTTACAGACGCAGCCATCAGCTTATTCACGAAGATGCTGGAAGACAATCATATGGACCTTGTCGTCATCTCTCTGATCGACGAAGGCGACGAGACTTCCATACATGTCGAACTGGCAACAAAGGATGAGGCAAAAGACAAGCCGATCGTCGTTTTTGACAAGCTGAATGTTGCCATTTCGAATGAGGATCAGGCTTCAATGGAAGATGTCACCTTCAATGCCGAAGGGGATGACATCATCATCGAGCTTCCTCACCATCATCATGATGGAGATTGCTGCTGCGGTCATCATCACGAACATGAAGACGGGGATTGCTGTTGCCATGATCATGCAGAAGACCATTGCTGCTGCGGAGAACACGAGGAAAACGAAGAACATCATTGCTGCTGTTGCGAGGAATGAATCATTGACTGCCAAAGCCATCATTGGATAGATGGGCTTAGGCAGTCTTTTCATTTGCTCATGAAAGTGAAGTCGACATGATATAATTGAGTCATGAAAGACTGTACCAAGGAACTGCAAAAGGAAATAGATTCGTCCGAAAAGATGATATTCCGCAAGGGAGACTATCTTTGTTCTTCTCTGTTTTTCCATTCTGACATGGAAATCCTCTTCGAGGATGGAGTACGTCTATTCCTCACGGATGATGAGAATTCATTCCATAGGATTCCTACCAGGATTGCTGGAATTGAGATGGATGGATATCCTGCCCTTCTGAATTTCATCGGATGCAGTAATGTCCGAGTTTCCGGAAAAGCAATTTTATACGGAAATGGCAAAAGATGGTACGAGAAATATTGGGGAGTCGATATGCATGGTGGCATGCGGAAGGAATATGATGCCAAAGGATTGAGATGGGCATGTGACTATGATTGCCATAGACCGAAGATGATTCTGATACAGCAGTCATCCGACATCCATGTCTCAGACCTGGAACTCCATGATTCTCCATTCTGGAATGTGCATGTCCTATATTCCGACCATGTTTTTCTTTCGGACATGAGAATACTTTCGGAAGACAGGAATTCTCCTTCGACGGATGGAATTGACATCGATTCAAGTGAAGATGTCTTCATCTCATCCTGTCATATTTCGACAAACGATGATGGAATCTCCATCAAGTCTGGCAGGGACAAGGATGGATTGAGAGTCAACAGACCAACTCGGAATGTCGTGATTTCCGATTGCGAATTCCATCACGGCTATGGCCTTGGCATAGGTTCTGAACTGTCTGGCGGAATCGAAGACATCGAAGCAAAAAATCTTGTATTTGTGGATTCTGACTGTGGCTTCAGGATCAAATCGTCACAGTCCAGAAAGGGCTATGTAAAAAATATTCGCTTACAAAACCTCGACATGCATCAGGTCAAGTACCCTTTCTATTGCTATTTGGATTGGAATCCGGCCTATAACCGCAACAGGCTTCCCGAAGGATATGAAGGAGACATACCTTCCTATTGGGAAAAACTTTTGGATCTTCCTGGCGATGACATGAAAAACACCATTGTGGAAGGCCTGAAGGTCAAGGACGTGAGACTTGACTGTGGGGAGTGTGGCTCCTGTCTTTTTACTGTCAGGGGATTTGATGATTCTCCCATCAAAGGCATGTGCTTTGACAATCTTTTCGGCATTGTCGATGAATATGGAACGTTTGAAAACTGTGAAGAACCTGTATTTCATGACTATCTTGTGCTGACAAAGGATACCAACAGGACTGTTCCCGGTGAGTTTGACAATCGGTAAAAAGAAAAGAAAAAAGTTGCTTTAATATTATATATATATTAAAATCTTTCACGCATCTTTGAACAGATGTGTTTTCTTTATGTGAATCTTGCCGACTAGTCCTTTAGGCTAGACATACCTTCAGACCAGGGAGTAACGCCCTTGCTTCACTTAGTCTATTGGGTTGGCATCTTGAAACATGGAGAAGTTTTAACAAAAAGGAGGCTCAAAAGATGAGCGAAGAAGTCAAAGAAGTCGTCGAGCAGAATCAGGATGTCATGGCCAGCACTGTCCATAATCCAAATGATCCGGTTGTCAGTGCAAAAACTCTTTTAGATGCCGGTGTTCACTTTGGACACAGAGTTTCCAGATGGAACCCAAAGATGAAGCAGTACATCTATGGAAAGAGAAACAATCTTCACATTATCGATCTCAACAAGACCGCCAGCCAGATGCAGGTTGCCTATCTTGCCCTCAAGGACATCGTTTCCAAGGGTGGAAAGGTTCTCTTTGTCGGAACCAAGGGCGCTGCACAGAAGGCCACTCAGGAAGAAGCCATCCGTTCCGGTTCCTTCTATGTTGCCAATCGTTGGTTAGGTGGTACATTGACTAACTTCCACACTGTCGCAAAGAGAATCGCCCTTCTCAGACAGATTGAACAGGAAGAACTTAACGGCGAATTGGAAAAACTTCCAAAGAAGGAAGCTGCCGAAAGATTGAAGCTCAAGGCAAAGCTTTCCGCCAACCTTGAAGGTATCAAGGAAATCCGTCTTCTTCCACAGGCTTTGGTTGTTGTCGATCCAAAGGAAGAACACAATGCCATCGCTGAAGCCAAGCTTCTCAACATCCCGGTCTTTGCCTTAGGTGATACCAACACCGATCCAGATACCATCGATTATCTCATTCCGGCAAATGATGACAGCGAAGCTTCCATCCGCATCATCATCGGTCTCTTGGCTGATGCCGTTGTCGAAGGCAAGGGTGGCGAACCGCTTTATGCCTACAAGGATGCCGCAGCCGCTTCCTCCACCATGGCTGAAATGCTCAAGGGTGTTGATCCAAATGAACAGACCAAGGCCATCAGAGCCAAGCTCCGCAATGATGCCATTGCCATGAGAAAGAAGAAGAGTGGCAATCGTCCAGCCAAGAAGTTCGTCAAGAAGAACTTCCGTCCGAGAAACAACGATGAAAAGAAGGAAGAAACTTCCACTGAATCCGCTCCAGCAGCCGAAACTGCTGAACCAGCAACAAAAGGAGAATAATTTCCATGTCTAGCATTATCGATTTGATCAAGCAGCTTCGCGATCGTACCGGAGCTGGCATCATGGACTGCAAGAAGGCATTGCTTGAGAACAACAACGATGTCGAAGCTTCCGTCACATGGTTACGTGAAAAGGGCATCGCCAAGCAGGCCAAGAAGGCTTCCAGCCGTATTGCTGCCGAAGGTGTCGCCTGGGTTATGACCGAAGGCAACAAAGCCGCCATCATCGAAGTCAATTCCGAGACTGATTTCGTTGCCAATTCTGATCCGTTCCGCGCCTTGGTCAAGGAGATCAATGAAATCGTCTTAGCCAAGGAACCAAAGACCTTGGATGAAGCCAAGGCATGTGCCAATGCTGATGGCAAGACCATCAACGATCTCTTCGTTGATGCCGGTGTCAAGCTTGGTGAAAAGCTTGATTTCAGAAGATTCGAAATCGTCACCAAGGCTGATGACGAAGTCTTCGGACCATACATCCACATGAACGGCAAGATTGCCACTTTGGTTGTCCTCAAGGGTGGAAATTCCGAGGTTGCCAATGGTGTTGCCCTCAATGTCTGCTCCAACAATCCTTCCTATGTCAATGAAACCGACATTCCAGCCGAAGTCATTGAAAAGGAAACAGCCGTCCAGAAGGAAGCTGCCCAGAACGATCCAAGCTTCGCCAAGAAGCCAGCTGCCATCCAGGACAAGATCATTGCCGGTAAGGTCAACAAGATTCTCTTCGAATCCGTTCTCGTCGATGAGCCTTTCATCTTCGATGATTCCAAGACTGTCGGCCAGTATCTGAAGGAAAATGGCGCTTCCGTCATCAAGACCATCAGATATGCTGTCGGTGAAGGTATCGAAAAGCGTCAGGATGATTTTGCCGCCGAAGTTGCCGCTCAGGCTTCTGCCGGTAAGTAAACCGAAATCCAAAGGCACCCTCTCTGGGGTGCCTTTCTTATAAAAAGGAGATGCCCATGGCTAAACAATATAAAAGAATTCTCTTGAAGATATCCGGTGAAGCTCTCAAAGGCTCCGATGAAATCTATTGCAAGGAATTCCTCAACAAGATCTATCAGATTGTGAAGAAGATTACTGACAAAGGCACGGAAGTTGCCATTGTCGTCGGTGGGGGAAATATCTGGAGAGGCAACCTTGCCTCCTCTTTGGGAATTGAAAGAACTTCCGGCGATTACATGGGTATGTTGGCAACCATCATGAATGCCATGTGCCTGCAGTCTTTCTTCGAGAACAACGGACTTGTCACGAGAGTGATGTCTGCCGTCGAATGCAACAAGGTCTGTGAACCATACATCAGAAGAAAGGCAATCCGCCATCTCGAAAAGAAGAGAGTCGTCATCTTTGCCGGCGGTATCGGTTCTCCGTATTTCACCACGGATACCTGTGCAGCTCTCCGTGCCAAGGAGATCTGTGCTGACGGAATCTTCATGGGAAAGAACGGCGTGGAAGGAATCCTCACCGATGATCCGAGAAAGAATCCGGATGCCACTCTCATCAAGAAGATTTCCTATCAGGACATCCTTGCCAAGGGACTTAAGGTCATGGATGCAACCGCCATCGGTCTTCTTCTTGATTCCAATGTCGATGTCAGGGTATTCAACATGAATGACCCTGAAAATGCCGTCAAGGTCGTTGATGGCGAAGATTTAGGCACTTTGGTCACAAATTCAAAGTAATTTTGCCTTTTCATATTGGTTCTAGTAGAATATTTATATTCTTTTTGGAGGATAAAAAATTATGGATTATTTAGCAGAATGCAATGAAAAAATGGATAAATCCCTTGAAGCCCTCAAGGCAAGCATGGCTACTTTGAGAGCTGGCAAGGTCTCCGCTGCACTTCTTGACAAGGTCACCTGCAACCTTTATGGCTCCGTCTCCCCAATCAAGTATGGTGCCACGATTGCCGTATTGAGCCCGACTGATCTTTCCGTGAAGCCTTTTGATCCTTCCACGGTCAAGGATATCGTCTCCGGCATCAACAAGGCTGACTTGGGATGCACAGTCACCCAGAACGGAAACGCCATCGTCCTGAAGTTCCCGGCACCGAGCGAAGACAGAAGAAAGGACCTTGAGAAACAGGCCAAGAAATATTCTGAGGATGCCAAGGTCGCCATCCGCAACATCCGCCGTGACATGAATACCAAGGTCAAGAAGGATGAAGCCCTCAGCGAAGATATGAAGAAAGGCTTTGATGATGACATCCAGAAGGCCACAGACAAGCATGTTGCTGAAATCGACAAGCTTTATCAGGCAAAGGTGAAAGACATCGAGACGATTTAAGATGGCAAAAGAAGAGAGAGATTTGAAAGATATCCAAAGCTATGCTCCTTTGAGACATATTGCTTTTATCATGGATGGAAATGGCCGCTGGGCAAAGAAAAGACTTCTTGCCAGAAGTGCCGGACATAAGGCTGGTGTGGCCAAAATTCATGAAATCATCGACTCTGCCTTTGAAGACTACGGCATTTATGCCGCCAGTCTTTTTTGTTTTTCAACGGAGAACTGGAATCGTCCTGAACAGGAGATTTCCACACTCTTTGACCTTCTGAAGGAATTCTTCAAAAAGGAAATCGATTATTTCATGGAAAAGCAAACCCAGGTGCGTGTCTTGGGTGTGCTTGATGATCCTAGAATTCCAAAGGACATTCTCGACACCATAAACGAAGCCGTGGACAGGACGAAGGATAACAAAAGACATGTGTTCAACGTTCTTTTCAATTATGGCGGAAGGACCGAGATTCTCTCAGCCTGCAAGGAAATCGCCAAGGATGTGAAGGATGGAAAGATAGATGTTTCCGACATCGATGACGCCTTGTTCAAGAGTCATCTCTATACGAAGGAAATCTCTGACATCGATCTGTTGATCAGGACTTCCGGCGAGGAAAGGATTTCCAACTGCTTCCTTTATCAGTTGGCCTATACCGAACTGGAATTCGTCGATGTCTATTGGCCGAGCTTCTCCAAGAAGGATCTGGCCCAATGTCTTGAAAACTATACACATAGAAATAGGCGCTTTGGTGCCATCAAGGAATAACTATGAACAAATTATCTAATTCTTCCAAGGCTGGTCTTGTCAAAAGAACCATCACGGGTATTTGCCTTGTTCTTGTCTTGATTCCAACGTCACTCTTCGGTAACTGGCCGTTCTTTATCATGGTCTTCCTTCTTTCCTTGGTTGCCATCCATGAGGTATTGGCCACCCCTGGCCTTAAGCGATACAACTGGTTTGTCAAGACCGTTGTCTATCTCTTTGTCCTTTCCTTTATCTATTGGGCATTCATAAAGAATCTTCTGAGGTCTCCGGATAATCCGTCCTACATGAATCCGTTTGAGAACGGAGGTATATTCTCTTTATCCAATATTTTTGTTTCGATCGCAGGAATTACACTTTATGCACTGATACTTTTCCTCATTGCCATCTTTGATCCAAAGGTGCAATTACAGGATGTCACTTATCTCTTCACTGTCGGATTACTGATTTCCTTGGGCTTCATGGGAATCTACTTTGTCAGGTTCTTCCCCAACTCTACCGGTTTTGTCCAGAATCCGAACTTCAAGGATGTCAGTGTCGTTGTTCCCTGGTCAGAGCAGTCTGTCACCTTGGGAAATTACTTCAGTGCGTATTTCCAGTCAAAGGGATTGAGTCAGAATCTTTCTTCCAGTCTTCTTTTCTTCTATATCCTTTTGGGAACATGGTCAAGTGATGTCGGAGCCTATATCTTCGGCATGCTGTTCGGAAAGCATAAGATGAATCCGAGAATCTCTCCTCATAAGACATGGGAAGGCTTCTTCGGTGGTGTCTTAATGTGTGCCCTTGTCTCCTTGGGCTTTGCCGCAATCATGGAATTCTGTTTCGATATTCCTCTGATTCCGGGGCTTCTTCAGTTTTCTTCCTCACCGGCGCTTGCCAGGATGGGACTGTTCAATGGTGTCTGCTGGCCATTCCTTGTCATCATCACCATTGCCCTTCCGTTTGTCGGCAATGTCGGAGGTTTCCTCTTCTCTCTCATCAAACGTCAGTATGGCATCAAGGACTTCGGTAAGATCTTCCCTGG
Organism: bacterium; assembly: GCA_963648975.1. Lineage (GTDB taxonomy): Bacteria > Bacillota_I > Bacilli_A > RFN20 > CAG-288 > Enterosoma. The sequence continues at coordinate 14,793 of CAVJFW010000011.1, read as the reverse complement.
CCATGGTGGCGTCATCGACCGTTTCGATTCGATCTTCATCAACTGCATCGTGACCACGATCATATTGTGGATTACGGCTTATGGATGGAATTTCCTGATCTGACATATGCGTAACAAAATCATTCTTCTGGGAGCAACAGGTTCCATCGGCACCCAGTGCCTGGATATTCTCCAATATTCCATCGACTATGAACTTATCGGTGTGTCATTCAATTCCAGGTTCGAAGTTCTCGAACCTTATCTTTTCTATTTTGATTCTCTGAAGTATGTCGCCATCAGTGATCCTGAGGCTGCCCGGAAATTCCATGAGAAGCATCCTTATTACACCATCTTCACCGGCGAGGATTGTTCCCTTGAACTGATCCGTGCCTGTCCTGACAGCGATGTATTCAATTCCATGATCGGAAACTGTGGCCTCAGACCGACGCTTCTTGCCATCCGCCAAAATCAGGATGTCATGCTTTCCAACAAGGAATCCCTTGTCATCGGTTCATCTTTGATCAGGAAGGAAATGGAAAACAGCTCCTCCCATCTTTATCCTGTCGACAGCGAGCATGTCGCCTTGGCAAAACTGATACATGAATGCGGAAAGAGAAATATCTCCAAGGATGATATCAGCGAATATATCGTCACGGCATCTGGTGGTGCACTTCGTGATCTCGGAAAAGAAGATTTGAAAGAGGTTTCACCTCAGACAGTCCTTCATCATCCGACATGGTCCATGGGAGCAAAAATAACCTGTGACAGCGCCACATTGGTCAACAAGGGATATGAGGTGATAGAGGCCAGTGTCCTGTTTGATGTTCCTCTTTCCAAGGTTGGTGCCGTCATCTGTCGCGAATCCCTTGTCCATGCCCAGATCAAATACAAAAAGGATGGGAAAGACTGCCTGATTCAGGAGTTTTCGCCTTGCAGCATGAAAGTCCCCATCGCCTATGCCTTAAGCAAGGGCAAGCTGGAAATGCATCATGACAATTCCGATGACAGGGAAAACATGAAGAAACTTCATTTCCAGGAAATAGATGAGGATTTCTATCCTGCCTTCAGATATACCATCTCAACCTTTGAGAAGTTCGGAAACGTCGGCATGATCTATTACAATGCCGTCGATACTTTGGCCATCGATTCCTTCCTCAAGGGAAAGATAACCTATTTGCAATTGATTGATGCACTAAGATATACTTACACACACTTGAAGGACTTGCCACATCTTGAGGAAGAACATCTCAAGGAAATCATCTCCGGGGCTGAAGACTTTGCCAGGGATGTCTTGTCCGTGATAGAGGATTTGGAGGATTAATATGGCATTTTGGCAAACTGTACTCAACATCGTCGTCTTTCTTCTGGGCCTTTCATTTGTGGTGTGCATCCACGAGGCAGGTCATCTTGCCGTCGCAAAGATGTGCAATGTCTATTGCTTTGAATATTCCATCGGCTTCGGCCCTGCAATATACAAACATCGTTTCAAACACAAAAGAAAAAAGACGAACAAAGACATATTGACGGATAGTTTTCTCTATCAGTCCGATACTCCGAAGGAAGAAAAAATTCCTGGAGAAACCCAACTTTCCATCCGCGCTCTTCCGTTAGGTGGTTATGTCGCCATGGCCGGAGAGGATGGAAATCTAAGCGAAGACGGAAAGGTGATTCCGAAGGAGAGATGTCTCAATGGCGTCAATCACTTCAAGCAGATCTGCATCATGCTTGCCGGTATCACGATGAATTTCATCCTGGCCATCATCCTCTTCATTGGTGCATTCTTATGTCCTCAGACCCAGAATGTCCTTACCGGAAATGAAATCAAGCTTGCTTATTCCGGAACCGACAGAAGTCCGGCTGAGGAGATGGGGCTCAAGGACGGAGATAAGATTCTCACCATATATCAGGTATATGAAGGACTTGTCGACAAGCAGGGAAATAAATCCACGGTCCCGCTTGAATTCCCTGTTGCATCTGAAAGAGTCACGATGACGGATTATCAGAAAATCAAGACAGAGAGCAAGGACAAGTCTACCCTTACCTATGATGATCTTGACATACATTCCATCTCCTATGCGTCACAGGACATCTATTCCAATTATGTTCCGTATGCCGATGATGAGGTCAAGACATTCGATCTCTCGGCATATGACAAGACATATGGAACGCAGTTTTCCCAGTATCTGGCTGGCCCTGATTCCACGAGAACCTTCCATATCACCGTCTCAAGAGAAGGTAATGCTGAACCGATTTCCCTTGTATCGAGGAAGATAGCCACATCTTCAAAGACAATCAACAACAATAACTATTATTCCTTCGGATATCTTGGCATATCCTGTCTCACCACCACTTATCAGGCATCGTTCTCTCAGGCCTGCCAATCCGGTGTGAAACAGTTTGGAAATCTCTTTGTCCAGCTCTATCATGCCTTAGGTTCCCTGTTTACTCCAAGCGGATGGCAGAATGTCGGTGGCATCATCTCCGTCTATCGTCTCTCTGCCCAGGGCACCCAGTCCGGTTCCATGTATACGTTCCTTACTCTCTGGGGATATATCTCCCTCAACCTCGGATGCTTCAACCTGCTTCCGTTCCCAGGCTTGGATGGATGGCAGACATTGATTGCCCTGATTGAAAGCATAACCAGGAAGAAAGTTCCTTCCAAGGTGAAGAATGTCGCCAATACCGTCGGTATGATCATCATGTTCATTCTTGCCGGATTATTGATATTCAAGGATATCTATAGCGGTAGCTTCTTCTGACATGATAAGATAGTCTCTCTGACTTCAATGCCGGAGAGACTTTTCCTTTGATTTTAAAATTAAAGCCAATACTTGCACATGCATGGTGAGCCGGTGCAATTATTGGCCTTAAAATATTTAGCTTTGCATTTTTACGATTTTCGATGTGAGGATGTGACTCTATGGAATCGAAAATCGTATAATATCCATATAGTGAGGCACATCATGAGAATCTGTCCAAAATGCAAGAAAGAATATGAGGATTGTATATTCACCTGCCCGATATGTCATGAACGTCTTCCGAGGCTCAACAAACCGATCATAGGTCATGCTTCGATGGGAGATCTGGATGCATACAATGAGAAAATCCGTATATCCCAGGAAGACATCAGCATGATCAGGGACAAGAACCACGCTTCTGATTCCTCTGATGATTCTGATGACATGGATTGTGCCCAACCTTACAATTTCGTGACACACGAAAATGGGGACAGGAACTAGAGACTCAACAAGAAAAGTCACCTATGAAAGGTGACTTTTACAATATGTCTTTATGTCTCAGAGACTAGGGAAATGGACGGTTCCATCCTGGTCCGGATGGTTTTTCATATATTCGATGATCGGATCGAAGTTCTTGTCCTTCTTTCCCGGCTTGCAGTCAGAGAGCTTCTTCTGTTCCCCAGAGACGATGGATTCTGCCATGTCATGGCACCCAGCGTGTCCGCATGCACCGCAGTTGACATTGGGGAGAAGCTTTTCGATGTCAGCGATTCTTGCGTCTTCCTCGACGTGAAGGAACTTCTCGGCAACGACGATAAGTATGCCAAGAACAAGACCGATGGCAAGAAGAACGCCTCCGGCAATCAACATGATGATCCATAAGCTCATAAGTCGTCTTCCTCCTTTTCTTTCGGATTGTTTTTCATTTCTTTTCTCAATTCTTCTTTTGCCTGCTCTTCAACAGTGTTGTAGTAAAGGTTGAAATGGCATCCTGTTTCCTTGCATCCATGACACTTCTCTTCGCTCGGTTTGGCAAGTTCTTCGCATCCCTTGGGAACAGGTGTCTTCTTATATAGAATGAAGGAGACGATGAAGATGACAAGAAGCAGGACCATGATGCCGATGGCTAAAATCCATCTAAGGTATGTAGGCATGTTAACCTTCTACGTTGACCATGCCACTGAAGCCCATGAAGGCGATGGCCATGATGGCTGCCGTGATGAGGGCGATGGCAACCCCCCTGAAGGCCTTGGGTGTCTTGTATTCCTCCAACCTGATACGGATGAAGGAGAAGAGCACGATGACGACAAGGAAGCCTAAGGATGTGCCGATGGCATTGGCCATGGACATACCGAATCCGTATCCGGAATCGGTGTTTCCCTGCACGACACCAAGAACGGCACAGTTGGTGGTGATGAGAGGAAGATAGATACCGAAGGATTTATAGAGTGTCGGGGAGTATTTCTTGATGAAGAGTCCGACAATCTGGACCAGGGAGGCGATGACAAGGATATAGGTCAGCGTATCCATGAAAGGAATCTGGAGAGGGGTGAGGACATAAGTGTAGATAGGCCAGCAGACGAGCGCGGCCATGATGGTGACAAATGACACGGCGACACCCATGGAGAAAGCGGATTTCGGCTTGTTGCCGACACCGATGAAGGAACAGATGCCGTAGAATCTTGATAAGACGACATTGTCGATGAGCATGGATGAGACAATGGCCAGAAGGAAGGAAACGATATATGGTACTGACTGGTTCATTTACTTTTCCTCCTTTGGAGCGGAAGCTGCAGCGGCAGCAGCGGCCTTCTTCTCGGCCAAGGCTTTCTGCATGGCTATCTTTGCGTCGATTTTCTTTTTGTTGTTGTTATGGTTTTCGATTGCCATGATGACGGCCATGACAAGACCCATGACGATGAAGCCACCGGCGGAGTTCTGGAAGATGGACATGGCAACGCTCCAGGAACCGTTGGGATCGGCAAGGACTGGGATATGGAAGACTGGAATGAAGGTAAAGATCTTACCGAAGGTGATGTATCCGATGCCGAGGACTTCCCTGATGATGCCGATGATGGAGATGGCAAGGGTGTATCCGATGCCATTGCCTAAGGCATCGAGGGTGGAATCAAGGACACCATTCTTGCTGGCGAAGGCCTCAGCCCTTCCCAAGACGATGCAGTTGACGACGAGAAGACTGAGGAAGACACCGAGTGAGGAATACAGTTCCGGAATGAAGGCCTGGGTGAACATCTTGGTGATGGTGACGAAAGCAGCAATCACGACGATGTAGGCAGGTGTACGGATGACTTCGGGAATGAGTTTCCTGAGCAATGAGATGATGACGTTGGAGCAAAGCAGGACGAAGGTGAACAATAATCCCATACCGAATGCGGATTCAAGGGAAGTGGTGACAGCCAAGGCTGGACAAGTTCCCAAGACGGCAACGAACAAAGGATTGTTTTTGATGATGCCGGAAACAAAACTTTCTTTATGTTTTTTCTGTTCCATGATCATATTCTCCCTTCGACATCCATGTTATGGATGATGGCGCTGGTGGAAGCCTTGACCTTCTTTGTACAGACATTCTTAGCTTCCAGCAGTCCGTTCTTTACGATGGTTGCCGCGAACGTGGCACCGCACTTGACGTTGTCAAGGGCATTTTCCTTGTCATCTCCGTCAGCTTGGGCATTGTATGGGTCGATGTAGTCGGATTCAACCTTGCTTTTGTATGACATGCTGTCCTCGATGATGCAAAGCTTGGACAGGGATCCATCGGCCTTGACACCGACTAAAAGATCAAGGGCACCATAACCGTTTTTTCCATAGACTCTGGCGACATAACCGACAAGTTCGTCTTTGTCGGATACATTGTCAGTCTTTCCGTCCTTGGTCTTTCTGGCTGACCATACCTTCGTGACATATTTTAGTTCGGATGAAATGGAGGAAAGGTATTCTCCGTCAGTGGATTCGGATGCGTATTTCGTTTTTTCATCTCCGGAGTATGACTTCCATTCGATGAAACTGTCGGCAGCATCGCCATAGACGGCGGCAAGCTGCTTTCTTTCCGTTTCGACCGCATTCTTTTCGATGATTGGAGCAGTTAAGGCGTTGGTGGCACCGACAAGGATTGATGCGCCACCGGCGATGACCATCAGTGTTACGGAAGTCTTGATGAGATTTTTCCTGAATTCGTTCATTATCCAAGTACCTCCACGCATAAGGCCCAGACCATGATGAGGGTGAAGACGACAAAGACGATGACTGGACAAAGAATATTCTTAAGATTGTATCTGTTGTCAGACCATTTTGGGTAGTCGATGACGGAAGTCATCATGTTTCCGATGAGGATGGAATAGCCGACACCTTCCGGAAGGGAGGCAAACAGTCTGATGAAGGTGGTACAGACGGCAAGTATGACACCATACATGATTCTTCCTGGTCTGGTGATTGGGGAGGTGACAGGGTCGGTTGCCATGTAGACGGCACCGAAGAGAAGACCTCCGGAGAAGACCTGATATCCCATGAAGTAGAAGGCGTTGAGTCCACTTTCCTTTCCACTTGAGGAGATGATGGCACCAGCAATCAGCATCATTATGGCAAATGTGCCGACATAGCTGAGGGTGATTCTATAGTCGATGGTGTGTCTTGCCACCATGTAGATGAATCCGATTATGATGGCAAGTTTGCATGCTTCACCGAGCAGACCTGGTATTCTTCCGAGGAACAAATCCAGAATGGAATAGGAATTCATGGTCAAAAGATTGAAGTAAGCTTCGGAGGTGTTGATGAAACTGTTTGAGAGGGTGGTTGCACCGGCATCGACATAGATGCCAGTCTGTGTGAATCTGTCAAGATAGGCATAATGGGAACCAAAGCATGTCTTGGAGAAGATCATTCCGAGTAATGCCGGGTTGAAAATGTTGTTTCCTGTTCCGCCGAAGACGAGCTTACCGATGGCAAGGCCGAATACTGCGCCGGTGATCAGGGCGATATAGACAAGATATCCGTATCCTTCCTCCATTCCCGTCGGGGAGATGAGGGCATAGATGACGGCTGAGACCAACGGAACAGTGAAGTTGGAAAGACGGTAATTCCTTATTCCATTTGTCCATTGTTCCTTGAACGACTTCTTTGTTCCGTCATATGGAATTCGGTTCATGATGAGGACGAATATGAATTCGCCAAGTTCCATCGTTGCGATGGAAACGAGAAGGTTTCTCAATGTCGGAAGTGGAGCAATGACGAAGGCATAGACGACGACAGGAACTAGACCGATGAGGACATCGATCATCATCCTGTTGAGGGAGTCTTTTCTTCTGATGTGCGGAGCACTTTCCTTGATGATTTTTATCTGTGTATCCATTTTACTTCAACCTCGCAATTACTTTTGCCCTGCGGACATAGTCCGTGACAGGGATCTTGGAAGTGCAGCTGAATGTGCAAAGTCCGCATTCGATGCATTTCAATGGATTGAGAAGCTTGACCTTCTGCTTGTCCACAGGCATATGCTTCATGGCATTCATGATCATGACCGGTTGCAATCCGACCGGACAGGACATGACACAGGACCCGCAACGGATGCACGGCTCCTCCTTATAGTCGACATGGTCGAGAATGATGATGGAAGTGACCGTCTTTGTACAGATGCAGTCATCGGTATCCAAAGATGCACCCATCATCGGTCCACCGAGGATGAATGTCTTCTTTGTCTCTGGGTTCTTGTATCCGCCGCATGCATTGATGAGGTAAGGGACCGGAGTTCCGATTCTGACGATGAAGTTGGATGGCTTGGTGATGGCACCGCCTGTGACGGAGACTCTTCTTTCATAGACCGGACGGTTGTATTTCACCGCCTGGTAGATTCCTATGACGGTGGAGACGTTGAAGTTCATGATGCCGTATTCGCTTGGAAGATGTCCGGATTCCACCCTGATTCCGGTGGCTTCCTTTATCATGGCGATTTCCCATCCCTGAGGATAGTAGTTCTTCACGTTGCATACACTGATTCCGCAGTCGTTGAACTTCTTGAGATATTCGTTGTAGAACGTATTTATGACGGTGTATCTCTTCTTGATGCAGAGTCTTGCATCCTTGCAATTGAAAATCCTCTGGAGAATCTGGATTCCCTTGATGATTTCCTCCGGATCTTCGAGCATGGAACGATAGTCGGCGTCGATGTATGGTTCACATTCGATGCCGTTGATGAGAATCGTGTTTATCGGCTTGTCCGTCTGCATCTTGATGTAGGTCGGGAAGGATGAACCACCTAGACCGACACTGGCAGTGTCCTTGACGATCTTGGTTACTTCTTCCTTCGTCAGGGCATCGACTTCCTCATCGGTCCTTTCCTTGACCGTGTCGGATTCCTCATCCTTGAAATCGTTGTGGAACTTCATGAAGTCGACAGCCTTTCCACTTCTGTGGAAATGTTTCTCGTATCCTTCGAAGGTACCGGAGCATGTCGCATGGATCGGCTGATCGAAGAAGGCCGCGTGTCGCATACCGATCACCTGACCTAACTTGACCTGATCTCCTTCCTTGACATAGATGTCTGCCTTCGGACAACGTGCGTTGGCGGTAGCGATATAGAGATATTCGGGCACTGGCAACTTGACCGTTGAAACTTTTGAACCGGATAGTTTCAATGGGTCGTGAATAATCGTCGTTTTCTTAATCATTGCACTTCAACCTCGCATAATTAAATTATAGCAAGATATGAATCGAGAATGCCTTTTTTTTGCGTATTTCTGATTTTTCTATAGACAAATGCGCAAAAATAACACAATATAAACGCTATCGTACAAGAATGTGTTCCTCTGTTTCTCGGTTGATCATCTACGTGTGAAGAATGTCCAGGATGCCCCATCAAATGTAAATCATTCGAAAAAAATGTAGTTTACTACTCTTTTTTAGAATGAATAAATCAAAGTCAGCTAATTTTGTTTTGTGAAATCTGTAGTAAATTGCAAAGATGGATATTTGGTGTTCATGCATTTCTTCTATCCGATGATTTCCAATCGTCTTGCGAAATCATCGAGATATTCTTTTCTGTGATTGCTTACGCTTTTTCCACCACAGATATATCCGTCTCTATATTCTTCTTCCAAGATATCAGAATACCAATTTGTGAGATTCTGACCCTGTTCACTCCTGTTTTCCTTGTTTTCACCTATTGAGGTAAATGCGCCTTTGTGTATGGTGAGCTCTTTTATGTCAGATATGATTTCATATTCGAACACACCCATGGATTTGGGCATGAATCGGATTTTATAGATGCCATTCCCCACATAAAAGCCTTCGAAGAATTGCTCTCTTACCTTCATCATGAAGACCGATCTGTCCATGTCATCGATTTCAATTGATGGACCTTTGAAGGTATATTCGATGACGGTGAAGATTTCCACTTTGTCATCTATGGTGGTGTCACGATCAAAATAGGCTTCCGGTCGGTTATATACTTTTTCGAATCTTCCACCCCAGGAATCATCAAGTGGGTTCTCCGGATTCCCTTTCAGAAAGTAGGAGACGGTGGGTGTGTCTCCCATCCTGATCTGTGCTCCCTTCCCATAGAAATAATCTCCGAGTGCACCATGCCCTTTTATGTATTTCTTCGGGAATTCCTCGTTGGAATAGCCATCATCCTGGATTCCACCGTTGAACCAGCCCCTATATGTGGAATTATCCTCGATAATCCATAAATCAGGAAAATTCTCACGAATATATTGGTAGGCATTGAGACCCCACTTTTTGTTAGGCCCTCCGACATAGTTCACCCTTATCTTCGATATGATGTCCGGGGCATCATGAAGGGCCTGGGCGATATCCTCAAGTAGTCCCCAACCTAGTATATATAGTGGCCGTGGATCTTTTTTTCTTGCACATTCGATGATTAGCCGACTTGCTTCCGTGGGGTGGGAATAACCTTTATATGGGGCGAAGTGAATCTGCCCCTGTTTTGTGATGCTTCTCAGATATTCCGGTGTTGGATAAGATGAAGAACGCTTTTTCAGTTTCGGATAGTCAGTCTCATAGGCATCGATCACTTCCAGAATATGTTCTTTCCTTCCATCTCCCCAGGCAGAGGAAATCAGGCCTTCGGTATCAAATAGGTCAGAATAGAGAAGGTAATGGACCATGGATTGGAAGTCATCATAATCGCTTCCGCCAATATCGGTTGTGACGATGATTCTATAACGCACTCCATCGAGTGCACCATTGGTTTTTAACATGATGATTTCGTCTCCTTTCCTGACAGCAAATCATGGGTAAAATCTGAAAATAGCCATACCGCGTGATTTCAGCGGTATGGCTACGCTTTTATTCTTCTGTCTTCTTCACTCCGGTCAACGTCACATCGACATCGCTGGACTTCAATGTGAGATCATGGATGGTTGCCTTGTTGATGAAAGCCAAGACGCTGGAGGCTGCGGAGATAGAGGCCTGCTTCGTGGAATATGTCTCACCGACAAGATAGACGAATCCGGAACCGGATTCCATGATGAACTGGAATCTTCCCTGCTTGTCCTTGGAGACATGGAAGGAATCCTTGTTGAGTTTTTCCTTGATGTTGTCCAGAGCCGACTTGAGACTGGCCTTGGAGGAATATCTCTGGGCTGTGACAAACAGGACTTCCTGGTTGTTGGCAAGGAGTCTGGCACGGAACTTTCCACCATCATCATAGATTTCGATGGAGCCGGAATCCTTTTCCTGAACATCCTCACAGGTGAAGTGCCATTCTCTCTTCTCGCTGTCCGGAATTTCATCGAGATCGATGATTTTGGTTGCCTTTCCGAACTTCTGTGTAGAGGCGAAGGCGGACTGGGCGCTGGAGAGGGAAGAATATGTCTCACCTAAGGCAACGATTCTGGAATCGTTGGAAGTGGAGAGCCTCCACTGGGAATGACCATTCTTGTCGGTCGTATAGGCGACCATTCCTTCCTCAAGGTTCTTCTTGAGGGTATCGATGCCTGCATGTGCGCCATCCCTGGTGCTGTATCCATAGGATACGACAAGGATTTCACCGTTGTTGGCCTTGAGACGGTATTTGAACTGATCATCTTCCGGGAAGACTTCGAACTTGCCGGGAACCTTGCTTGTCTCGGATTCACCGACAGCCTGGGAAATGCTTCCCCTGATCTTCAGTTTTCTTCTTGCTTCCTTTTCTTCTTCGGTGAGGCCTTCTTCATCCTCGTCGATTTCCTCATCTTCCGTTTTTTCTTCTTTTACAGGAGTTTCTTCTACTACTGGTTCCTCAGTTTTTTCTTCTTCAGCTGGTTTTTCTTCCTGAACCGGTTCTTCCTTCACTTCTTCAACAGCCTTTTCTTCTTCGATAGGTTCTTCTTCCTTGACCGGCTCTTCAGTTGCAGTTTCCTCGATTTTTTCTTCTTCGACCGGTTTTTCTTCAACTGTTTCTTCGTGAACCTCTTCAGCTACAGGCTCCTCAGCTTCTTCTTCTTTTGGTTCCTCGACCGTTTCTTCCTCGGCCTTTTCTTCCTCATCGAGAAGCTCGGCTGGAACTACACCGATGTCATCAGGCACGAATTTCTTGTTCTCTGCTTCGTCGAGTGAGGCCAGGATTGCGGCTTCCCTGGCAGTAGGAACGATGTCCTTGATTCCCTTCAACAACTCATCTCTGTTCTTGTTTTCCATTGGTATAGTTCTCCTTGGGTAATATTTTCTCACTTTTTCTTAGCATTCACATCTCTTTTTTGGTTTGAATGCCATGGTTGCCTTTACGGCCTCGAGCCAGCCATCATATAGGTCATCTGCCTTCTGCTTTTCCATGCTTGGCTTATAGTTTTTCTTTATGGATCTGTTGGCTTCGATGTCGGACTTGGATTTCCAGAATTTCACACCGAGTCCTGCCATGTATCCTGCACCGAGCGCAGTCGTCTCGATATATTTCGGGATATCAATCTCACATTGCAGGATGTCTGACTGGAACTGCATCAGGAGGGAGTTGGCACTTGCCCCACCATCTACCTTGAGAGCCTTTAGCTCCAACCCTGCTTCCTTCTTCATGGCTTCGATGACATCCTTGGACTGATAGGCGATGGAGAAGAGGGTGGCGCGGACAAAGGAGTGTCTGTCGGCTCCTCTGGTCAGGCCGAATACGGCACCTCGGGCATCATCATCCCAATAGGGAGTGCCAAGACCGACGAAGGCAGGCACGACATAGACTCCTGCCGTATCCTTGACCCTGTTTGCATATTCTTCCGACTGGGCGCTATCCTTTATCATGTCCATCTGGTCACGTAGCCACTGGATGATGGCTCCTCCCATGAAGACGGAACCTTCCAGGGCATAGGTGGTTTCTCCATTTTCCCTCCAGGCTACCGTGGTGAGCAGTCCCTGTTTGGATATGATCGGTTTGTTTCCGATATTCATCAGCATGAAGCATCCTGTTCCATAGGTGTTCTTGGAATCTCCAGTATGATAGCAGCACTGCCCGAACAGGGCGGCCTGCTGATCTCCGGCAACGCCATGGATATGGACGTGTCCTGGGAAGAAGGAGGCTTCGCCGAAGTCGGCGGTGTTGTCCAGTACTTCCGGAAGCATGGAAGAGGGAATGTTCCATATGTCGAGAAGTTCCTTGCTCCATTTCATTTCGAAAATGTCATAGAGCATGGTTCTTGAGGCGTTGGAGACATCGGTATAGTGGCATTTTCCGAATGTCATCTTGTAAATCAGCCAGGAGTCGATGGTTCCGAACATGAGTTCTCCGTTCTCGGCTCTCTTTTGTCCATCCGGAATATGGTCGAGGATGAACCTGATCTTGGATGCGGAGAAATATGGGTTCATCCTCAGACCTGTCTTCTGCTGGATGAAATCCATCTTGTCTTCCCTTTCCTCGCAGAGGTATTGCGTCTGCTTGGACTGCCAGACGATGGCATTGTATAGTGCCCTGCCTGTCTTTCTTTCCCATACGACGGTGGTTTCCCTCTGATTGGTGATGCCGATGGCTGCAATCTCATCCATGTTGGATGAGGATATGACCATAAGCTCGTTGATGACGTCGATGACGGAAATCCATATCTTGTCCGCATTGACTTCCACCCATCCAGGTTCCGGGAAGATGCATTCGACTTCTCTTTGTGCCTTATAGATTTCCTCTCCCTTTTCGTTGATCAGGATGGCCCTTGTGGAGGTGGTTCCCTGATCGATGGACAAGATATATTTCTTCATGGTCTTTTTCTCCTTCATGAATAAGAATATTATAGTTATATGTAAGCCCTTTTATCCATATGATTTCGTCATATTTCATGATTTTTGTATGTCTCATGCTATACTTTAGGCATGAAAAAACTGAAATATCTCATTCCTTGCCTCTTTCTTCTCTGTGGTTGTTCCTCTTCCCTTCCTGAAGTGAAGGAGAACAACACCATCATCTATGATGATGTGTATGATTCTTCTTCCTTTTCCTTTCAGAAAAACGGGAATCAGCTCGTGGAGGACAAGAAGGAAAACATCAGAAACTATTTTCTTTCCTATGCCTCCCATATGCTGAAGGATAAAGACTATTCCATCATATATAAGGGGAAACTGAAGAATCATCAGTTCAGACTGAATGTCACCTATGATTCCTCAAAGAAGGAAAAGCCATATCTTGTCTCATCCTGTTTTGATGTGACGGATGAGGACAGCAGACCATATCGCAGCTATTTCTATTCCTATTATACGGATGACTTTTCTGATTTCCGGAAAGATACATATGTAATCACTTATTCTTCAATCTATTTGGAGGATAAGAAGGAGATGGAAGCGGATATAGATGTCACCTATACGGACATCGTATATTCTGACTCACCAAGGATATCAGAAGTGAAGTTTTCCTGTGAGAGTCAGGAGAATGTAACAAGGAAGGAACAGAAATCAGAGAAGGAACTTGGTGCCTCAGGCTTTGAATGCATCAGGGCATTGTCGAGTTATGTGGACAGTCTTCTGAAGATCATCAATCCTGATTATTCATTGTGGTAATATGTCTGGGTTCAAAGATTGAATAAAATCCTGTTATTATTCCATTTCGTAAGTATGTTTTCATTTCATGATCCGGAATATTACGGAGAATTTGGAATATTAAAAACCTTGAAAATCAAGGCATGTCTAACTAGAATATAGTTAAACCTTGCTTCTTCGTGCAAAAGGAACATAAAAGCGCCTGCAAACGGGGGGGTAATATTCATTATACCTATATAGGTCTTGGTTTATCAGCCAAGGCCTTTTCTTTTAGGCCTTGGGACAGGAAAAGAATGCATGAACGAAATGAATGAATTCCTAGGTGCCTTCATAGGTGGTCTTATCGGTGGAATGGCCACTCTTTTGATTGGCTTTTTTACTGTCCGTTTTTCTTATCATGGGTTGTTTTCCGGCACTGTCTCCAATAGCAGGAATAACTGGATCAATGTATGGAGAGATGAGTTGTCCAGGTTCCTTGCGATATCGGATATGACAATTACATAAAGATGTTGGAAGAATACCACATATCCAAGAATAAGATTCCAATGAGACTCAACATGAATGAGAAAGACATCAGGAGGTATATCTGCTGATGAATAAGATTGCCTATGAAAACAATCTTGAAGATGGGGACTACAGAAAGTCAAAGGAATCCTTGATGGCTGTATCGAGAGACCTTCATTCCAGAATGAAGGGTCAAAAGATAATTTATTCTAGTCTCCTCAAGGATGCTGTATGAAAAGACTGACAACACGAAAAAAGAAAGTAAGGAGAAAAACAATGAAAAACAAAGTGTTCAAGAAAAGTCTGTTGATGTTGATGAGTGTCGGCTTGCTTACAGGCTGCGGAGAGAACTCCTCCGTCAGTAGTAATGTCGGTAGCAGTTCCTATGACAACCAGATCTATGCCGTCTATGAGTCTTATAAGGCCAATGGAGGAAATCTTTCCTATGAGGAATGGCTGGCTTCCATCAAAGGCCAGGATGGTCTGGACGGAAAGGATGGAAAGGACGGAGAAAAGGGTGAAAAAGGTGAGAAGGGCGACAAAGGCGACACTGGAGCAACCGGTGCCGCTGGTAAGTCTGCCTATGAACTTTATTGTGAAAAACATCCTGACT
>CAVJFW010000010.1:4502-44794 GCA_963648975.1 bacterium | reverse complement strand
ATATAGAGTTGAAAATCTTAGAAAATAAACTTATTTTTCATAGTGTTTCGCAAGGGTCACCTAGCGATAAACGCAATCATTAATACTGCAAAACACAAGCATGGTTATACATTTATCCATGCTTGTGTTTTCTTACGATATAATTTGTTCAGGCGTTGATTCTCGAACAAGAAAAACAATATTTACCGAAATAAAAAGAAATTCTCTTTTTTACAATAAGGTAATTGCGTAAATGTATGAGAGTAGCACATTTTAAAAAGCAAGTCATAAAATATTTGAGAATATATGAAAAATATGAAATGCCAACTTTTCCGATAAAAAAGAAACATAAAACCATTTCATTTTTTTGATTGTTGTTTTTTCAAAAGGCAATGTATATAATATTCAAACATGCGTTTTTTCGTGCGCATTGATTATCCTATAGGAGGGTTTTATTTATGAAACGTACTTATCAGCCAAGCAAAATCAAGAGAGTCCATACCTGTGGCTTCAGAGCCAGAATGGCTACCAAGAACGGCAGAAAAGTCTTGGCCAGAAGAAGAGCCAAGGGCAGAGCTCATTTAACTCAGGCCTAATACCTGGAGTCCTTTTCTTGGTGCAACGATATGGAAAAAGAATATCGTATCACGAAATCTAACGATTTTAAGAAAGTCTTAGACCATAGACATTGCGCCGGAAAGAATTCGTCCGTTTCGGTATTCTATGCTGAAAACAAAGACCAGCACGCGCATATAGGCATTTCTGTTTCCAATAAATTGGGTAACGCGGTTACGCGCGTGAGGGTTAGACGACAAATTCGGGCTCAGATCAATCTGACGGATGTCCTTTCTAAGCCTTATGACATCGTCATCATCGCTCATTTGGGATATCTGGAAAAAACATTCCAGGAAAACACAGAAATCCTGAAAAAATGTTTCTTAAGACTGGGCTCTCCAATTAAAGGGGAAAAGCATGAGAAATAATTCGAACAGATTTCTTAAAAGACTGATGATTCTCATTGTTGGAGTCATCGGGGTTTTTGGTTTATCCAGTTGTACAAAGTCTTTCTGTACAAATCAGGATAAGGCAAATCAATATTATTCTTATTATGGCAACCTCTACTCCACTTCCGTGGATCTTGAGGACAATGCTGAGGATAATACAACATTGCAGAACACAAACCGTCGCACATTGTTTGCCAAGCTGACGGAATCAACTGGTTATTCCAGCATCGATAAGGTCTTCCTTAATTATATGAACAAAAAGGTCGACCAGTTCGTCGAAAACAATTACATCTATTGGACCGATAACACTTTGGACAACATCCAGGATGTCACAGCCGCAAAGAAGGTAGCAAAGCATGTTGCCATCTATGCCGGTATCGAAGAAAAGGACGGAAAAAAGAAAGTCTCTGATGTCTTCAAGAACTTTGATGATTGGTACAAGGAAGCCGTCAACGACAGTTCCGTCGGTGTCCTCCATTCACCAAGCGCCGGTTATGTCACCGTGTTGAAGAACCAGATTACAACGACATTGAGTTCCGTCAGAGGCTGCTTCTCACCGACTAGCACTGAATTCACACAGAACGGTTCTCCAATCTACATCCAGGGAAAATCCTGGGGTGAGGCATTCAGTGAATATGGTTTCCTTGAAGGCCTTCTCGTCTATCCATTCGCATGGATCGTCCATACAATTTCCAACGTTGACCTTTCCAATGGATGGATGCAGATTCTTGCCATCTTGGTCGTCACGCTCATCGCCCGTCTCATCACCGTCATCTCCACATTGATGCAGACAAAGTCTCAGGCAAAGCAGCAGCAGATTCAGCCTTTGCTCAACGATCTTCATAAGAAATATCCGGATCAGACCGACCCAGATCAGAGAAGAGCTCTTGCCATGGAACAGAACCAGTTGATGAGAACTCACAAGGTTCATCCATTCCTTCCAATGCTTCTGATGATCATTCAATTCCCAATCTTCATCTGCGTATGGTCAGCATTGCAGGATAGTGCAGCCCTTGCGGCAGGTAACTGGTTAGGTCTTTCCTTGACTACGACAGTCAGCACCTGTATCACGAAATATTCATCCACACCTGGTGCATTGACCGGTATCTTCATCTTCATTGTCATGACCATCAGCAACGTCCTTGCGAGCGCCACATCCTTGTTCTTCAACTCCTGGAGAACAAAGAACTTCGGTACTGCAGCAACGCAGATCGGTCCTGACGGAAAACCGATGGATCCAAACAAGACGATGAAATGGATGACCATCATCATGTCCGTCTTCATCATCTGGATGGGTTACAGTCTTCCGGCCGGTATGGGTATCTATTGGTGCTTAGGTTCCATCATCTCCATCGCCCAGACAATCATCATGGAAATGGTTCAGACAAAACATAGACATAACTTCACCAAGAATACCGGTGATGGTTCCACTCTTGCCGCCGTAAGAAGAAGCAAACATCATACTGATTCCGGTAAAAAGGCAACTGCAGGAAAGAACAAATCTGATAAGCCATTATGGAGGTAATATACCATGAATAAATACGAAGGAAAAACTGAAGAAGAAGCCGTAAAGAAAGCCTGTGAAGAACTCGGTATCGATGATCCAAGTTCCTTGAACTATCAGGTCATCTCCGTCAAAAAGACATTGTTCAGCAAAACCGTCACAATCGGTATCTACAGCATCAATGACGTCATCATCTTCGCCGATGACTACATCAAGCGCTGTCTCCATGCCTTAGGCATCGAGGGCAGCACCGAAGCCAAATACGAAGACGGAGTCATCAAACTCAACATCGTCACCAGCAGAAACAAGAACGTCATCGGAAGAAACGGAGATACACTCCGTTCCATCAACGAGCTTACCCGTTCTGCATGTTTCAACCGTTTTGGCGGACATTATCGTATTCTCCTCAACTGTGACGGATACAAGGAAACCAAATATTCCAAGTTCGTCTCTGTCGCCAGAAGATATGCCAGAGATGTACAGCGCACCCATGAAACCATCATCCTCGATCCAATGACATCCGATGAAAGAAGAATCATCCATCAGGCACTTTCCGATATGCCGAACATCAAGACTCAGTCCCTCGGCACCGGCCACAAGAGACATGTCACCATCCAGTATGTTCCAGACGGTGTCAATGTTCCAGCCGACGAAGAAAACAACTGAAAAAACAGCCATCCCACAACCGTAGGATGGCTTTTCTTGTGCCTATAAATCAATTTATGGAATGTTTGTCCAATTCTTCTTTCATATTTCCGATAAAGTTGTTTTCGTTCAATTTTATGGCATCATCAATTACAGAGATGATGGTCTTCATATTTGAGGCGCCATGGGCCTTGATGATGAGTTTCTTCGGGCCAAGAATGATGGCTCCACCAAGTTCAGTATAAGCAAACATGTCATAGATTTCCTTGGCTGTCTTTGCATCATTGTTCCTATCCGCAATGGACTTGCAGATCATGGCCACGGATTCCGCATTCTTCAGAATCATATTGCCTGAGAAGCCATCACATGCGACAACATCCACCTGGTCCGTGAAAACATCGTTGCCTTCAATATTTCCGACAAAGTTGATTCTTGCCTCACTGAAAAGAGGATAGGCAGCTTTCCTCAACGAATCACCTTTACCTTCTTCCTTGCCGACATTCAGAAGTCCGACTCTCGGGGTTTCGATTCCACAATAGGAACGCATAAGAGCAACACCAAGCTGTGCAAACTGAAGAAGCTTGTCTTCCCTGATCTCGATATTCGCGCCGCAATCGACCATACAGAAAAATTTTCCATATATGTTGTATAGGAAAGTACCCAAGGCAGGAGTCGTGACACCTTTGAGCATACCCATATGGACAATGGAGGAAACAAGCATCATTCCTGTCGGACCAGTCGAGACAAGTCCGATCACATCATCATCCTTTTTGGCATATTCAAAGGCATCCGTCATGGAACTGCTTCCCTTAAAACGGAACATGGACATGACGTCATGGACGATGGTCTCATCGATCAGAGGCGCATCATGAATTTCATAATCGGAAAGTTTCTCATGATTTTCATTCAAAACAGAAAGTATGTTCTTTTCGTTTCCAAAAAGAACATATTTCAATTCGTTTCCATTTTTCTGATGGGAAAGGATGACACCCTTGACGATTTCCTCTTCTCCCTTGTCAGAACCCAATGTATCAACAACGATTTTCTTCATCTCTTGAAGGCATTGAAACCGATGAGTCCCAATATAGTAAGGACACCGCCTATGGCAGCGATGATGATGGCTGCAACATTTGGAATAAATTCCGTATTGATGAAGGCAAGACCTACCCACAGAATGCTGAAGGCAAGGATAGTAGCAAAACAAAGAAGTGTCAACTTTGCATTACTTGACTTGGAATGGCTTCTTTTCAAAGATTCAGAATCATCATATTTCTTTTCTGGCATAGTTCATTACCTCACAAAGACAAAAGCGAATAAGGCCAAGATTACGAGAATGATGACCTGCAAGAGCATACCCATATAGATGGTAAAGGAGAAATACCCCTTATCCGTCTTATGATGGGCAACCTTTCTTCCGATGAAGGCTCCGAACGCCCCATTCAGGACAGCCGTCATAAGCAAAGTCTTTTCCTTTGTTCTCATCGCACCCTTTACCGCCTTCTTCTTGTCGGAAAGAAAAGCAAAGAAAGAAACGATGGACATCAGAACAACCAAAACCAAATCAATGATGAATAACCAAATGTGATATGTCATAATTTCTCCAATCCTTAATAATAATAAATCATCTCCGTCTCAAATGAACCGAACAGACCGACCTTCTGCTTCACCTTCATGATAAGATGAAGCTGTGGCTTCCCATATGGATCATCGATGATGTCAAACAGGGAATAATATCTTCTGTCGCTTTTATAGACCAAAGCAACCTTTCCGGATGAGACAATCATGTCGTCGACGTTCTGTGTCTCAAAGGCATCGATTTCGAAATTGTATTCCTGACCGGATTTGATGTCTGCATTCTTCACATCTTTATCGGAAATATCATAGTCCTTCATGATTTCCTTGCCTTTGACATAATCCTTGTCCATTCCCTTTACCTTGATGCCGAAGGAATTGTCCGGCTTAAATGGATAGGTGATTTTTTCACATCTTCTCCACAGATATTCGATCACGTTTTCACTGCTGAACAGATTCGTCCTCGTCTCATAAAGGTTCTCATCAAATTGTCCCATAAGCTAAACCTCTTTTCCTTATTATATAACACAAACCAATTTTTCGTTGCTCTTTTCATTTGTCATGATCAGAAGATGATGAGTGATGATAACCATCATCCGGACATTCTCTTCAAAATGAAAGTCAATCTTAAAAACAGGGGTGATAACCTTTATAATGTAATACAGTGTATTTAACAAGGAGAGAAAGCTATGTCCAAGGCAGATAAGATTTTCATTGAGAACATGAACGACATCCTGAATACTGGATTTTCAGATAAAGACTATGAAGTCAGACCACATTGGGATGATGGAACTCCAGCCCATACCATCAAGAAGTTCGGTATCGTCAACAGATATGACCTAAGAGAGGAACTTCCGATCCTGACCATCAGAAAAACAGCCTTCAAGAGCTGCCTTGACGAGCTTTTATGGATTTGGCAGAAGAAGAGCAACAACGTCCATGATCTGCACTCCCACATCTGGGATTCATGGGCTGATGAGACAGGTTCCATCGGAAAAGCATATGGATACCAGCTCGGAAAGAAATCCATCTATCCGGAAGGTGAATTTGATCAAGTGGACAGGGTTCTCTTCGATCTGAAGAACAATCCCCATTCCAGACGCATCATGACCAACATCTACAATTTCGATGACCTACATGAAATGAACCTCTACCCCTGCGCATATTCCATGACATTCAATGTCTCCGGCGACACGCTCAACGGAATCCTCAATCAGAGATCCAATGACATGCTCACCGCCAACAACTGGAACGTACTTCAGTATTCCCTGCTTCTCATGATGTTTGCCCAGGTTTCAGGACTCAAGGTCGGAGAGCTTGTCCATGTCATCGCAGATGCCCATATCTATGACAGGCATGTCGACATCGTCAAGGAAATCATCAGCAAGCCTCAGCATAAGGCGCCAACACTAAGAATCAATCCGAATGTGAAGAATTTCTATGACTTCAGATTGGAA
Organism: bacterium; assembly: GCA_963648975.1. Taxonomy (GTDB): domain Bacteria; phylum Bacillota_I; class Bacilli_A; order RFN20; family CAG-288; genus Enterosoma. Next base: position 38,633 of record CAVJFW010000010.1, on the reverse strand, counting down.
GACTTCGAGTTGGAAGATTACGAGTTCGAAAAACTTGACAAGAAAATCCCGGTGGCCATCTGACATGAAAATCATAGCCATATTGCATGCCGATTCCAAATGGGGAATCGGAAAGAAAAATGATCTGATGTTCCATCTTCCGAAGGATATGGCCTTTTTCAGGACAACCACCAAAGGTCATCCCGTGGCAATGGGTGAGAACACTCTCCTCTCCTTCCCGAATTCAAAGCCATTGAAGAACAGAACCAACATCGTCTTATCCAAAGACAAGGATTATGATGATGTCATCAATGTCCATACCTTCCCTGATTTTCTGAAAACGATAAAGGAATACTCCGCCGAAAATGATGTCTACATCATCGGAGGAGCCAGCATCTATCGTCAGATGCTACCCTATTGCGATGAAGTATTGCTCACGAAGGTCCATGCCGACGGCAATGCCGAAGTGTTCTTTCCAAATCTGGACGATGATGAAAATTTCAGTTTGGAACATGCTTCCGAAATCGAAGAAGACAACGGCTATCAGATTCAGTTCACCACATACAGAAATCTGAACAGGAAAGAAATATAGGTTGCCGGGATTTGAATCCCGACAACCTTTTTACATTTCTTCATGTCAACAGATAAAAATCATTCTTCTTTACTGATCAGATATAATCTGGATCCAAAATCAGACATCAGCCTTATTCTTTCATCATATCCAACGCCCGACCATTCCTGGGAAAGAACAGCACCATGACAGGAAAAGGCTCTGCCGGAAAGAACGCCTTCATCCACCTCCGACTTCATGTCCTTCTTCCTGGAAATCATGCTTACAAGAACACCTTCTGGATTGATATGGAACGGTGTGACATAATTGATGAGTCCTCCGAATTTCTTCAATGGTATGCTTTCCTTTCTCGTCTGATAATGATAAATGACTTCATCCTCAAGTCCATGACAGAGGAGATGTGATTCCTTCGGATTCGGTTTCTGTATCTTGCTGAATCTGACCACGATTGCCTCATCATCCGACAAGGCTTCGATCATCTTTGTCTCTGAATCAATATATGTCTTATCCTGATATACCTTTCCGAACTGCAAGGTCGAACGATGTTTCTTATAGAAGGAAATCTGTTCCCTGATGTTTTCCTGATCAATGACAGAAAGGTCATCCAGATCCAGTTCATAGCCCAAGACACCGAAACAGGCCGTATTGAACTTGTTGTCCAAGGAAGTGAACCTAAGCATCTGGTTACTTGTCTTGCATGAGACATGATTTGACATGCAGGAGAGAGGATAACCCAAAAGTCCACCTTCCTGAATCAGGGTTCTCTGATAGGAATCCGTGTCATCACTCATCCATGATTGTGGGAAGTAGGACAACATGCCCAAATCAAATCTGTTCCCGCCGCTGGCACAGTTCTCAAAAAGCACATCCGGGAATTCGCCGACCAACCTATCCAATACGGAATACAATCCGATGACATAGTCGTAGAAGAACGTGCCATCACGATTATCATAATCAGAGATGTTACGATTATAATCCCATTTCAGATATGATATATTTCCACTCTTGAGGACCTGTGATACACTTTGATAAACAAAATCCTGTACTTCCTTTTTCCTCATATCCAGGACAAGCTGATTCCTACCTAATGATGGCTCATGATATTTATCCATGATTATGTATTCCGGATGTTCCCTGTAGATACGGCTATCCATGTTGACCATCTCCGGTTCCATCCAGATGCCAAACTTCAGATTGAGTTTCTCAGCTTCCCTTGAAAGTTTCTCAAGTCCACCTGGAAGCTTCTTTTCATTGACTTCCCAATCGCCTAAGCCATGAGAGTCATCATTCCTGGTCGAAAACCAACCATCATCCAAAACAAAAAGTTCCACGCCAAGCTTGCTTGCCTTCTTCATCAGGGAAATGATCTTGGACATATTGAACTTCATTCCTGTGGCTTCCCAGTTGTTGTAGGCAACTGGTCTTTCCTTATTCATGAAGCTTTCTCTTATGACATGCCTATTTATGAAGTCGTGGAACTGAGAGGACATATCATTTATTCCATCAGGACTATATGTCATCAGGGCAACAGGTGAAACGAAGCTTTCATCCTTCTTCAATTTTTTTGCAAATGCAGTCGATGATATGCCTAACTGTATCCTGATATCCTCAAACGAATCCATCTCGACGCTGTTTTCAAAATCAGAGGAATACATCAGGTTGAATCCATAGACATCGCCATGGAAGAAATCCGTCTCCCCATTCTTGATCAAAAAGAAAGGATTATGTCGATTCGAAGATGAACCACATAGACTCTCCATGACAAATCTTCCGGAAGTTATCTTCTGTTTCTGGATATTGAGTTCCCCGGCCCAGTTTCCATATGTGGACCATATCTCCGAATCCTGATTCACCATGGGAAGCTGAAGACTTGCGAATTTATTGATTGTCAGTTCCTTTGCATTCCCGTTTGTGATGACACCATAGACAGCAAAGACGTTCTCCTCAAAGGATAAGAGGTAATGAATATCAAGAAGGATGTTCGTCTTTTCTTCCTTCAGATGGATGATGACCTCCTCATCCATCTTATGTGGAAACGGAAGATAGGATATTCTTTCCACCGTTTCCATTTTTTCAAAGGACGAGAAGACAAAATCATGAACGGAGGTCTCCTTGGTATTAAGTATGATGCTCGGAGAAAAGAAATCGCCTTTTTCCATGGTGGAGGAGACAAGCTTCATATGATCAAGACACAAAGTCTTTCCATAATCAATGGATGTCCCCTGAGCATACGGATATTTCCTTATGAGCGCATCCGCTTCCCTCATATCCAGAAGTTTCTTTCCGTAATATTCCAAGGTAACCTTCCTGACTTCATTCACATGAAAAAGAAGTGAAGTATTCCTTGTGGAGACAAGCATTGTGTTTTCCTTGATTTCTATCATGATGGTGGCTCCTAAAAAGCCCGATATGAACGGGCTTATATTCTAGATTATATAGAAGTTTTCTCTTCAGGGACAACAACTCCCTTGTCAGATTCTTCCTTTGTCTCTCCGTTATCTGCTTTTCTCTTTTCCTCAAGTTCGGCGACAATCTGTTTTTCCTGTTCTTCGTCAATCTTGTATCCGAAGTGGAGCAGTGCCCAGCTTGCAACAAAGCAGGCAAGAATGACACCGATGATGATGCATCCGAATCCGACAAGCTGACCACGACTGATCTTACTCATCTCGCTTGCTATCGTAGTGTCTCTTACGGCAGTGGCTGCATCGACCAAGGCTGAGTTTCCGTTTGCCGCAGCAACATCCGCGTTATAGACACCCTCCGCGTTGGAGATGGCATTGATGGCCGTAGCTGTCCCAGTTAGGGCAAAGGTCAGCCACTGAAGGCCTCTGTTGAGACCCGATGCCAATTTGACATCCAATGGTCTCCAGGCAAATGAGATGGATTCCTTTCTTTCACCATATTTCCATTCACCATAGTCGATGGAATCCTGGAACATGACAAGCAAGGCAAGATAGAAGATACCGGTAGCTCCAAAGAACAGGAAGGAGAAGATGTAGTAGAGACACATGCTTCCACCGGCAACCCACATGACATTGTCGGCATTCGGCGTGTTATATGCAAGCGGGTGTTCACCAAACAACGGGAAGGCAATGAAGAAGAAGGCAAGATAGGAAACAAATATGACGATGGCCATGATGGTAAGAATCTTCTGCTTCTTCATCTTCTTTGCCATCATCGGATAGAAGGCCTGGGCGACAAGCGTTGCAAGAACATAGATGACAGAGATGACAGTGGCGACAAGTCCACCTTTGTTTCCACCATATCCGAAGACCATATAGAAATAGTTGGTTCCAATACCGGTGAGAATGAATTCAGCAAAATAGAAGAGAAGCAAGGATAAGGCACAGACACCAAGCTGTTTGTTCTTCCATACGATCCTGAAAAGATCCAGGATGGATGACTTCTCACTGATTTCCTCCTGCTTGACATCTCTTTCCTTTTCCTTGCAAAGGAAGAAGACAACCATCTGGGCTACAAGGAATAAAATTGCAATGATGATGCCAGTCCACATATAAATGCCTTTTGTCGAGGCACCGCTGAATGTTCCTGGAAGAAGAATCATCAATATGTTCATCGTGAACGTACCGATTGTGGCAGCGATGGCCGTCTGGGTGGTGAGCTGTGCTCTCTGCTTGGCATCATTGGTCAGGGCAGGAAGCATTGACCAATACCCAATATCGTTCATCGTGAAGAAGAGATCCCAGACAAGGTACATGGCAATCATGAATCCGACATATCCCCATCCAGAGACAAATCCACAGGATGGAATGAGGAACATCAATGCGACGCATACGGCATTGCCTATGGCACCTATGGCAATCCATGGTCTGAACTTACCTGACCTGAAATGACATTTCTCAAGAATGAATCCCATCAACGGATCATTTATGCCATCCCAGAGAAGGGCAATCATCATGGCAATGGTGATGACACCATATTGGGAGGTGAATGTATCCGGATCGCTGGATAGGACACCGGCCGTGATGGCATATTGGATCAGGAAGGTTCCAATCAACGTATAGCAGGCATCCCTGAAGATACCCGACCATGGATAAAGAATTTTCGTCAGTTTCGGAACATTGTTCCCATTGAACGTTTGATTTGACAACAGCTTTGAATTGGACATATTATGTTTCCTCTTTGAATGTAAGAGCTTTCTAAACAATAGTTTACAACTTTTTTGGAAAAAAACTTATTATTTCATCTTTTTTGTACTGCAAAGATAAAGAGTTGCCCTATAAAGCATCGAGTATTTTTATGCCAAGTTCATTTTTATTCCTTTTTTGACAGTGTCATATTCCAACGATAACATCAAAACAGAAAGGAATTCAAAGCGAGTCTCCATGTCAAAAAGAAAATTCACGATGGTATTTTCAGTTTCATATGAATCATATGCGAGAACTTTTCAGGCTGAACATGGGAACATTCCTGTGCAGTGGTTTTCAATGAAACGGAGTTGAATTATAATATTGTGGTTCATAAAAAAAGACATGTTAGTATTTGATACCATCTGTGCGTTATCCACGCCACCCTATCGTTCGGCCTTGGCCATCATCAGATTATCCGGTCCAAAATCATTGGACATTCTTTCCAATATCATCAAAAAGAATATAACGGAAATAGAACCAAACAAAAGCTATTTCGTAAAGCTATACAAAGACAAAAGCGACGTTTCATCCCTGATTGATGAAGCCGTCATCACTTTCTATAAAGGTCCAAAGTCATACACAGGATTCGACAGTGTGGATTTCTCGACCCATGGAAACATGATTATCGCAGAAGAGCTTCTGGAAACGTTGATTCATTATGGTGCCAGAAGGGCAGAGAAAGGAGAATTCTCTGCACAGTCCTACTTCAACGGAAAAATGGACCTCTTGAAGGCTGAGGGAATCAATGACCTCATCAACGCCACAAGCAAGAGGGCCAAGGAAATCGCCACACAGACACTGAGCGGAAAAAACACAAAGCTGATGAAGGACCTGAAATCCACTCTGTTGGAGTATCTTTCCAGATTGGAATATTTCGTGGAGAACACCTATGACGAAGAACAGCTGGATGATTATTCCCCGGAGCTTGACGAAATTGCCGCTTCACTGAAGAAGGATAAGGAATCCTTGGATGACATCATCGAAAAGACCAGACTTTCCAACAAGCAGTATCAGGGATTCAACATCGCCATTGCCGGTGAACCGAATGTCGGAAAATCCACTCTTCTCAACGCCATCCTCAAGGAAGACAAAGCCATCGTATCACCGATTCCGGGAACAACCAGGGATGTCGTTGAAGGGGAAAAGGAAATCGATGGAATGCTTTTCCGATTCAAGGATACAGCCGGATTAAGGAAAACAGATGACTATGTGGAGAATCTCGGCATCGAAAGATCCTACAAGACAATAGAGAATGCCGATCTCGTTCTTTTGGCTTCCGACTGCGGATTTGCAGAAATGAATCAGAACGATGAATTGCAGAAAGCAATCCAGAACAAGCCGGTCATAAGGATAGCGACCAAAAGCGACATCAATTCCATCATGACGGATGCCGACATCGCCATATGTTCCTTAAACGATGACCTGAAGCCACTCCTTTCCATGATTCTAGACAAATTGAATCTCAATCATAAGGAAGAAGCCAGTTTCCTTGGAAAAAGAGAGGAAGAATACCTGGAAACAATTTCCCATCATATCCAGAAGACAATCGATGCCATCTATGACACATATCAGATCGATATCATCTCTGACACCCTGAGAGTGGCCATATCTGACATCAATGACCTCATGGGAAAGAATCAGGGACAGACAATGGAAGACATATACGCCACCCTCTTCTCGAAATTCTGTTTAGGTAAATGACATGAACATCATAGATACACATACACATTACAATGCGATGGAATTTGATGCAGATCTGGATGAATGCATCAAAAGGGCAAAGGAACATGGAGTCAAGGCCATCTTCAATAACGGAGATTCCCTGAAATCACTATATAGAATTCTTCAGTTACAGGACATGTATCCTGGTTTTTGTCATTCCGTATTGGGAATTCATCCGGAATTCGCATCGGAAAACGAAGATTATTTCAGCGAGAGCTATGACGTCATCATGAAGCATAGGAATGACATAAAAGCCATCGGGGAGATCGGCCTCGATTATCATTACAGCAAGGATCCCGAATACATTGCAAGGCAGAAGAACAGATTCATCGAGCAGATCAGGCTTGCAAAGGATCTTCATCTTCCCATCGTCGTACATGCCAGGGATGCAGATTTCGACACATTGAACATCATCAAAGAGGAACTCCCGGAAAAAGTAGACCTACACTGTTTCTCAGGCAGTGTGGAAATCCTGAAGGAATATCTCAAGCTTCCAATCGACTTCCATATCGGAATCGGTGGTGTCTGCACCTTCAAGAATGCCAGGGTAATCAGGGAGGTAATCGAATATGCACCACTGAGAATCCTTCTTACCGAAACGGATGCACCTTATCTTGCACCAGTCCCATTCCGTGGAAAAAGAAACGAATCATCCTATATTTCATATGTCATCCACGAAATCGCCTCACTCAAGGCAAGCGACGATGAAGAGATGGCAGAAATACTCTATCGACAGGGAAAGGAATTCTATGGAATCTGAGAAAAAGAAATACCTTTATGTCGTCGAAGGAAATTCCGACGAAGACAGACTGAAGAAACTCGGCGTCACATACATCATGAAGACCGGTGGAAAATTCATCAGGGAAGACATTCTTCTTTTCCTGAAGGAAGTCCATAAAGTCAGGGAAATCGTCCTTCTGACAGACCCTGACGGCCCAGGAAGAAAGATTGCCCAACATGTAGAAGAAATCATCGGCAAATGCATCACAATCACCGCCGAAAAGAAAAAAGCAATCTATCATGGAAAAGTTGGAATTGCCGAAATGAAGCTTGATGACATCCATTTGTTGATCAAGGATTATCTTCTACATGACGAAAAGCTGGAAGAGAAGACTTTGACCAATGCCGATATGGTCGATTTAGGTTTGATTGGACCAAACGGCAAGAAGAGAAGAATGACACTGATAGAAAAATATCATATGCCATTCACATCCGCAAAGAATGTACTCGATGCCATCAACATGCTTTCCCTAAGCACGGATGACATCAAGAAGGAGTTAAATGATGAGTGAACTTACAAGAATACAGACGTTGCTGAAGGAATATGGCCTATATGCCAAGAAATCCTTCGGTCAGAACTTTTTGATCAACGAAGGCATCATCAAAAGAATCGTATCCAAAATGGAAATCGATACTTTTGACACTGTCATAGAAATCGGACCAGGGCTTGGTTCATTGACCCTTCCCATCAGCCAGAAGGCAAAGAAACTGATTGCCGTCGATGCTGATAGGGACATGATCATGGTCTTGAAGGATATCTTCAGGGATAATGACAAGATACAGATCATCCAGTCTGATTTCCTGCGTTTTGATCCGGATGAATATTCCAAGATGGATAACAGACTTCTCATCGGAAATCTGCCATACAACATCACCTCAGAACTTCTCGAATACATGCTGATGAAAGGATTCCGTTCCGCAGGCATGATGGTACAGAAGGAAGTTGCCGACAAACTGACATATGTTCCGGGAAAGAAGGACAACTGTCCTCTTGGGGCCTTCATCAGGATGACTGGAGAACTTACTCTCATCACGGATGTGGATTCCTCTTCCTTTTCCCCTGCACCGAAGGTTGAATCCGCTTTCATAAGAATTGACCAGAAGCAGAAAATTGACTTTGAACTCTATCCAATCATCAAGGCAATGTTCAAGGATCCGAACAAAACCATCTCCAATTGTCTCAAGCAAAGCAAGGAATATGGGCATGTTTTGGCGTTTTTGAAGGAAAATGGAGATGAAAGAATATCCTATAGGGCAAGACAGCTGGAAGCCGATGAGCTTCTAAAGCTTGCCAGGGACATAAAAGAACACATTTGATTCGATAAATCAGTCAAATATAATATGGCTATGAAAAAGAAATACATTCTTCCATTGGCCTTATCGCTTTTGACTTTACTGACAGGATGCAAAGTTCGTGGCATGATTTTTGATGCCAGTTCAACAGCAAGCTCTGAAAGCAAGTCTGATACCAGCAGTTCAAAAAACGACATAAAGACCGAGAAGAAATTATCCATAAATACCCTTCCGTCAAAGACGGAATATTATCTATATGACAAACTGGACTTCACCGGACTGAGCATAAAGGGCGAGACTTATGAAAACAATGTCCTGAAGACAAGCGAAACCATAAAGGACTACACCCTTAAGGATGCAAACGGAAACATCCTGGCTTCCAAGATGAAGATCACAGAAGTCCCTGTAGACAACTACATGGAAATCTATGTATACAGTGATGGATATGAACCATGCTACTTCAACATCTTCATCGATGATGTTTCCAAATACACGGAATCACTTTCCGTCACATCAAAGCCAAAGACGAATTACGTCATCGATGAGACATTCTCATCCGAAGGACTTCAGGTATATCTTGTCGTTTCCTATTACACAGGAAAGAAAAAGAATTCTTTCACCGAAGCCATCGAAGACTATACGCTGACCATCACAAACGGTTCTTCGAAAGCCGATGCCGAAAATTACACATTCACCAGCACCGGTGACTATACACTCACCATTTCCTATCAGGGAACCAATGAGAAACTGAGTACGACGATTCCACTGTATGTCAATGATGACGGAAGACAGAACAACATCGTCACATTGCCGGACTACGACGATGATACGATCACATTCTCTACGATTTCCACAAAAATGGAAGTTTCGTTCACAAATGATTCCAAGGAACTTGATGAGGATGACAAAGGATACTATTCTCCAGACGAGGTATCCAATGAATATAACCTCGAAGACTACAGAAGCAGAAACGTCTACAACTGGAGATATCTTCCATCCACCGGTGATGTTCCGCTTCTCGTCATCCCAGTCATCACACCTGGAGACAGTGCCAAGGCAACCTCGCAGACATGGAACAACATATTCAAGGCCTTCTTCGGAAAATCAACGGAACTCGGATTCGAGTCACTTCATTCCTACTATTATCGTTCCTCACATAAGCAACTGAATTTCAAGGGCGGAGTAACCGGATATTTTGATCCTTCCAGTGTGGATAGCACCTATTCCACGACCAGCGGATATAATTCAACATCCATCACCAAGCTTCCCGAACTTGCACTCAAATGGGCAAAGACGACATATGGCATCGATACCACGAAATACGATTCCGACAGCGATGGATATGTCGATGGCGTATGGCTCATCTATTTGCATGATTATGATGCCTACAACACGGATACATTCTGGGCATTCACCTCTTCCAACATGGCTACCAACGGAAATGTCACGTCTCCTGTCACCAACAACTTCGCCTGGGCAAGCTATAAGTTCATCAAGGGATTTGCATCCTCCTATGGAGATACGACAAACGCAAATCTTGATGCCCACGTCCTCATCCATGAGACAGGGCATATGTTAGGTCTTGCAGACTTCTATTCCTATGGCACTTCCACCTATTCCCCAACCGGTGAAGCCGACATGATGTGCAAGAATCTCGGAGACATGGATCCTTATGCAAAGCTGTTGCTCGGATGGATCACTCCATACATCGTATATGGAACAACAACCGACAATATAAAGATTCCAAGCTCATTGGAAAAGGATGCCGTATTCATCATCCCGTATGACTCAAAGATATACCAGACGGATGAGAACGGAAAAATATTGTTCAACGCCTTTGACGAATATCTGGTCCTTGACTATTATTCCGACAAGGATCTGAACGCTTCCGATTACGCTTCCTATTCCGCAAAACACATCTCCGGAAACGGAGGAAGACTCTACCACGTCGATGCAAGGCTAGGATATGCTGACATGACAAACATCGTCAACGGATATTGTGGTTTCACCCTCTACACGAATCCTGATGAACCATTCACGACGGACACCTCAAGCAACAGTATCTACCAGTATATCTGCAATTCCGATACCGGCTCCCGTGCCGAACAGACCTATTCTGGAAAATCCAGTGAAAACTGTTTCGACGAAATCAGGCTTATCAGCCACGACAAAAGATATCTTTCCTCCTATAAGGTTGCCAATACGAATTCCCTGTTCATGGCTGGAGACAGTTTTAAGATCGAAGACTATAAAGATTCCTTCAACAAGTCTCTTGTCAATTCAAAAACCTATTACCTGAACTGCCAACAGGATTTCTCCACTACCTTCAAGATAGAATCGATTGCATGAAATGGTAACACCGGAAATCAAATAAGACATTCATCTCTTTGGAGACATCTCCAAAGAGATTTTCTTTTCTCATTTTTCTTCCTTCTGGATATCCCAATCAGAAAGATGTGTCTTCTTCTTTAGAATCAGGAAGACAAGGACAACCACGCCTATGACAAAAAGAAGGATTGCCCAGAACTGGGATGGGGTGATTCCAGGAACGAAACTTCCTCTATGATCTCCTCTGATGAATTCGATGAGGAAACGGAAAATCCCATACGAGATGAAATAAATCGGCAATGTGATGGTTCTTCTTTTCCTGAAGGCAAGATAGAAGAGGACAATAGACAGAAGAATGAGGAATATAGCCTCAAAAAGTTGGGTTGGATAGACTTTCACACCATCCGTATCCGGAAATGTCATGCCCATCCAATAAAATGGTGAATCCATAGGTATGCTGATTCCATAGCAGCACCCATCCACCGTGCAGCCGATTCGTCCGATGCCGTGGGCAAGAGGAAGTCCGGCTCCTTCTATCGTCGCTGCGGCGACGATGGAATTCGGGTATTTTTTTCTGAGATGGAAAAACCAGAATAAAAAGAATGCACCAATTCCGCCAATCAGTCCACCAAAGAATGTCATACCCCAAGTCCACTGATAGGACGATGGATTCTCTATCAGGTCATAGAGATTCTGGAAGAGTATGGCACAGATAAGGCCGATGGCCGTGGAAAAGACAAAGACGATTTCATAGTCTGTCGCCATGCCTTTCTTCAGATGGTTCTTCTTGAAGAAGATATCAAATGATATAATTGCCAAAAATACGCCGACACCGACGAATATGACATACGGATCAAAGAGGGAATCACTGGTCAGAAACACGTTTCTTTTTTCTCCTATCCAAATCATATAACAAAACAAGATAAACAAGTAAGATTATGACGATACCTACGGAAAATAAGACATAACTTACATTGATTTCGACATCATAGAAACAGGAATAGACATCCATATTCAGATAATTGAAGAGGAAGTGTCCGATGACCACCAATACCGGTGTCTCATAAAGAAGAGCAACAGTACCTAGGATGAGTCCGAGAGCAAATGTATATCCCATCTGAATAAGAACATTCAGAGGTGCGTTTCCGTAGAAGTTGATGACATGCATGAGACTGAAGAAAAGAGAAGAATATAGGATGACCAACATATTCTTCCATTTGCCGTCCTTCAACAGGGAAAGAAGGAATTCCACAAGGAAGAATCGAAAGAGAAGTTCCTCTATCGCTACACCAAAAAGAGTATCAAATGTCTTCAGAACAAATGACAATGCATCAAAGTCAATAATGACTTCCTTCTGGAAGAAAAGACAATAGAGAAGATTGGATGAACAGCCAAGGAGATATGGAATACAAAGAAGATAACTGATATGATTTTCGTTTCTTCTGTCACATAAACCATTTTTTCTTGTCTCATGGATAATCCATGCCAAAAGCAGAAGAAGAGAGATGACCTGAAGCAACATCGGAAGCCATGAGGTGAAGTCAAGTTTCTCGAAGGGAATGAATTTAATGGCAAGATAAAAAGCCAGAAGATAAAGAAAGGTGAACAGCAGATTCGATGTCTTTTTATCCATGACTTCAGTTTAAGACATGCATCTTTCTTTGGCAAGAAAAGAAAACTTCCCACTCGTTGGAATGGGAAGTGATTTCTTAGTCTTTGTACATTCCGGTTGTGTCGGAAATGGAGCTGTCGTGATTGATGGATTCGATGACGGCAGCAATCTGTGGGGCAAGGGAGATGACCTGGACTGGGATTTCCTTGCTGTTGACGAATCTATGGTCAAGCGGAATGGAATCCGTGACATAGAAACGATCAAAGATCTTGGCCTGGGAAAGTCTGTCATAGGCCGGATCGGAAAGAACCGGATGAGTGACAGCCATGATGATTCTCTTGGCACCATTGTTCTTGAGAGCATTGGCTGCAGCGACAGCGCTACCGGCCGTATCGATCATGTCGTCGATGATGAGGCAGTCCTTGCCATTCACTTCACCGATGATGTTCATGACTTCCGGCTGATATTTGTTGTTTCTTCTCTTGTCGATGATGGCAAGAGGAGCGTTGAGCTTTTCAGCAACCTTTCTGGCTCTGTTGACGCCACCATGATCCGGTGAGACGACAACGGTATTTTCCTTATCGATGAATGGATCGTTGTATAAGACGTGTCCGATAAGCGGGATGGCAGAGAGATCGTCCTCCAGGCAAGAGAAGAATCCCTGTTCCTGAGATGCGTGAAGATCGAAAGTGATGACTCTGTCAGCACCGGCAGTGGCAAGAAGATCAGCGACAAGCTTGGCCGTGATTGGTTCACGTGGCTTGGACTTTCTGTCCTGTCTTGCATAACCGAAATATGGAATGATGACATTGATCTCATGGGCACTTGCGCGCTTCAGGGAATCAATGAATACCAAGATTTCCATGAGGTTGTCATTGACCGGTGGGCATGTGGATTGGATGATGAACACCTGTTTTCCACGAACAGTTTCGTTTGGACAGGCTAAGACTTCCTTGGAAGGAAAACGATTCAGATAGACATCACCGAGCTTCGTACCTAAACATTCGCAGACGGATTTTGCCAAATCGACATTGGCTGACAACGCGTAAACGACGGCATTCTCTTCGATCTTCATAATGGTCCTCCAAATAACGTGTCTATTCTACTACTTTGAAGTTAGGAATACTCCTACATAATCACAATATTTGAATATTAACGCTTTCATTGAAAGCTAGTCACCCCATCCATCGTAATCGACATCATCGGTGGAATAGACGGTGATGACACCCTTCTTGATGGTGCTTCCTGACGAGGAATCACAATAGCAGTCTGTGACATCAGTAAACGTTCCATCCGCATTTTCATGAAGAATCTTTGTCGGAACGATATAGAACTCATATTTTCCCTCTCCGAGGTCAGTGATGACGACATCGAATTCTTCCAGGGAGTCTCCGCTTCCCTTCAGATTCACATATCTTGTGGTAACCGTATTTTTTATCTTTTCCTTCAGCGCCTGAACCGTGTCAGTACCTCCGAGATCTGATTTCTTGATTTCGAAATTATGGCATTCGATGGAATAGACGTTCTTCTCAATCGTAAGAGTGGAATCCAAATTGGTGATTTCTATCTTCTCAAAGTCATCCTTGGTGAGATTGTATGTCTTTTCTCCGACTGTCACAGTGACAGCGACATCCGTCACTTCCAAGTCGGTTGCATCATATGTTCCAGTCGTAAGATAACTCTTATTGAATTTGATGGAGTTAATTTTCACGTTTCCGGAAATCGCTGCTCCATCGGTTGCGGAAACTTTAGGCATGGAATATTGGATGTTCTTTTCCTTTCCGTCATATTTGATGGTCTTGGAAGTCAAGGCAATGGTGAGAGTTGGTTTTGAGATGACGACATCAATACTGGAAACATCGAGTGTAATGTCATAATTGGCAGTGACATCCACATTATTGCTGGATTTGATCTTGATATGACTGAGGATATCCGTGGCAGCAATCTTGTGGGTACCGATAGAAGTATCTTCAAGCTCGATATCCGTAATTGTCAGCGTATCTTCGCTTCTCAATCCGGATAAAACAGTACCTAGATCAGACTCACTTACAGTGACTTTGTCATCAGCAGATATGGCGGTCTTCCCGATTTCCGTATTGGAAATACTGACCTCCAGTTTTCTCTTGGTGACATTGTAATACTGATATTCACTCTTGTTGGTGAGATCCATCGTATTGTCAGTGCCATCAGGTAACCATTTGATTTTGAAGTCATGACCACCAGAATTATAGGAATAGGTAACGGACTTCAATGTCGGCACTTCAATATCATTCTTGACTGTGGCAAGACTGCATACCTTATTGTCAACATACTCAACTGTTTTATTATAATCAAAATCTGAAGGATGAACATCCGTTGATGTATCGGACATATCTTTCACATATTTAAAGTTTGGTGTAAAGCTTTCCTGATCTGTAAAGCTTTCCTGATCATATTCATACCACTGATAATCAGATTTGACATCAAGTTTAAAATTGAAATTGATTTTCCTGATGGTGAATGAAGGTAAATCATCAAATCCCTGACCATCCTCGAATGAATAGTTCTTAGTGACATCGATGGGGTCTTCACCAGTCCTTGTCCTCATGATTTTAAAGTCATAGATATCAGACCAGTCATATGGATCCTCACTTGCCTTACAAGGCAATTCGGCATCCTTCTTCTTTGACAGGACAAGACTGCAACTGTCTGGAAGACCTTCGACATTCAGTTTCAGATAATGAGTGGTAGAAGTATCTTTCTTGCTCTGATCGGTCGTCAATTCCCAATTCAGGCCATCATAGTAAGCTGCATTCTCTATTGTGTTTGTAGTTCCGTTTGAACCATCATAGGTTATGCTGCACGAATTTGTAACGGATAGACTCAGTGCCACTTTTTGGATGGAAACCTCCGGGAAAGAAATCGTTCCTATGACATTCAAGGTACTCTCCCTGGTGGAATTAAAATATTTTGTGAAAGAATAGCCACCTACAGATAAAGTCACACTGACAAGATCATTCTCCGTCAACTGATAGGTACCAGCTTCAGCCTTAAGTGAATTGCTGTCAAATTGGACTGCTATCCTGGCTTCACCACCTGGATAATCCGTTTCTGCTGCATCTTCGTCAATGGAGAAAATCTGATTTCCCTCGGAATCCTTACCATCTGCAGTAAAGAAAGTATTTCCATCATAATATTTCGTTGTCTGGAATACATTAAGCTTCAAGGCAATCGTAGGAACCTTATAGGTCAATTGTGCATTCTCATACCAACTGGTATCACCGGCAACCAATGTGTTTTTATTGTCATCCATATAGCATTTGGTGACATCTTCACCCTTGGCGTTGACAATCTTCCATGTCAGATAATCAGCCAAATCATAAGTTCCGGCTGTGACCGGAGGTGTTGTCTTCCAACTGAACTGAACATGATCACCGTTGGCAAGACCCATTCCGGTATCGCCGGAATAAGTATCGTTGGCCGTTGACTCCGTTTCTGTCATGATTGCGTATGGTGAATAATTCTCGGAAGAGGAATAAGAAGAAGCCAAAGTGATGGAACTTGGATTAAATCCGGTATCTCCATCAATATAATATGTCGTGGATTTTAAGGAGAACTGATACTTTCTTTGCTTGATCTTGATTTTGCTGAAATTCACATCCTCGAAAGAAAAATGAATCTTGTCTTCCTTGATGTCCTTATATCCATACTCACCGTTGTATTTCAAGGAATAGTTCTTTGCCTGAATCTTAATTGGATCACCACCAGCCAACTCTGTCGGATTGGCATCACCGGTAAGAGAGAAATTTTCGTTTCTGGTATAGCCTTTGCTCAATACGTTGTCGGTCTTGGCAGAATTGTAATCCGAGCTTTCGGCATCATGGAAGAAACTGGTTCCTTCATAGCCATTCAACTGACCATAATAGACAGATACCTGGTCCGCCTTATAGTCTGGATTTGCAGCCATGACCATCTGAACTCTGCGGATGGTCAAAGTACCAAAGGTGACATCACAGTCATAGCAATCTGTGACATCCTCACCATTTCCATTTAGAACCTGAATCTCAAAATAATCATTGAGATCATATGTAGTCTCAATCTTCGACTCCATGTTGTCCTTGGTAAAAACATCATTGCCATCGAGCTTTCCGGTATTTTCACCGGTTATCTTCTTTACGACAATCGAATCTCCGGCAACAAGTCCATTGACACTGCAGTCATTGGTCTGACCCTTGACATCATCCGTCAGTTCCTGAGGATTGAATTCAGAGCCATCATAATAATGGGTGTAATTTCCAAACGTGACCGTCAGACTCTTCTTGGCTATGGTAAGACTACTTTCGTCACCATAGGTGATCTTGTAATTTTCCGTCACATCTTTCACATCTGTGTCATTTTCTTCATAGATATATGCCTTGATGTTGGTAAAGCCATCATTTGATTCATCGGAATTGCCGAATGTGATCTGGCCAACCTTGGTCAAAGACAGGTTATCCATCGTATAGTATCCATCGGCTCCCTGAGATTTTCCTTTGGTAGAAGCCAATACCTTGCCATTGTCATTCTCAAGAAGAATATACTGGCCATCCAAAAGGCCTTTGCCATCCGATTGTTTGTCAAACTTGAACTTCGCATTCAGGGAAGAACCATTATATGTCTTCGAGTCACCGGAAAAAGTGATGGTGATCGGTCTTTGAGTGATGGTCACCTTCGGTGCCGTCACCTCCAGATTGTAATAATCAGTGACATCCGTATTGGAATCGGTCAGTTCGATTCTGGTGTTCAACGCAGATTCAGGAACTTCCGTCTCAGATGTGGCATTTATGTAATCAGGGAAGGGGTCATGTTGAATCTCACAATCCGTTTCCAAGCCACCGGAAGCTGTCGGTTCATCGAATTCAACCTTTTTTCCATCATAGACCTTGGTCACATCAGAATATACGGCCTTGATGGTCTTCTTTCTAAAGGTGATGTTTGAATCATAATCCACAGAATCAAATTGATAGCAGGATGTAACATCCTCAGTCGTTCCATCCTCAAAGGTATGGATGACACTGATGGAACTGTTGGAAGTATCAATGGAGAAATTCTTTCCATCCTTCTTCAGTTTCGTGACAGCAGAGAAAGAGTCTCCAGAAGCCAGACTATCGGAAAGATCGGCATCTGCCTCATCCTTCATCATCTTGAACTGGATACCGGAAAGTTCAGTCGTTCCGTTTCTATAGTCGGATACAAGGATATCCTTGGTATCTGCCGTAACCTTGATTCTCCTTGTGGTGATAGACCATGTGGAACCCGGATTTGTGATGTCATAATTGGCAGTGACATCCTCACCGGTATTCTTATTTTTGATGATTGGCGTATATTTATATGTTCCACTGCCGACCTTATATCCGATCGTCTCTTTGTTTTCGTATGTGATTTCATCAGTCTCGGCAAGAGAGGTGGATGAGTCAATTGTCGGTTTCTCAAACAAAAGATCAGTTCCGTCATAAACCTTGGTAAGAGCATTGTAGTTCAATATCAACGGTCTCTTGGTGATGGTGAACTTACCGTTATTGACGCTGAGTTCATAATACCTTGTGACATTCTCACCATGTTCATTCTGGATGATTATGTTTCCGTTATCCTTGACGGTATTGACATATTCACCGACGTTGATTGCCTGAATCTCCGTTTCCGTCTTGGCTGTCGCATCAGTGACAAAGCTTGTCGGATAACGATAGATGAAATCTCCGTCCTTTAGTGGTGTGGAATCAGACAATGTCGCAGTACGCTTGCTATCTTCAATCAAGGCAGTTCCATCATACATCATGGAATTACTGTTCATCGTCATCGTTATCTTTTTCTTATTGATGGTGACAGCCTTACCTTCTGAATCAAGATTATAGCAATCGGAAACATCCTCTCCTGATGTTGATTCGATCTTGACAGAAGAAAGAACGACATTCGCTGTCGGAGCTTCGACCAATCCGAAATTGTCATAGGAGGTTTCAAAGGATGTGATGGTATCACCATTGATGAGATCATCACATTTGATCTCTGGTGTTCCACCATAATCGATTGAATCAGAAGTAATGACGATCGTGGCCGGCTTTGGAGTGATGGTGAACTTCTGTTCAGTTCCCAAGATTTTGGACTTGTAGTTGTTGTAGGTGTATGGCCTATAGGTGTAGTTACCTGGACGTGTAGGAACCTCACTTGTCCATTCTCCACCATCCTTGCAGAATTCATAGTACACGCCATCTTCCGACACCAAAAATCCAGTGGCATTGTATTCGAAAGTCGCTCCATACTCAAAGGACCTTCCTGCAAAAACTGAATTCTGGGAAGTGATGAGACCTTTCGTGTTGAAGAGAATGACGGCGGTGGAGATGATGATACCTAGAATCGTAAGAATGAGAATGCGAAAACGAAAGACAATCGTCTTCGCCTTCTTCACCTTGATGATTTCTTTCTTATATTCTTGATATTTCATTGATGTTTATGTTTTCTATTCTGCAGGCTTATAACTGAATGTGATGTCCTTGAGAGTGAAACTGAAGTTATCAGTACGATCAACACCGGAAGAATCCTTGATTGTAAGAGTCGGTGTCAAAGTGCAGACATACTTCGTCATGTCTTCAGACAAGACGAAGTCATCCATTGTCAAAGTTGTCTTCGGAAGATTGAATTCTCCATTGAAGCCATTCGGAAGATTGAATACATATAGACTGAGTTGAGTCTTATCAATCGTATATGGAAGTTCAGTGACATCAATATTTGTGTTACCGATGATGTCCTTATCAGGGATCGTATATTTGTCGACGGTCATCAACGGAGCCTTCTTGTTGACAGAAATATTGGTTTTGGTATCGTTGGAATCGACGAAGGTAATGCCATATCTCTTGGTGACATCATAACCCTGGGCATTGATGATCTTGAAGGATGTGCAGACGAACTGATAGGAACCTGGTTCCGTCCTGGTGGAATTCCTATACTTGAATTCATACTGGATTTCATCGTTTTCACCGATCAATTCAATAATTTCATTCAATGTCTTCGGATTTTCGGAACTGATATCTATCTCCTCATTCAGATAATCCATATCCTCAACGAAAGTATAGTCGGACAAAACAAAGAAGTCATTCGGATCCATATACTGTTGTGTGCCGTCATAGGTCTTATTGTACTGATCCTTGATCTCGATGATACCTTTTCCGTAATTGACGTTGTCAACAACTGGTTCTCCGCCACCCTGAGTCGTGGTTCCGGATCCTTTTCCGTCTCCCTTTCCGCTGGAGATATGTTCTCCTCCGGAAATACCTTCTCCATCTCCGGATCCTGATGAATAATCAGGAACAGAAGAGGAAATCTTACCGATGGAATCATTCTTGTTTTCAAAATCACTGTCGTCAAGATCAGTTCTGGAAGCCGTGTTGTCGACTCTTTTCCATCCTGAACCATCAACATAGATTTCATTCCAGGCATGGCACTGCTTGACCTTGACGTCATAAGTATAGGTACCATCACCATTTGATTCCGGATTCATGACAAGATATCCGCAGGCGATTCTAGTAGGAATGCCTAAGGCACGATAAAGATAATAGCTTGCCGAAGCAAAATTGTTGCAGATGCCATGATCGCATTTTTCAAGAAAATAGAGGGCATAGTTTTCATTCTTGGGAATGTCAGGCATGGCATAATAATAATTCGTGTTGAAATAATTCGTGATATCGGAAACGATGGTCGAACTGTCCGGATTCATTCCTTTGTCGCGGATATATTTGAGAAGCCTTTCCTTCAGTTCAGCCTGTTCCGTCTGGTTTCCTGGCAGAACGGTGTATTTCTGATGGACATATTTCTGATAGGTTTCTTCCTCAGCCGTTATGATCTCATCATCGAATGAGGTAGCCTTGACAATGTCCTCATTGACATCCGGATAGAAAGTACCTGAATACTGCTTCTGGGATGGCTTTGCCGCAACATCGGTGGACTTGGAATCATCAAGGCCGAGTTCAGAATAGTCTGGCCTCAGAAGATAAGTGTTGTTGGACTCGAGGTCAACGCTGAAGTTATATTTCTTTGCACCACTCTTGATGACCTTCTTAGTGAAATAGCCAAGAGGATTATACGTAGTGGAACCGGTATATTTCTCACCGCTCTTGAAATCCGTGCACTGGGAATCCTTCGGTTCACCCCAGCTGTCGCTTCTCATATAGAAAGTACCACTATAGTTGCTGGTGACGGTCATGACCGTCTTTTCCTTGGCAGAGATGTTATAACCCCAGTTGGCATTTGTTCCACCCGAAATGGATCTGGATATCGTACTCAGATTGTCATCGAGTATATCCATGAGATTCAGTGCCATCAGGACAATGCCACCAACGGCACAGATGATCAATAGAAAGCAAATCAAATTGCGATATAAATGTTTCATGCTTATCCGTTCTCCGCAATCTTCCTTACCGCACTCACGCACTCGGGAGCATTGTCGGCTCCGAAGAGGTTCGCAATCAAATCGAGAAGCTCGCCGCTCTTTGCCTTGACAAGGACAGGGTTGCAGCTCGAAAGCTTCCTGAGGACCTTCTTCGCCAGGATGACGTCAAGGGCCTCGGATGAGGTTCCGCCACAGGCGACATATGTCGGGACGAATACCCTGATCTGCCTCATGATACGGTTACCGAAGCTGACCTGGAACGTCTCGCGGAGATACCTGTCCAGGGCGGAGATCCTGTTGAGCTCACGCTGGGTGAGCCCATACCTTCTCTGTGCCTCGGCGTTGAGCCTGTTGATTCTCTGTATGGTGATGTTCTTCTTCTCGTATCCGTTCTCGGCCTCGAACGGTGCCGCACGGGTGTCGAGGTCAAGGACGCTGGCTCTGTCGTAGACCTTGTCGGAGATGGCGAAGGTGGAGTCGTCGTTGTTCGCCGTTCCGATGAACCATACGTTCTCCGGAAGGAGCAGGGCGCCGTTTATCATCCTCTCCGGATCGTTGTCCATGCCGCTTGAGGCGACCTGGAGGATCCTGGAGTTCTGGTCGGGGAGTTCAAGGAGGGAAAGGAATTCGGCGAAGTAGTATTCGACACGGGCGATGTTGACCTCATCCAGGACGATGAGCCTGATGGAGTCGCTGGTCCCGGCCCTGTAGAGGGATGTAAGAAGCGGGGTCTCGCTGAACTTTCCCGTGAATTCGTTGTAGTAACCGAGAAGGTCGCTCCTCTCCTTCCATGTAGGCTGGACGGGGACGACGGAGGTCGGACAGGAGATGAACTTTCCGAAGGCGACCGGAAGGGATGTCTTACCCGTACCGGACATACCCTGGAGAAGGATGATCCTCGAGCAGGCAAGGGAGGCGATGAAGGAACGGATGTCCTTCCTGGAATAGTAGAGATGGAGTTCGCCTGCGGCATAGAGACGGAAGTTCTCGGCGATGGACTCCAGTGTCAGGTTGGAATCGCAGACGACGTGCTTCGTGACGGGGTTTGTCGCATCGATGAAGCTGAGGGTAGGGAAACGGCTGTCGGAGAAGTCTCCTTCCTTGGCCTCGGTGTTGCCTGAGGATGCCGGAACAGGCATGCCTGTCGGCTTTGTGGTGGCCGTGACAGGTGCACTGGCCACGACAGGAACGATGTTGCCGCTTCTGACTTCGGTGAGTTCGATTCTTTCATCCTTGATTTCATCGATGGAATCGTTGTATGCGACCTGGTAGATGAACAATTTGAAGAGCAGGAAAAGCATGATCAGGGAAAGAAGCAGGATGACGACGGTATAGAGGTTGTCGGTGAACATCGTAATCATGTCATCCTCACCCTGGAAGTAGTTCCTGATGATGGCCATGAAGAACAAGGTCACCAAAACACCGGAACCGAAAACACCAATCATCAAAAGTGAATATTTGACGATAAGCTTGGAACGCATCGATGAATCAGAGACTAGTTTTTCGTTATCTTTTTTCATGTTGTTTATTCTTTGCCGTCAGTGTTTTTGCTTTCTTCGTTCTGGACAGGTGTCTGTTCCTGTTCAGGTTTGACTTCTTCCGGATTTTCTTTCTTCTTCGACTTACCTTTCACCTGAGAGATTTTGGATGTGATGTTCTGCCATCTTTGAGCTCTCTTTTCCTTGTTGACAGCCTTCTTCTCGGCGACATTCTTCTTGATTTCTTCCTTGTCGAGCTTGAGAGTCTCCTTACGGATTCTCTTCTTGGTAGCTTTCCATGTCTTTTCGAAATAGGCGTCGAAAGCCAACTTTTCCATCTCAAGTTCATTGAAGAATTCCTCTTCGGTGAAATCCTTGGTAGGATCCTTCTTATTCATATTGCGGAGGTTGTTGACCTGTCCTTCAAGAAGGATCTGATTCTGCCTGAGCTTTTCGATTTCCTTCTTTGCCTCTTCGACTTCCCTTCTGGCTTTTTCTATCTCACCGTTAAGTTCGATTGCCTTTGCGGAATGGGCATTGTTAAGGTCGGAAATTTGTTTCTTGTACTGGATATCAAGTTTGACCTTATCCTGAAAGGCCTTGTTGATCTCATTGGTCTTCTCCTGGTTGGTTTTATCCACCAAGGCCTGCATGTTGTTCATCTTGGCAGTATATTCCTTGACCTTCATGAGACTGTTAAGGGCAAGTTCATTGACTTTATCCTCGATGGACTTGCTCATCTTCTCCTTCTCTTCATCCAGTTCATTCTGGAATCCGATAGTGAGCTCCTTGACCTTCTTCTGGACTTCGTTCTTTGTTTCCTGAACCTCATTTTCCTTGGCAGCAAGGTTCTTCTCAAGAACCTGGTGACCCTTCTGGAGCATCAGGATATATTCTTCAGGGGAAAGACCGGAATCACGGATATTTCTTCCGACTCTCCTGATTTCGGCAAGAAGCTTCTTGTCCGCCTCTTCCTTTCTCTTCTTTTCTTCCTCGTTGTAGATTTTCCTGAGTACATCCTCAATCTTGTTTCCATGGACATAGGTCATATACCCAGTGAGATAGACAAGATTGGAGAAATCCTCAGATACCTTGTTCTGGAACGGAGAAAGCTTTGTCGTCACATTCTCTATCTCAAAACCTTTTTTGTCATAGGACTGAAGGAAATTGTATAGTGCCAGGGATTCCCTGAAGTTATGATCAAAACGGAAGACATTTGTCTTGACGATAGGAGGATGGACCATGGCAGCCTTGCTGACTTCCTTCATCAACGGAGTCATCAATAAGGACTTTGTCTGGTTCAGACATTCCTTGATGATGTTGATGGCATCTGCGGAACTGTTTCTCTTCGATGCAAAAGGATCATTGAAACGGACATCCTCAAAGGATAGTTCGTAGGAAAGATTTCTCATCGGGGTGACAAGTTTCTTGGTGATCTTTGTCTTTGCCTCGTATTTGCCGGTGATGGCCATGATCTCATTGAGACGGATTTCGATGAACTGGGAAAGGTATACCAGAAGGGAATAGAGGAATCTATTCTCATAGATGGCAAAGTCGTTATCCTTCTGTGGCATCATCAGCTTGTCCGGAATGATTCTTCCACCGGTGGTAGCTGGATCACGGGTGATATAGTTGGAATGCTTGGAAAGGTCGACGACCGTCTCTTTTCCGACGGTCCTTACCTTCTCAATCGGTACAACCTCACCATCAGATCTGACGAACTGACGGTTCTCCATCACCGCATCCGCAACAAAAGGAAGAGCCCGGTCGATCTCGTCGACCCAGTCTCTGTCGATCTTACAGATGGAAGCAGAGCATTCCAAAGATTCCGTCCTGTTCGTCTCGCTATGCATTTCATCGAGAAACGCACGGATTTCAGGGACGTTGGATGTTTTTTCCTGATACTCTTTCAGTGCTCTATAGGTGATGTCAAATTCATCCATAATGATTTATCTTTCTTTATCCGTTCTCCGCAATCTTCCTTACCGCACTCACGCACTCGGGAGCATTGTCGGCTCCGAAGAGGTTCGCAATCAAATCGAGAAGCTCGCCGCTCTTTGCCTTGACAAGGACAGGGTTGCAGCTCGAAAGCTTCCTGAGGACCTTCTTCGCCAGGATGACGTCAAGGGCCTCGGATGAGGTTCCGCCACAGGCGACATATGTCGGGACGAATACCCTGATCTGCCTCATGATACGGTTACCGAAGCTGACCTGGAACGTCTCGCGGAGATACCTGTCCAGGGCGGAGATCCTGTTGAGCTCACGCTGGGTGAGCCCATACCTTCTCTGTGCCTCGGCGTTGAGCCTGTTGATTCTCTGTATGGTGATGTTCTTCTTCTCGTATCCGTTCTCGGCCTCGAACGGTGCCGCACGGGTGTCGAGGTCAAGGACGCTGGCTCTGTCGTAGACCTTGTCGGAGATGGCGAAGGTGGAGTCGTCGTTGTTCGCCGTTCCGATGAACCATACGTTCTCCGGAAGGAGCAGGGCGCCGTTTATCATCCTCTCCGGATCGTTGTCCATGCCGCTTGAGGCGACCTGGAGGATCCTGGAGTTCTGGTCGGGGAGTTCAAGGAGGGAAAGGAATTCGGCGAAGTAGTATTCGACACGGGCGATGTTGACCTCATCCAGGACGATGAGCCTGATGGAGTCGCTGGTCCCGGCCCTGTAGAGGGATGTAAGAAGCGGGGTCTCGCTGAACTTTCCCGTGAATTCGTTGTAGTAACCGAGAAGGTCGCTCCTCTCCTTCCATGTAGGCTGGACGGGGACGACGGAGGTCGGACAGGAGATGAACTTTCCGAAGGCGACCGGAAGGGATGTCTTACCCGTACCGGACATACCCTGGAGAAGGATGATCCTCGAGCAGGCAAGGGAGGCGATGAAGGAACGGATGTCCTTCCTGGAATAGTAGAGATGGAGTTCGCCTGCGGCATAGAGACGGAAGTTCTCGGCGATGGACTCCAGTGTCAGGTTGGAATCGCAGACGACGTGCTTCGTGACGGGGTTTGTCGCATCGATGAAGCTGAGGGTAGGGAAACGGCTGTCGGAGAAGTCTCCTTCCTTGGCCTCGGTGTTGCCTGAGGATGCCGGAACAGGCATGCCTGTCGGCTTTGTGGCAGGTGTGGATGGTGTGACTGCAGTGGAAACCGGCATGACGACATTTTCGTCATGGATGATCTTTCTGTTGACGATGGTGGTCTTCTTTCTTCTGTTGGAAGAAATCATGATGGCCACGGCAACGGCGATGATAAGGGCGCAGAAGATGATGAAATAGATTCTCAATGCCTCAACGGTGGTGAGGGCATCAAGCATTTCTTCAGCTATGGTAGATAAGATCATTTACCTTCCTCCTGCTGAACTGCCTGACCGGCTTCATTCTCATTTCCGGATTCATCGATCATCTTGGCAAAGGCGTCAAGTCCCTCTGCCTCAAGATTTTCACTGGCCGGAGCTTCTTCCTGAGTTGGCTGTTGGACAACTTCCGGTTGGATCAGTTCGGCCTTTTCCACGATGATCGGTTCAGAGAAGGTAGGCTGTGCCACGGTTTCGAAAACCTGGGCAGGTTCTTCATGCTTCAAAGCATGAGTCGTGGTATAGGAATAATCCTTGAGAAGATTTTCTGTCTTCGGAAGAGAGAATTCAGAGGAGAAATGATCGGCAATATAAGCTTCAAGTCCATCTTCGCCGAAGACATTTTCCTTGTCGAGATAGGTGACGATGCCAGGAAGCAAATCGACGCTGAGAATATCATCCATGACGGAATCGACATCATGGGAGAGGGAATAGTTGAAGGCAATCTGCTGTTCGATGTCATTGATGATATCGTTGGCAATCTGATAGGACTTGATATTGTTGACGAACTTCTGGAGGCTGTCGAACTTCTTCCAGTTGGATTCCTCGAGATAGTATTCGGATTTAAGTTCGTCATTGATGTGACGGAAGTCGGAGATGGAAATCTTCTTGTCATCCAGCTCCACGACATCTCCACCATAGACGGAGCATTCCATATTGATGACAGGAGCATAGGAAAGGATGTCGTTGCTTGCATATAAACCGGTATCTTCCTTCTCCTTGAGCATAAGGATGAAGTAGATGTTCGGAAGCATCTCATACTGTTTGGCTGCGTATTCCGTCCTGACCTTGTGTGGGTTGTTCTTGTCGAATATGGCAAGGAGGAAATCCTTGAAGAGGGAGTAGATTTCATTGGAATTCACACCATCGAGGAAGAGGAAGACAAAATCATCCTTCTTTCCTTGGGCGGCAAGCATGGCTCTGTCAAAGAAAGGTTGACTGATGAGCTGATCTTCACTATGGATATTGTTGCAGTCGATATAGTAGGATCTGCTCTGGAAAGTCTTTTCCATGGCAAGAGAGAAATTCCTTCTACAGAATTTGTTCACACCCTTGAGGATGATGAATCTGGAGTAGAAGAGATGGGAAAGGAAGGTGATGGCTTCCTTCTTCTGGACATTGACATTATTGTAGTGATTGGCCTGCTCGAATCTGGTGAGCACCTTTTCGTTCGTGAGGTCAAAGAAATCGAAGTTCTTGACGACCTTCATCTTGTTGGCACCAATGGCTTCTGCCTCATCCTCGAGTTCAGCCAAAGGAGAGACGAACTTCTTTTCCTTGACGGCAGAATTGAGAACAGTCTTGCTATTGACCTTGACGGTGAAGTCGTTGGCGTTCTTCTCAAGTTCCTTGTTGTAGATGAAACGTTCCCTTGGAACGATGATGACTTCGGTTTTCTTCTTCTTGATCTTCTTTTCCTTGAACATGAAGACAAGGCCAAATAACAAAGTGACAAGACCTAAGGCGAAGGTGATGCCGGAGACATACAGAATCTGGTCCATCTTCTCAAAGGCATTTCCATTCATCATGAAAAGAGTAAATCCGACAACAATAAGGACAGCACCACAAATGATGGCATAGACATTCTGAATGGAGCTTTTCTTCGTGACTCCTTCACTCTTTTCCTTGCGGAAGGAAGCCAACTTCTTTACTTCATCGATTTCGTTCTGGAGAGATTCTTCTTCATTAAGGGAATCATCGCTGATATTTGTCTGATAGTTCATAATTATCCCTCCTATGGTCTTTCCATAATTTCATCGACGTATTTTTCGAATGCCGAACCAGATAGCTTAAATCCATCATTGACCGAACAATAAGTGATATTCCAACAATTCTGGAACGCATAGTTTCCGATTCTGCTGCAATCTTTTATGGTTACGCTGGAAAGGCTCGTGCAATCACTGAATGCATATGTGGAGATTTCACTTACGCTCAGAGAGACATCATACAAGTTGTAAT
Source organism: bacterium (assembly GCA_963648975.1). Classification (GTDB taxonomy): domain Bacteria; phylum Bacillota_I; class Bacilli_A; order RFN20; family CAG-288; genus Enterosoma. Next base: position 11,014 of record CAVJFW010000010.1, on the reverse strand, counting down.
CATTGGCAAAGGCGTACTGGCCGATGGATTTACAGTTGTTTACATTGACATAGTTAAGATTTGTGCACTGATAGAATGCATAGTTTCCGATTTCAGTCACACTGTCAAGCTGCAACATGTTGATCTTGGAATTTTCGAATGCGTGCTGACCTATACTGCCAACAGAGCCTCTTACGGTAGTGACAGAGGAACCATTAAACGCCCTCTCACTGACAGTAAGGTTGGAATTGTCGAAACGGACTTCGCTGATAAAAAGACCACTGAAGACATTCTTGTCGATTCTGGTGATTTCATACCCATCCATGTAGGATTCGATATATAAAGTACCCGATGAAGGAGCACTGGCTATACCGGTGATGACATAACCAGTCGTTTGGGAATCCTTCTCGATGATCATTTCATAGCCGTTGCTGTTGACTGTGATCGTTCCGTTATTATTATTGTTGTCCGGATAGTTGTTCGGGGAACCTGTGGAAATAGTATTCGCAACCGGAATGGCGACCATGGACAAGGCGACGACGCCAATACCAAGAATACCAATCCATTTCCATTTGGCAAAGATATTTTCCTTCTTTGGAACGATGAGTCTGGACTGATTGACATTGTCGAGCTTTATACGGAGTTTTTCCTTCTTCAATTGATTGTGATCCGGATAGACAACATCAAAGATTTCATAATTGAATCCATCAGCATCCTTCGGGAAGATGAGTGGATCAGAGATTTCGAAATTATGATGGACACGGAAATCCTTCGGCTTGAGCTGATAGACAGCCGTTGAAAGATAATCCTTGTTCTTCGTATAGAAGGTGAATTTTATCTTGAAGGATAAAATCGTATTCTTGCTGTTGTTGTAGAAGGTAATCATCGCAAAGCGGTGATTGCCATCATCATAAAGGTCATAGAAGGATATCGGAGCCTTTTCGTCGAGCAACGTATGATACTCGACCCTGCGGATGAAAGATGGGTTCTTCATTTTCTCACCTCCGTATTGACATAGCGATCCTTGAGAGTAAGACGGATGAGGAAATAACTTCCGACACCATAAAGGATGAAGACGACGACAGCCATGATCATGACGCTGAACGCATTGAACCAAGCCCATGCGTCGGTTATGAACATCAATCCCCAACCTGCCAGGAATGTGCAGACGGTGGCAAGGATGGAATACCAGACAGCGGCAAAGATGAGACCGCGTGTATCCAGAATCCACGGCATCAAGGTACGATAGACGTTTTCTTCGACGGACATGACCTGAAGATAGGCGCCTCTTGTTCCTTCAGGGATGATGACCTCATCCTGAAGCTGGGCGTCATCGACGACATACTTCTTACATCCGAAAGGATGTCCGGAGAAATCAAAGAAGACAACATAGAATTCGACTCTATGGATTTCCTCCTTGAAGTCAATCTTGAGGAATTTCCTATGGGAGGATTTTTCGATGCAGATATGATAGGAATCGAAGACTTCCTTGTTTTCCTTCTCTGCGACATAGTAGGAATAATCCGGGGCAAATTCACCTTCCTTCACATCGGAAAGAAACTTGAAACGTATCAGCTTTTTGGGAAGTACATAGAATGTAACCCCAAAGAGAAGCAGGACACCTGCAGCAATAAGGGCTATACCACCAAAAATCATAAATCACTGTCCTTGTTCTTCTTTGACTTCTTCTTCATCTCGACATAGATGGTCTCACCATTGATGTCCTTGGCTTCGGTAAGAGGAATGAAGTCACTCTCCTTGGCTTTGTTCTCATTCTTGCGATAGGCGATGATGACAGCATCGGTCTTGGCGTTGTCCATGAGGAACTTATGAACAGAAAGACGGAAGATACCAATAAGGACAGGGATGACGAAGACGGAAACGACGCTGAAGATCGGAACGAGAATCCAAATGATGTAGTAGGTATAGAAAACATCGCCGGGATCAAGGTGGATGATAGAGATGATGAAGATCGGAACGAAGATGATGGCGGCATAGGTAAGAACCTCAAGGAACATGAGGAAATTTACAAGGAAGAGTCTTCCACCGCACTCCTTGAGTGTGGCAAAGGCATCATAGATGATGTCGGAAAGTCCCAAATCAGGATTCCTGTAGGAAGCATAGACACCGGCTTCCTTGACCATGAGGGCGAAGACGACAAAGACGACGGCAAAGACAATGAAAGGAATGTATAGGAAAGTAGTGAAGGTATTCAATGCATTTCCTATATCAATCGGCAAGGAAGGATTGGACTCTGTCGTATTGAAGTAAAATCCGATGTTATAGATGATGGTGCTAAGTCCATATGCGATACCCATGATGACGGCTACACCGGCAAGGGTGACCAAAAACCAGACCAAATCGAAGAAAAGAAGATTTCTGTATCCTTTCCTGTGATCAGACTGGTCGAAGGCCTTGGCCATGTTGGTCTCACCACTGTCATCGACCATCTTGCACATCTGAATGTGGAATTTCTGGAAGACAGGACCAAGGAAGATGGTCATCTTTCCAAAGAAAGTCGCCAACTCCATCACCCAGAAAGCAAAGAATTTGCTGACATGGTGGATATAGTATGAAAATCCCTCTTTTGTAGCCTCAATGATGTACTTTCCTGTACTCTTTTTCATGTTTTTCCCTCCAAAGGTTTATCAATATAGTTTATGGAAAACGTAACGGCCAGGCTTATTTATCGAACACCTTCAGGGTTGGATAAATCTTATTCTTGTAGTCTACCTTGCTCATATCCCAGATATCAGCATCGAATCCAAGTGTCTTCTCGAAGTAATCGGCATTGATTTCCGTTCTGTTGAGTTTGCTGATGTTGTTTTTCTTGTCAGCAGTGGAATCATATAACTTGGAAAGGTTATAGACATTCTCCGTCTGGCCTTTCTTTGTATTGTCAATGGCATTTCCGCAGGTACCGATGATTCTTGTCGTAGTGGAATAGAAGCGATCAGGTCCAAGGTTGACGCTGTTGGTAATCTTGGAAACAGGACTCCAACGGTTGAAATAACCGACAAAGGCACCGACACAGCCGGAGCCGGAATTCTTGACATATCTGGCAGTTCCGACGTTATAGCAGTGGTCCATCTTTCCAGCCATGTATCCGACAAATCCACCGACATAGCCATTCAACGTGGAAACATAGGCTTCATTGATGCTGTTGGTGATTTCACCATACTGTCCGAGATAGCCGACAAAACCGCCTGCATAAGAGAAATTGTATCCACCAGCCTCAATCGTGTTGTTTTCGAAATCGATGGAAGAATAGATGTCGACCATGCAGTTGTCGATGACTGCTTTGTCTGTTTTTGCGATGAACCCACCGACATAGCCGCTTCTGGTTGTCGTGGTATCGTAATTATCGATATCCAAGCCGAAATATACATTCTCAAGCTTGAGATTGCTTAGGAACATCTCGCCTTCCTTGAACAGACCAAGCTCGACATCCTTGTTTTCGACAGTGGAAGCGAACTTCAGATTCTTGATGGAATGTCCGTCACCATCGAGAATACCATTGAAACTCTTTCCGGTCTCCTCAAGATCCCTCTTGCTCTTGTCGACAGTCTTGAAGTCAAGATCAGTATCAAGCTTATAGACCTTGTCATCCTCCATGTTATAGAAGGCGGTCCATGTGTTGATATGATTCACCGTCTTGTCGGAGACGACATATCCCTTGGCAAACATATTGTCGACGGTATATTCCTTCTTGAATGTTGCATTAACTCCTTCAGAATCAATATATTCGGATTCATAGTAAATACTATTGATGTTCAGTACCTTGAATCCATAGGAATCAGTACTTGGGTCATATTTGTATTTATATGTGCTCTTGTCATTACCTACTTCTTCAATATCTGCTCTTCCGTTGATCTTCTTGATGTCATATTTATGTCTGTTGTTCAGTTCAACGACGACATAGACGTTTTCATCTTCCTTGGTGAAATAGTCAAGCTTGTTTCCATCAGCATCGGCAAAATAAGAATCCTTGATGCCGACTCTACCGAAAATCTTACGGGGAACAGTGTTGCCATCTTTGAGATAGACATCGTATTCTTCATTGTCAGTCATATCAACAACAGTGACTTTTTCGATAGTGAACTTGGTATTTCCGTCGGCATCCTGATCACCATAACTGTCAAGTTCATCATCGGTTGCAGTCTTCAGCTTGAAACGAATTTCGCCATCGGTTTTGCCTGTGACAAGGAAATCTCCATTATCACCGGTCAACGTAGTACCATTGACCGTAATGGAAGTAACCTGAATCCTGTAATCGTTTCCGTTATGGATGGTCATGGACATATAGGCTTTCTGTCCAGCCTCAATCGGACGTGTATTGTCAAATTTCAGGTCACTGATGCTGACATCCAATGCAGTCTTTCTATCGAGGCTTTCAGAACCATGGTTCAGTTCCGTTTCATTTTCAGTGTTGAGAGTATAGTCATAGGTGCATTCAATCTTATATATAGTACTTGATGTCAATCCACCAAAGACAAAGGAAGTGCCATCAACAGTAGCAACAGGTGTTGTTTCCCAGTTTCCGTTATCGTCTTTCTTTGTGCAGGTAACCTTCACATTGCTGACGATGTTGTATTCCTGATTTATTTCGACATAACCGGAGATGAAATCCTTGCCTGCCTCATCGGCATGGACTACTACTTCAGGAACAGCCATGGCCTCTGTCTTGGCAGTTTTGGTTTCAACCTTCTTCTGTTCACCTTGGCCGTCACCCAGATCATAATGATAGGTGACACGGACACTGTATTCCTTGTCAGAATATAAACCGGTGAAGGAACCTTCGCCATTGGCGATATCCGTCATGGTTTCCTTGACGGAAGTGCCATCGAGAAGTTCGACACTGTCGACAGTGACGATCTCATCCTCGTTGTTGTTGAATTCATATTTGAAGGAAACGGTCATCTCATCCTGATTGGTTGACAAAACCAATTCCGGAGCGAGAGTCTCCAAAAGTGTGGCCTTGACTGAGGCGGAATCCTTGATTTCACCTTTTCCGTCATTCAAGTCATAATGATAATCCACCTTGATGGAATAGTTGCCATTGGCCAAAAGGTCCTTGCATTCGCCTTCCATGATGTAGGTGCCATCTTCACCCTTGAGTTCCTTTGTTTCCGTTCCGTTGACAAGAGAAATGGAGTCAATGACACCGACAGTATCGATATCCGTGACCTTGACTTCATATTTAAAGGATCTTTTCTGGACATCCGTGGTCTTGATGGCAATGGTCGGTGCGACCTTGGCATCGGTCTTTGCATCATAGCTGACCTTATAGGATTTTCCGTCATAGACATATTCCAGAACGATGACATAGTCATGATCGGAAAGAAGATCGGTAAAGGAATTCGTCTCACCGATTTGATCCTTGGTAAGTTTCTTCTTCTCCGTCTCTCCATCCATCAAAGTGACGCTGTTTGCATAGGCTGTGTCATCCTTTGTGTCATCCTTGACGGCAAAGGAGATGGAAGTCTTTCCCACACTTATGGAATCAAGGGAGAAAGTACCCAAGGTCTTGAAGTTCTCCTTGAGAATCCATGCATAATGCAGTCCGTTTCCATCGTAGAGATCAAAGGAAGCGGCAACACCGAAATAATAATCCTTTCCGAATTCAAGATCAGTGAAATTGATGGTTGCAGTCTTGTTGGAATCAATCGTAAGTTCCTCGGTAAGAGGATCACCGGAACCGCTGGAAAGATAGGCATAGACCTTTCCGTTTGATGGGATGGATTCGATATCGGCAAAGGCAAGATTGATGGTTGCCTTGTCTGACTTGATGGTCTTGCTGGAGATGGTGGCGCTGACTTGGCTTGCATAACCAACGCCTACACTGAGCTTATGCTCCTCCGTGTAGGCACCGATCTTGTTTGTGGAATCGGTGTAGGAAATGTTGGTCAAGGTAAGTGTGTCATATCCAGACTTAGTATAGGCATCCACTTCGAGAGAGACACCCTCAAGGGTGGTCATCTCGGAAGTGACATCATATTTCTTGTCGTTTATGGTGATAGAGTTGATCTTCGTCTTGTCGAGATTATGGAACTTGACCAAAACCTTGACGGTCTCATTGAGACGGATGCAGTAGTCTACCTGGTTCTCACTTGCGATATCCGGGAATGTACTGACAAAGTCGGAAATATCCTTTGTCGCAGAGGTAGTAGCCTGTTTCTGGATGGCATTGGTGATGATCATGCCCTGATAGATAGGGGCAACAGGTTCCTCTTCCTTGCTGGAGGAGATTTCTTCCTTTGAGGATTCCATTGCGGATGAAGAAGAGACATCATCAGATGTCTTCTTGTCATCATAGGAAATATCCTGTTTTTCGGATGTACCTTGGTCTCCGCCATTGCCACCAGCATTCGGATTGGCGTTTGTTCCTCTCATACAGCCAAAAAGACTCATGGAAATCAATGAGATGAGTGCGATTGTTTTACTTTTTTTCACCATAAATGCAACTCCTTTTATTTTTAATAAAATAATTATATTCCCATCGAAAAATAATTGCAACACAAAATAACGTTGCT
>CAVJFW010000010.1:0-4492 GCA_963648975.1 bacterium | reverse complement strand
CAAAAAAAGCAAAATTATTTATTTAAAACAATAACAATTACAATGCAAATTCAGTCAAGTGGCACTCATAGCCTTCCTTGGTGAAGATATTCTTGGCTCTTTCAAGGATTTTTTTGTCCTTGTGAAGAGCAAAGCAGGCAGATCCCGTACCGGACATACCATTCAGGACAAGACCCATTTCCGTCATCCTGTCAAGAAGTTCCTGGATGAGAGGAAGTGCCTTGATGGCAGGAACGGAAAGGACATTGACCATGTTCTTTCTTATCATCTCCTCATCCCCGATTTCCAGTCCTTTGATCAAGGCAGTGATGTCCGGATGGGAAATCTCATCGGAGACAAGATCATAGGCTTCATAGACGGACTTTGTGGAAAGTCCGACATTCGGTTTGACAATCAGAACCTGATAAGGCGTCATCACATTGATTTTGGTCAGCTTCTCACCTCTTCCCTCAACCCTGGAAGGCTTGTCATAGAGACAGAAGGGAACATCGCTTCCGATTTTCAAGGCGAGTTCCTGTTCTATTCTAGCCTTGTCCTCGATGGATTCATGCATGTAGTTATCGAGAGCCTTAATGACCGCAGCGGCATCCGCACTACCTCCACCAAGACCTGCCTGAACCGGAATTCTCTTATGGATGTTGATACAGAATTTTCCGTTTACACGGAGATTTTCTCTCATGGCATCCAATGCTTTATAGGCTAAGTTGGATTCATCACAGACAATGGTCGGATCATCACAGTATAGATATGTCTCCGTCCTGGAATTGGCAGGGAACGGAGTGATTTCAATCGAATCATGAAGCTTGAGCGGAATCGTTACCATGTCTATTTCATGGTATCCATCCTCTCTCTTGGACAAAACATCAATGGCCAGATTGATTTTGGCTAGGGCTTTGACAACAATGGTGTTCATATGTGGTTTCTTTCTGATCTATCCTCTTTATCGACTTAATGAATATTATAATGTCAATTTTCTTCTTTTTGGACAAAAACATCACTGAATTTCTATCGTCCTGTCAAATCCGAGTTGGTCAGAGAGTCTATGCGATATGGAAATGACGGTTTTGTCCCTGGAAGAATTGGATATGGCAGAGATGATCTGATTCTCCGTCATGGAGTCAAGATTTGCAGAAATCTCATCAAGAAGCAGTATCTTCGGATTGGACAGAAGTGCCCTGGCAAGAGAAAGAAGCTGAAGCTGTCCTCTGGAAAAATCTCTCTCATCGAACAATGTCATATATCCATCCTTCATATGGGTATCGATATAGGTATCAAGATAGACCATCTTCATGACCTTTCTCACATCATCAAGACCATATTTTTCATCACCCAGGGTAATCTGTTCCATGATTGTTCCATTCACATATTGGAATCCCTGTTCGACATAACCGAATATCCTTCTTTTTTCCCTGTCAGGAATCTGAGAAAGATCATATCCGTTCAGCAATACCTTTCCGCCTGTCGGATTCTCAAGTCCCAATATCAGCTTGAACAGCGTCGTCTTTCCGGCACCGGTTCTGCCGATCAAGGTAACCTTTTCGTTCTTTCTTATGGCAAAGGAATTATCCGTGAAGATATCCTTTTCTCCATCATCATATCTGAAGGAAAGATGATCAAAGACAAGTATGTCATCCTCTTCCTTTGAGAAAACCTCTTCGAAGGTAAGACCTGAATTCTTTTGGTTGATTTCCTTTTCGTTCATGAATTCCTCAACCCTCTTCATGCCGGAGATACCTTCCTGCATCGTCTGGATTTCCTTTCCGATGCTCTGAATCGGAGAAAAGAGATTGCTGATGAGAGTCAGACTGGCTGCAAAGGTACCGACACTGATACCAAGGGACAGGAAGTCGATTTCACTGTTGGTCGAAACGGCGACAAGAATGGAGACGAGAGCGATGACAAGCGCCTTAAGCATCTCGATGATCGGAGAGAACACGGCATCCATGAAAGCCGTGTCCTTTCTGTACCGATATGATTTTTCCAGAAGTTCATGATACTCACCTTCCAGATGATCTTCCTTGTCAAGAAGCTGGATGGTCTGAACGTTGTTGATGGTTTCGGAGATATGGTTGGCCTGGGCATTCAGGCACTTCCTGTTGCGGATGTTCGCTTTCAGCATGGTGTTGCTGATTTTCTTTGTGATCCAGTAGATCAGAGGAATCAATATGGTGATGATGATACCTAGACTCCAGGAGAAGACATAGATGGAGACAAGGATGCCGATGACCTTGAAGAGAGACACCAGCAGCGAGACGATACCGGTGGCAAACAAAGTCTCGATGGATAAGACATCATCCATGACCCTGGACTGCATCTCTCCGTTTCCGTGCCTGGTGAAATAGTTTGCCTTCATCCTATGTGTTTTCCTTATCATCTCATACCTCAGTTCATGGATCATCCTCTGACCGAAGAGGTTGATGAGGTAATTCTCGATAACCTCAAAGGCTCCTACGAGGAAATAGGAGAGAAAATAGAGGATGGAGAAGAGGATGAGACTGTGATTCATGTTTCCGCCAAGGTAATCCGGAAGATAGGTATCAATGAGATAACGTAGGAAATATGGTGGAAGAAGTCCGGATATGGCCACAAGGAAAATCATCACCACAAGAAGGAGACTCATTATCTTATGTTTTCTGATGAAGCCGAGAATAAAACCTTTGGTCGTGAATCTATTCATGTTCCACCTCTATCTTCTGTAACGTGTACAGTTTCTGATAAGTCGGATTGTTCTTCAAAAGTTCATCATGGCTTCCGATGGAAAAAGTATGGTCATCATTGATGACGATGACCTTGTCACAATATGGGAAATAGGAAAGTCTGTGGGAGAAGAATAAAACGATGCTGTCCTTGCACTCATCCCTGAGCCTTCTCATGATTTCATGTTCCGTCTTCATGTCAACGCTGGCAAAAGGATCATCGAGAATGACAAGGCCTTTCCTGTTGTACATCGTCCTGGCAAGGGCGATTCTCTCCTGCTGACCACCGGATAACCTGACACCTTCATTTCCGATGATGGTCTCTTCCTTTTCCGGCATGGAAAGAAGATCTTTTTCAAAGGAGACAAAATAAAGATATGGCATCACATCCTCATCCTGACCAAAGGCAATATTTTCCTTTATGGATTTCGTCATGAGATCATTTCTATGTCCCATATAGGAGACATTGCCCTTGATTTCCTCCATGTCATAATCCTTCACTTCCTTGTCAAAGAGAATGACACTTCCCTTGTAGTCCAACTCATGGATGAAGACTTTTCCGAAGGCTGTCTTTCCGCTGGCGATTCCACCGGTGAGGGCGATGATCTGACCTCTATGTACATTCAGTGAGAGATGGTCAAACAGAGGATTACCATCAATCATGACACCAAAGTCATCAAAGGAAAGTTCGTTCCCTTCCCTTTTCTTTTGGTGACCGAAATTCCCATATGGCCTGATGTATGGCTTGATTCTCTTCCAGGAAGAGAGACCTTTCTCCACACTGGAGAAAAGCTTTGAGGTATGACTTGCCTTGCTCGAAAGCAGGATGAATGTCGTGATGTAGGTTGAGAAGAATCCGATTGTCCATGTATTCCCCATGATATATGGAATCGGAAGAGAAAAGAGACGGACGTCATTTATGTATCCTATTCCCAGATAGAGAATCGGAATCAGACCTAAAAGGGAAATGACGTTGCAGATAGGCAGGGTGATATCCACAAGGACATCTGCCTTCACGCTTTTTCTTTCATAATCCTTAAGTGCCTTGTCATATATTTTTTCATTTTCCTCATCCCTGGAATAGAGACGGTACATCCATGCATGGTCCATCAGGGAATAGGTGATGGAAGAAAGAGATGCATTTGCTTCCTTCTTCCTGCTGCTGGAAAGATAAATCTGTTTTCTTAAAAGGAAGGATATCACAATGGCAACAGCGACCGGTATCAAGGCAAAGAGTGTCATCTTCACATCGAAGAAGAAAAGATAGACGATATAGAAGAAAAAGAGGAATACCGTATCGAAGATTTCCGTCGTCAGTTTTCTCATTCCTTCCACTGCCTGATGGCAGTCGGAATTCAGCCTGTTGAGAAGAACACCCATGTTCTCATTCTCCAAATCATGGAAGGATTCATGGAGAAGGTTGTTGTAGAGTGTCTTTCTCATCATGGTCACGACATCATCAGCAAAGATTCTGACGAAATATCTTTTCAACGACCTGGCTATCTGAACAAGGAAGATGGAAAAGACGAAGATACCGACAAGAAGATAGATGGACATCTTCCCATCGGTCGGGTCGAGGAAATAGTCAATCAATACACCTTCGAAATATGGATTTGCCAACATGCCGAAGTTATAGATGATGCCTGTCACTGCGATAATCAAAAATACCTTCCATTCCTTTGTCCAATAGGAGAGAAGAGAGGAAGGTTTATTTACCGTAGGTATATTATTTCTGTCCATGCAATAATTATACTCTTGTTCCATGGTAATAGGAGAATTCTTAACAAAAGTGAAAA
>CAVJFW010000009.1:34233-48733 GCA_963648975.1 bacterium | reverse complement strand
GCTGATATTTGAGAATTTGAATTTTGAAAATTCATTTTCATAAACCAAAGAAAAAGCCTGAAAGTTTTCAGGCTTTGAAGAATCAATCGTCGTATCCGTTGGGATTGAGCTGCTGCCAGTGGTTGGAATCACGGCAGGAATCCTCGACGGTGAACTTGGCCTTGAATCCAAGTTCTTCTTCGGCTTTCTTTGTTCCGGCGTAGTTCTCAGGGACATCACCGGCTCTTCTTGGAGCGATGACGTAAGGAATCTTGACACCTGTTGCCTTCTCATAGGCGTGGACCAGCTCAAGGACGGAGGTTCCTTTTCCGGTTCCGAGATTGTATATGACAAGTCCTGAACCGGTGAAAAGCTTCTTCAGGGCAAGGACGTGACCTTCGGCAAGATCGACGACATGGATGTAGTCTCTGATGCAGGTTCCATCCGGGGTGTCATAGTCATCTCCGAAGATGCTGAGATGATCTCTTTTTCCGACGGCGACCTGGGTGACATAAGGCATGAGATTGTTCGGAATTCCGTTTGGTGCCTCACCGATAAGGCCGGAGGAATGGGCACCGATAGGATTGAAGTATCTTAAAAGGGCAATGTTGAAATCCTTATGGACGAAGGCAAAATCCTTGAAGATGCCTTCCTGGAAGATCTTGGTCGTTCCATATGGGTTTGTGGCTGTTCCGATAGGGTCGGTTTCGACAAGCGGAACATGTGTTGGAGTTCCATAGACGGTGGCAGATGAGGAGAAGATGATGTTCATGCAACCATATTTTGGCATGGTTTCCAGCAATGTGAGGGTGGAATCGAGGTTGTTGCGATAATATTCGACTGGTTTCTGAACAGATTCACCGACAGCCTTGAGGCCTGCAAAATGGATGACAGCATCGATTTTGTTTTCCGTGAAGACCTTTTCGACATCTTCCTTTGAGCAGACATCACCCTTGTAGAATGTGATCTTTGCTCCTGTGATTTTCTCAAGTCTCGGAAGAACCTTCTCCGAGGAATTGGAAAGATTGTCGATGATAATCGGATTGTAGCCGTATTCGACAAGCTTGATGACAGTGTGGGAACCGATGTATCCCATGCCACCAGTGACTAAGATGTTCTTTTTTTCCATGGCTGTTGCTCCTTTTTATTTTGTCAGAATGGAAACGATTTTGTTTTCGATGCTTTCAAGTGAGGATAGCTGATAGCTGTCCTTGCCGATATGATCATGACTATTTGTCATGATGTCATTCCCTATGACACCGGTGTTGTTTTCTCCGGCCCTGGCAAGATATCCTGTCATCTCCCTGATTTCCGGAATGGCGTCATAGCCACTTAGCGAACCATCATCAAGGACGGATATGTCATATAGAGAGGAATCCGTCTTTGTGTAGACGGACTGGTAATCACCGGATGTTCTGCTGATGGAGAAGGATAATGGTGCATAGGTATCGTAGGCATCCTGAAGGGATGTCGCAAACTTTACCTTGAATCTTGAAGGAATCTTATCTTCGATTTCTGTCTTCGTCTTTTCCCATTCCTCATCACTGAAGGAAGTTTCCTTTTTATATGTGCCATCCTGTTTTTTATATTCGGAAGGGAAGATGACGGCATCATAATATTTCGTCGGCAATGTGGAACCGCATTTGCTTATGGTAAGCATGAGATAGGGAGACTGACTGTTGTTTTTCAGGGTGATACGTTTTCTTATGCCATCCTTGTCAGGAAGCGTGTAACTGACATAGTTGATGGTTTCGTTTGTGGAAAGCGAATAGGGATGATAATCCTTCTTGGAATTATAGGGCCCGCTGCTCGAATAGATGAGGAAATCTCCTTCCTCGACATTCTGCAGGTCGATATAGTACTGGTGGTTGTCGAAGTTGGACTGACCCAAGGCAAAACGAGCCTGGTCAAGAGTCAGGTTGTAGAGATAGAGGTTCTTTCCTCCGTCCTCAAAGAAGGCAGTGGAACCGATAGACAATGAATCAGGACTGATTTTTGTCTCGGAAAGATACAGCTTTGTTCCAACAAGGGCAAAGTCACTGGCCTTCTTCTTTTTTTCGACACCGAACTGGCCATAGATTTCCTTGCTTTCCTGAACGGTTTTTCCCGATAGGGAAAGATAGCTGTTGCTTTCCGTGCTCGCATTGGAATCATTGATCAGAAGAAAGACGGAATAGCAAAGAAGGGCGACACTTGCAACGACAAGTGAGCCTGAGAGAATCTTGATGACAAGGGGAAACCTCGCCTTCCTGGCTTTTTCGGTTTCCACATTGTCATTTGAAACATTCCCGGTTGATGAGGTATCGACCGGTTCTTCCTTTGTTTCTTCGCTGATGTTTTCTTTTTTCTTTCTTCCGAACATATGATTTTAGAATTCCATATCCTTATAGCAACGTGGGTAAGGCAAGACGTCACGGATGTTGCTCATGCCAGTGACGAGCATGACGAGTCTTTCGAATCCAAGACCGAATCCGGAATGTGGCATGGATCCGTTCTTTCTTAAATCGAGATACCACTGATAGGCTTCGATGTTCATATGAAGCTCGTTCATTCTGTTGAGGAGTTTGTCATAATCGGCTTCTCTTTCGGAACCACCACACAGTTCACCGATGCCTGGGACGAGAAGGTCGGTTGCACCGACTGTCTTTCCGTCATCGTTCTGCTTCATGTAGAAGGCCTTGATGTCCTTTGGATAGTCGGTGAGGAAGATAGGACCCTTGAAGTAGGTTTCGGTCAGATATCTTTCATGCTCACTTCCGAGGTCGAGACCGAACTCGATGTCATTGACTTCGAACTTATGACCATTCTTCACGGCATCCTGAAGAATCTTGATGGCATCTTCATATCTTACTCTCTGGAAAGGCTTGTTGATGAATTCGTCGACTCTTGTCTTGACATCCTTGTCGACCCATTTTTCGAAGAAGTCCATATCATGCGGACATTCCCTGATGGTGTTCTTCACAACATATTTGAGGAAGTCTTCCTCGATGTCGCAAAGGTCACTTAAATGTGCCCAGGCGATTTCCGGCTCAATCATCCAGAATTCAGCGGCATGTCTGACGGTATTGGATTTCTCGGCACGGAAGGTCGGACCGAAGGTGTAGACCTTTCCGTAGGTGAGGGCAAATGGTTCGACATGGAGCTGACCGGAAACGGTGAGATGGACATTGCTCTTGTTGAAATATTCTTCCGGATGCTTCACATCGGCATAGACATCGAAAGTCTGGCCTTCACCTTCACAGTCATTGGCGGTGAGGATTGGAGTATGAATCCAGAGATATCCGTTCTTATGGAAATATTCGTGGATGTAGTAGGCCAGGGTGGAACGGACTCTGTTGACGGCGTTGAAAGTATTCGTCTTCATTCTCCACTGTGGGAGGTCACGAAGATATTCGAATGACATTTTCTTCTTCTGGAGCGGATAGGAGTCATCGACATCGCCGACAAGTTCGACCTTCTCGGCATGAATCTCGAATGGCTGCTTTGCATCTGGTGTGATGTGAAGCGTGCCTTCCACAAGAAGGGAAGCTCCAAGCTTTGCCTTCAATGCATCAGCGTCTTTTTCGGTGTAGACGATCTGGATGTTGTCGAAGCAGGAGCCATCATTGATGGAGACGAAGCCGATGTTTCCACCATAGCGGTTGAAGCGGACGAAGCCACCGAAGCTGACCTTGGTTCCTTCCAGTTCACCCAATGTGCCGTCTTCCAATTTGCTGTATAAGTCTTTGATAGAATATTTTTCCTGTAATTCCATAATTTTTACCTCTATTCTTCTTCCAAATTGCGATTTGGTCTGCTCGTCATGGATAATGGCGCGAATTTGCCCTGACGAATCATATGATGGGCAGCCTTGGCAATCATGGCAGCATTGTCTGTCGTGCACCACAATGGTGGAATCATGACTTCGATGTCATCATTGGCAAAGACTTCCTTGATATGGCTTCTCAGATAGGAGTTTGCGGAGACACCTCCACCGACGACGACCTGTCTTACATGATAGTCCAGTGCAGCCTTCCTCAATTTCCCGAGAAGCTGATTGATGAATGCTTCCTCAGTGCTTCTTGCATATGTCTTCACGACATCGAGCGGAAGATTTCCATTCTCGTCCCTTTTTTCCTTCTGAATCATTCTCACGAGATGTGACTTCAGGCCGGAATAGGAGAGATTGTATCCGTCGACTTTCGGCTTTGGCAGGTCGAAGGTCTTGATTCCTTCCTCACGGGATATCTTGTCAAGGTTGACACCACCAGGATAGGGAAGACCTAATTCCCTTGCGACCTTGTCGAATGCTTCACCGATGGCATCGTCTTCCGTCTCACCGATGATCTTGAACTTCATCTCATCCTCGAGATATACGATTTCTGAATTTCCGCCGCTGGCGATGAGGGCGATGAGCGGATAATGGAAGTCGGTGACATATTCGTTGGCATAGATATGTCCGGCAAGGTGATGCACGCTGACAAGAGGTACATCAAGATACTGGGCTATGGTCTTTGCAGCCATGACACCGATCTGAAGGGCACCTGGAAGACCAGGGCCGCCGGTGACGGCGACATGGGTGATGGTGGAATAGTCGAAATCCTTCAATGAAAGGGCGTAGCTGACGACTTTCGTGATGTTCTTCAGATGCAGACGGGACGCAAGTTCAGGATAGACACCACCGAAACGCTTGTGGTCCTCAATCTGGGTATTGACCGTATTGACGAGCAATTCCTTTCCATTCTTCAGAATGGCTACGGCAGTTTCGTCACAGGATGATTCAATTGCCAAAATGATTTCATCTTTCATTTCTCGATCTCCTTCATGTAGCAGAGCGCATCGTCATCCGGGTAGTAGTGCTTTCTTGTGCGGTACGGGACGAATCCGTTTCTTTCGTATAGGGAAATCGCCTTGCTGTTCCTGCTTCTGACTTCAAGGAACACCTTCTTGATTCCCATATGCTGGAATTCCGCAAGCAGTTCGGATAGGAACTGGCTGGCAAGACCTTTTCCTTCATGAGCCATGTCGATGGCGATGTAGTCGATTTCGGCTTCGGTATCGTCATCAAAACGTGCACAGACGAAGGCAATCGGATTCTTTTCGTCATCTTCCATGACATATAATTCAAAACCCATGGAATCGCTATAGAAAGGCAATTCCGTCTCTGGATTGAAACCATGGATTCTCTTCCCGGTCTCAATTAGGGCTGATATATCTTTTTCTTCTGCTTCTCTGATGATCATATTTTCAGAATGTACTCCGGTAGATATTCTTCTTCCTTGTCGGAAAAGTCGATGAATCTGTCCCTATGTTCCATCATGAGGGAAAGAACATTGACTTTTTTCAGTTGATGGCCTGAAAGCTCCTCGTTTGCGACGACATCTTCCTTTTCCGTGACGATTACTTCATCGTCGATGTCAGGAATGTCCTTCTTTTCGACTCTTTCGTATGTCGCTTTTCCATCCTTGAGATTGGCATAGAAGAGATTTCCGTTTCTGTCTGAAAGTGCGGCATGCTCTCCTTCGATGCAAAGCAGGTCCATGGTCGGAATGCCATAGACATGGATGTTCGGGTTCAGGGCATATATGGTTCTTGGAATGGTCAGGCCAAGGCGGATTCCGGTGTTGCTTCCAGGTCCCAAAAGGCAATAGAAGTCATCGACATCCTTCAGGGAAAGACCTAAATCACCTAAAAGAATCGAAATGCCGAGATTGGTTCTTTCCAATGCGGCTTTCGGATTGCCCAAATCGAATGTCTTCTTCCTGACAGAGTCATCCACTCCGAGGGAGAGAGATTTCGTGGCAGTGTTGATAAACAGAGAAATTTTCCTAGAATCTTTCATCTTCAATCACAATCTTTCTTTTTTCTTCATCCAGATAGGTCAGTGAGACCTTGATGATCGGATGATAGTTGATGACGGCATCATCTCCATACATCGGCCATTCGATATAGGTGATGATGTCCTTTTCGCCCATGACCTCATCAAGACCGAGGTCTTTTCTTTCCTCATCCGCAGTCTCGAGTCTATAGCAGTCGACATGGTAGAGGGAAAGGCTGGTTCCCTGATATACCTTGATGAGATTGAATGTCGGTGAATTGATGATTCCCCTGACACCCAACTGCTTTCCAAGGCCTTGGCAGAAGGCTGTCTTTCCACAGCCCATTTCGCCGTATGCCTTGATGACCTCACCACCTTTCAGGGTGAGGGCGAGTCTTCTGGCAATCTCCTTTGTCTCTTCGCTGCTGGATGATATGAATTCTTCCTTCTTCATCTTATTTTCCGGCTTTCTCACCTACATGGTCAATGAAGGCAAAGGCCTTATCGGTGGCATCCTTGTAGTTTTCGAAGGCGCCGAGATGGTTGATCTGCTTGATCGGCAACTGCATGATGTCATCAGACAGAGTCATGCCGATTTTGCTTCCGTAGGAGTTGATGGAGATGAACATATACTGGACGACCTGGTTTATCATGAAGGCGTTTGCCTTCTTCACACCTTCCTCATCAAAGAACTTCTCGATGTTCTTCGGATTGACGGCATAGACGACGATGTTGCTTCTCAGTCCTGGAACCTTGACGGCCTTGAAGCCGGTAAGGTTATCCGGAAGGACGGTATTTTCGCTGTTTCCGGTATAGCAGATGATCATGGCGTCCTCACTTTCGACGCACATGTCATAGGAGTAGATCTTTCCGAAGAGACCGGTGGCGGTTTCAGTTTGTCTGTTGGCCGAAGCCTTCTTCTGGTCCTTTTCTCTCTTCTTGGCCTGGTCGTTGATTTCGTTTGCGAGGGAAAAATCGACCTTGGTCATGTCGGCAGCGACGATTTCCTCCGTTCCGGTATCGGTGTTGCTGATTGGAGCGGCAACGAATGTGGAACCATCGAAGTTGACGAGATCTTCCGGTTTCTTGCTTGCCTTGGCGATGTTGACCGGTGGGATGACGACAGCGACTTCAGCGATGGAGAAACGTTTTCCGTAACGCTTGCCTTCGACGACGGCTCTGGATTCGATTCTGCTGATGGTATGGAAATAATGGGCTTGGATGACATCCTGGTCATTGGCCTTGGCATCCACGCAAAGAGTCGGATCATCGACCTTGAGGTCGGAGATGACATAGCCGTTGAGCATGTCTTCGTAATCGTTGAGATATTCCTTTGTCAGTTTGGCGGTCTTCTTGTTGAAGACGGTTGTAAGGATGAAGGAGAGGACGACGATGCCTAAGCACACGCCGATGATGAGATAGTTCAGCCAGGAAATGGCGTTATCACCCTTGTTGAGGAAGAAGGTGAGAATGACGCCGACAAATCCCAAAAGGATGAGTCCGATGCTGACATAATCGATGATCTTGCCTTTGGAAATCTTCTTCTGGAAGCTGGCTCTGTTTGCTTCCATGCCTTCATCGATCGGAATGGTTCCGTCGTTGACATAGCGGATATGGTTGAAGTAGGTGTTGTCAAGATTCTGAGTGGTACCGTTATAGATGCCACTGACATCATCTGCCTTTTTCTCTTCCGGCTTTTCCTCTTCGGCTTCCTTCATTTTTTCACCGAGGGCATCAAGCTCGCCAAGCTCATCAAGCTCGGTCTTTTCTTCGACAGGTTCTTCCGCTGCTTTCTCATCGACAGGGGAGGAAATCTCTGTTTCCTTGACTTCTTCGCCGATATTTTCTTCTTTATTCAGTTCTTTGTTTTCTTCCATGTTCGTTCTCCTGGGTTGATTCTTTCTGCACACGATAAATTATAGCAAAGAGAGACATTTAAATAAATTATATTTATTTATAATAATTCACCATTTCCAAGACAAAAAAAGCTTCCCGGTGAAGGGAAGCTCCTTATTACTTAGATAAGTCCGTAGATGATGATGGCAAGAAGGTCGAAGATGACTCCGATGGACAGCATGACGTAGAATGCACTTCTCATGCCATGGTATTTCTTCTGGAGAAGAATGAACGGAATGGATAAGTCGATGAAGATGGCGCCGAAGATGAGCATCATGATGCCATAATTGGAAGACATGACATAGCTCTTTTGGAGCAAATTGGTGAAGAAGATGACAATCCAACCGGACAAGGCTAGGACGGAAAGGTTGTAGACCTTGGCAATCTTCGGCTTGAGGAAGGTAAGGACGATGCCACCGATGCTGAGCAAGGCGATGAGGATGTAGGTGATGATGCCGAGGTTGGAACAGAACCATCCATAGGCGCTGAAGACCTTGTTGAAGATGGAGCCTCTCAAGACTGTCGTCATGAACATGCCATAGAGAAGAAGGAAGCAGGCATAGAGCGAGACAGGAATGAATGGCTTGAACTTCGTTCTGTTCTCTTCCTTTGCGAAGATGGAAAGCTCTGCGTCATAGGCGTGTCCGAAGGCGATGGCAGCTACGAAGAAAATTGCAAAGATAGCGGTTACAATCAGACCCAGCCATCCATAATTCAATCCACTGATGGAGTCAAAGTATTTTCCCTTCATTCCATAGATGAAAAGGCATACAAGATAGCTGATGAGTCCGGCACCCATGATGCTGGTCCAGACAATTCTGAAAATTTTCTCACTTTTCGATAATTTTAGAAAATCTCTACCTAAATTCTCGTCTTTGACTTCCTTTGGAAGAAAGCTCATGTCACCTATTGCATTCAGAAGCTCCTGAGTGTTGTTTTCGTTGTTTTGCGGCATATGAAACCTCCGTATCACTGTTGTAAATAATTATGCATATATATTTACCATAATTTTGGAAATATACAAGCTTGATTTAATTTATTTTCTTCGGCTTATAGAAAGAGGAATTTTCCATCCAGATGATTTTTCCGGTGAACTCACCTTCGTTTGTCTTTTCATAGGCAAGCCTCAGACATTCGAGCTTTGCGTCGAGGTCGTCAAGTGAATGTAGGACATAGGCTTCTGCCGTGGCAGGAAGCTTTGGTGAACCGAATTCATATTCGCCATGATGGGCAAGTATCATATGTACAAGGACATCGAGCTTTTCCTTGCTGACCTTCATCTTCTCACCGGCCTCATAGACGATCATGGCGCCGATGGAGATGTGGCCGAGGAGATTTCCTTCTGATGTATAGGTCGGAGTGCTGTCGCTGGAAAGTTCCTTGGTCTTGCCGATGTCATGGAGAAGGGAACCGGCGATGAGATAATCCCTATTGAGGTAAGTATATTGCTCCTGGACATGGATGGCCATTTTGCAGATGCTCAGGGAATGGAAAAGAAGACCGCTTCTGTAGGCGTGATGTACCGTGACAGCGGCAGGATAGGAGATATATTCCTCATGATATGTGTCAAGAATGTACTTTGTCAGGTCATGAAGTTCCTTGTCTTTGATCATGCCGATATATTCGTCAAGCTTTTTGATCATGTCATCAAGCGGAATAGGTGCCACAGGGACATACTTTCCCATGTCGACGCTGTTCTTGTCCACGGCATCCATCTCGTTGATCTTCAGCTGCGGATGACCTCTGTAGACACTGGCCATGCCGTTGACACGGATGAGTGAGCCAGGGGTGGTGATTTCCACATCGCCTGCCTCGATGGTCCATTTCTTTGCATCGATGGTGCCGGAAGAATCCTGCAGGGTCAGGGAAAGATAATGGTTTCCGTTGTTGGAGACGGCTTCGGTCGCCTGCTTGACCATGAAGATTTCGTTGACGTTTCCTTCTCTTCCTAAAATATCTTTAATCATGGATTGAATACTCCTTTATGATTGCGCTGGCTTCGTCATGATGGAAGCCTTTTGCCATCAGCTTCTGGATGAACATCTCTTTTTTCCTGATGGCAGGACAGTCTTTTCGACTTATGGAATTATAGCATTTATCCGCTTCCTTTTTTATGAGAATGCGTCTTTTTTCGTTTTCTTCCCTCATCCTGTCCTCATCGAGGGAAGAATAATATTTTTCTATTGCTTCGTTGGACAATGCCATGTCATATCCTCTTCTGAGAAGGATGGCAAGGATGTCTCTCTTTCTTTTCTCGATGGTGGATGACCTGTGACTTCTATCCAGTCTTTCCATCAATGACGGAAGGACATCCTTCTGGGACTCGAAAAGAGGAGCAAGCGAAGAAAGAATCTCCTCTGAGATGCCTTTCTTCTTCAGTTCGGAAATGATGTATTTCCTTCCGTGCCCCTGTTCCATCTTGGCTTCGGCATAATCAGAGGCGTATCTTCTGTCGTCGATGATTCCTTCCTCGATGAAAGGCCGAAGAAGCAAATCCGTTTCTTCTGCAGTAAGGGAAAAACGGGAGTTGAGCTTCTTGGTCAGTTCCTTTTTGGTATAGGGACGTGAGGAGAGAAGAAGGAGGAGGTAGTCTTTTGCCTTCTTTGTCCTGCTCTTCCTTTTCAGAATCTGATATTCCTCATGGGAGAGTTCCTTGCCGGGATAATAATATCCGTCGAGATAGTCATTGGTGTTCAAAGGGAACTTAAGGTCATCAACCAATACTTCGATGCCCTTGCGACCTGAGACGATGTCTTTTATCTTATAAATTTTTTTCGTCATCCTCATCACCTCCATACGGAAGGGATATGCATTCCGTCATCTCGTTCTCATAGACATAGATGATGGAACCATCCTCCCCCTCTTTAATGGTTGTTCCTTTTGGCTGCAACTTCAAGAGGCGACGCTTTGCCAATTCTTCCTTTTTCTTCTTTTTCCTTTCAGCCTTCATCATCTTTTTCTGATTTGCGCTGTTCTGAATCTCGAATTCCTTCTCGGCTTCCTTCCTGATTTCGCTGTCTGGCTTATCCTGCTTCATGATCATGGAAACATCATGCTGAATCCTTGCAAGATTCTTTCGCTGTGCTTCCAGTGCTTCAGCTAGGGAAGTTTCCATTTTTTCTTCCTTTTGGATGGAATCCTGGTTCAACATGTTCTTCCTGAGATTCTCAAAGGAAGCCTCAACCTGTTTCTCGGATAAAAGCGGAGCATGGTTTTTGTTTCCGTTGAGACGGACATCCTCCAGATAGGCCATGGTCTTCTCATCGGCTTCGAGGATGTTGGAAAGCTCCATGTCATAAATCGTCTGGGTGTTGTTGAGAAGCTGTTTTCTTTTCGGTGCCCCACGATAGGAAATCATGCTGACAAGTCCGATGAAGAAAAGAAGATAGAAGGTCACACTGCGCCAAAGGAGGTTTGCGGCAGAGGCAAGACTTGTCGTTCCACCGGAAAGATAATATCCAAAGGCAGACTGGAACATGACTTCCGGAACACCGACGCTGACAAGGGAAGATATTGTATTGACATATCCGGTGAGGAACAGTGACGTATCGAAGGAAAGGTGACTCATATCTGCATTCAGAGAAAGAAACGCCATATATGGAATCATGCTCAATAGTGTCAATTTGATGAGATTGGAGAAAACGATAAGCAACACGAGTCTCTTATGTTGGAAAAGCCTCTTCATCTCGATTCTATAAGTTGCAAATTGAAGCGTCAGCTTTCTTCTTGTCATTTCAGGATTCTTCAGCAGATGAAGTCTGGAGATGAAATTGACGCCGTTGTTGAGTATGAATCTATGTAGGTGCCTGGCAAACCCCAAGGAGAATATGGCAATCAAGATGGTCGCCTGGACACATAGGGCGATGATGCAGAGACTGAATAGGGAAAGTCCACCGAGAAGCTCGATGGGGATATCCTTCACGTAGTGATAGCCGAAGATGACGACAAATGTGGAAAAAATGAGAAGGCTGAGCTGATAGAGAAGGTAATTCATCGTCAATATGCTTGCGCCCTGGGCTGACTTGATGTCCTGCTTTGTGAAAGTCATGGCCTGCGGGATGCAGGCCGCACTCTTCACGAATACGCCGAGTGTCTGACCGATGAATACGTTGATGAGACCTTGTAGGAAATGATATCTTCCGTTATAGAGCCTGGACAGAAGCGTGATGTTCAGCCCATCGAAAAGAAGGGAACACAAAAGTATTCCGATTGCCCCCAAGAGAGGAAAGAAACTTGCTTGCGAGAGTGCCTGGAAGGTTGCCTGTGGATCGTCCTTGAGGACATAAAACAAAGCAAAAGCAATCAGGGAAGCGAAGAAGACAACCTGAATGATCAGCTTGATATGTTTTCCTCCTGCTCCTTTGATTGCCTTTTCGTTCATCTTGTTCAGAGTGTCTTTTCGACTTCGGAGATTCTTCTTTCGACTTCCTCTTTGCCCAATAGCTTAAGGACATCAAAGAGTTTTGGTGACTGGGTGGAAGCACAGACGGCGATGCGGACGATGGAGATGCAGTCGGCATACCAACCGTTATAGGATGTCGGATCTTTCTTGTAGACCTTTCTGTCATCAGCGAAGTTGTGTCTTGTTCCTAAAACCTTCATGCTGGCAAACCAGCTGTTTTCATCCTGATTTTCGATGTCCCAGGAACTGATGAAGTCATCCAGGACTGCCTTTATGACATCATGGGAGATGAATTCGTTGAACGGCAGTGGTGCAGACTTGAGAATGGCATCATAGTCTTCCTTATAGAAGAATCTGATCTTGGAGAGGACCTCGGAGAACTTCTCGTAGTCCTTTCTTGGCTTTTCCTGATCTCTTTCGATGTTGATGATGGATTCGAAGAAGTCTCTGTCCATGTCAATCTTATCCTTGAGTTCAGGCTGATAATCTTTGGCCCAGTCATGGCACTGGTCAGTGAAGGTTTTCTTGTCCATCAAGGCAAGAAGCTCCTTGGAGATATTGTTGAGCTTTGGCATGTCAAAGAGTGCACCATCGAGTGAGAACTTGTTGAAGGAAAGCTTGAAGTCATCGATCGGAGCCTTCGGATTTTCCATCATCCAGGCTTCGAAATTGGAGTTGGCGATGGTCATGAGATATCTCAGAACTCCTTCCTTTGGATAACCTTCCTGGAGGAAGAAGGAAACGGCGGCTTCCGGGTCTTTTCTCTTGGAAAGTTTTCTCTTGTTTCCGGTTTCCTTGTCGTTGACCATGATGACAGGGAGATGGGCATATTTCGGAGCTTTCCAGCCCATGGTCTCGAAAAGTTCGATGTGAATCGGAAGAGAGGAAATCCATTCCTCACCACGGGTGACGAGGGTCGTTCCCATGAAATGGTCATCGACGAGGTGGGCAAAATGATAGGTCGGCAATCCATCGGACTTATAGATGACGATGTCCTGATAGTTTTCTGTCAGTTCCATGTCTCCTCTGATTTCGTCATGGGCAGTGATGTGGTTGGCGGCATTGCCCTTGGACTTGAAACGGATGACATATGGCTTTCCCTGCTTGATGAGGTCGATATATTCATCGTTGGAAAGGGAACGGAACTTTGCATATTCACCATAATATCCAGGCACGACCTTGTTGGCCTGCTGGACTTCCCTGATCTGGTCGAGCTCTTCCTTCGAACAGAAATCCGGATAGGCTCTGCCTTTCTTGAGAAGTTCCTTGATGACTACCTTGTAGATTTCGGCTCTCTGGGACTGAACGTATGGACTGTAAGTTCCTTCCTCATGGTCGCCATAGAAACCTTCATCGGCGACGATGCCGAAGTTGGCAAGCTGGTGGACGAGGTCGAGACCTGTTCCGGCGATTTCTCTCTTCTGGTCGGTATCTTCCAGACGGAAATAGTAGACACCATCAGACTGCTTTGCGAAACGATAGGCAATCAATGCAGTGAAAAGACTTCCGGTATGCAGGAATCCGGTCGGGGATGGTGCAAAACGGGTGACTTCGGCACCTTCGGGAAGATTTCTTGCTGGATATCTCTTTTCAAGATCCTTGATGGTTTCCTTTACATCAGGGAAGATGAAATCTGCTAATTCTTTGTTTGTGGCCATAATATTTTTCTCCTTTTTATTCGACTGGTCTGATATAGAATCTGCCATACACCTGGTTGATGTTGATGACAGTGACAAATGCACTTGGATCGGCTTTCTGGATAAGTTCCGTCGCCTTCTTGATTTCACGTTTCGAGACTACCATGTAGATGAGTATCCTTCTGTTTCCGGTATAGGCGCCCTTGGCTTCCACGGATGTGGCGGAATGGGGGAAGGCATGTATCAGGATCTGGGAAAGATTCTCGTTGGAAGTGAATATCTGCAACTCCTCTTTCTTGTTCTTGACATTGAGGAAGTCGATGCCCCTGGTTGATACGAAAAGATAGATAATCGTGTATAGTGCATAACGGATGAGCTCGCTGGACAGCTGAGGGTTGACGACAGGGTTGACGTTGTGTCCGATGATACCAAAGAGAATGTTGGTGAGGACGACACATGCATTGATGTAGAAGGAAAAACGTCCTGGACTGGATGATTTTCTTTCGGCAATAAAGAAGCTGACGACATCTGTTCCACCTGAAGATGTGTTTATTCTCATGGCGGCGCCTGAGGCGATACCTGTGGTGATGCCACCGAAGATACATCTGGCAATCATATCGTCATAGATGTTGATGACGTTGTAGATCCATTCGTCAGGAATGACTTCGTTGAAAACGGAGACAAGCCCGACGTTGATGATCGTGAATACAGTGAACTGCTTGGAAATCTTGAACCATCCGAGAATGAACAAAGGCACGTTGAGAACGAAGTACATGATGGAGATGATCG
>CAVJFW010000009.1:0-34223 GCA_963648975.1 bacterium | reverse complement strand
CCCCGAAGATGTTCATGAACTTTACGATGGCCTGGGAGACACCGGACATACCTCCGGAAATCAGATGGACGACACCTGCCTTTTCGACTGCGGCGGTTGCCTGTTCAAGTGTCATGCCTGCATTCGACTGCATAGTCCAATGGATGACACAATTCGTGGTCGGATTGATGAATGCGCGGAAGCCCCATGCAAAGATGAAGCACGTGACGACCGTGATGAATCCCTTCCAGGCCCAATCGATGGCTTTTCTGGTTTTTGGATGGTCAAACAGGTAGTCTTCTGCCTTATTTTTCTTTTCCTTGAAATAATTCATGATGAAAACAAGCTATATCCTCTAAAAATGTCTTATATATAATAATATTTTCTAAAGCAAAATCAATTTCTTTTGTTGCTTGGTCGTTTGCTGAATGCTTTGCTCTTGCTTCTGAAACGACATATGGTTCTTTAAAATCCACAATGAATTTCCTATAATTGATTCAAACACGAGGTGAATTATGACCTTATTACAGATGGCTGATATTTTTAATAGAAAATTCCATGAGGGCGGAGATATCCGTGCCTACTTTGCCCCAGGCAGAGTCAACATCATCGGCGAACACATCGACTACAACGGCGGACATGTCTTTCCCTGCGCCTTGACTTTCGGCAATTACGCAATCGCGAGAAAAAGAAAGGATAGGAAGCTGAGATTCTATTCCCATAATTACAGAATTGGCGGAATCATGGAATCTTCCTTGGATGACCTTGTCTATAAAAAGAAGGACGGATGGATAAATTATCCTAAGGGCGTCATCAAGGCACTTTCTGATAGGGGATACAGGATGGACTGTGGATTGGATGTGCTTGTCTGGGGAAACATCCCTGGTTCCGGCCTCTCATCCAGCGCAGCCATGGAGGTGGTTTTCGGAACGGCCATAAACGATCTTTTTTCCTTTGGTATCTCTCCGGTTGACATCGCTCTCATCGGACAGGAAGCGGAAAACAGATTCTGTGGCATGAACTGCGGAATCATGGATCAGTTTGCCTCTGCCATGGGCAAGAAGGGTCAGGCCATATTCCTTGACTGTGGTAACCTGAACTATCGCTATGTGCCTATGAAGCTTAGCGGAGTGAAGATTGTCGTTGCAAATTCAAATAAGCCACATTCCCTGGTATCTTCACATTACAACGACAGGAGAAAGGAATGTGAGAGGGCACTTTCTGACCTGAAGAAGGTGGTTCAGATAGACAATCTCTGTCAGCTTACCCCAGAGAAATTCGAAAGCCTGAAAGGTGCCATCAAAAATGAAACGGATCTCAGACGTGCCAGACATGCCATCTATGAGGAACAGAGAACAAAGGATGCCATCCTGGCTTTGCAGTCAAATGACATTGAAGCCCTTGGAAGACTGCTTGACGAATCCGGTGATTCGCTGAGATATGATTATGATGCCACATGCCCTGAAATCGATGCACTTGTGGATTCCTCAAGAAGACAGAAGGGCGTCTATGGCGCCAGGGAAACCGGTGGTGGATGGGGTGGAAACATCATCGCCATTGTCCAAAACCAGTTTGTTGAGGAATACAAGAGAAATGTCGGGGAAGAATATTTCAGAAAGACTAAACTCAGGGCGAGTTTTGCTGAACTTGATATCGGTGATGGTGGTAGAAGACTTATTTGATTTCAAGAAGGCAATTTGTAGCGTTGTAGATAAATGCCATGATGATTCATTTACGGGAAATCACTTTATCATGACTTAGCCCATCAAGAGGATACGGACGTATCTTCCGGATGAGGCTTTTTTCTATAGAAAAAAGGCCTTTTTGTGCTATACTTTTTTGAATGGAAATTTATCACTCATGAATCAAACATCAAAAAACAACAGGCCTTCTGCCACATCTCTCCGTGGATGGCTGAACATATGCTTCGGACTGATTGTCGTCGTTCTGTCCTTGGTTGCCGCAACTGGAAAGACGCCGATCGGATCGTTTTTTGTCTATTGCCTTTCTTTTGCCTTTGGCATGTTCTACCCCTTTGTCCTTGCCATTTTCATCCTTCTAGGGCTTCATCGCATCTTCGTCAGAAAATCCATGAACCTAAAAGGCAATTTCACACTGACACTCGGCTTTGTCCTGATTGTTCTTGCTGCCTTGGGATTTGGTTCATATGGCATCTATACGACAAAAAACGGAGGCGTTGATTTCACTTCCCTGAATACTGTCTATATGGACAGAATGAATTCATTTGCCAGGAATTTCTGGAAAATAGACTCCTTTGAATCGCTCAGTGGACTTGGCGGAGGCTATTTTGGCCTTTTCCTGATTACCCTTTTAGGTTCCATCTGGGGTGGTGTCGGTGATGCAATCTTTTTCTCCATGCTTATGTTCTTTGGCTTTTTCCTCTTTATGTTTAATCCAGTGAAGAGTATTGTTGGCTTCTTCGTCGAAAAAAGAAAAAATCAGGTCAGATATTCTTCTCCTTATCGTCCGAAGAAGGATAAGAGCAATCCGCATCTTCAAAGAGATATTTCCATGATGAATGCCGAAAAGAATGATTCCGATGACTCTTCCAGTCCTGAAAATGACAAATATCCGATGCCATCCAAGAATGCCACGGCTCCGATTGACAACACCTGGTCTGATATTGAACAGGGATCCTTTGACTCGGAAAAACAGATCGGTGATCCACTGCCGGATGTCATCGAAACCTATGAGAGCAACATCACGGCTCTTGATATCGCAGATACTCCATCTGCCAGTGTGGAAACACCAAAGAAGACCATCATCGAACCTGTTTCCCCGTTTGTCCAGAAAACGTCAGACTTCAATATTGCCGATGATGATTTCATGACGATTCAGCCTCAGCGTGTTCCTGTCGAGACACAGAAGAAACCAGAACCTGTTCCACCGGTCAGTCAGGCACAGGCCTCTCCGGCACCTGAAAGCAAGACGCCATATCCGCCGTTTCAGCCGGAGCCTGACTTCCAGCCGGTCAAGGCAAAACCTGTGGCAGACACTTCGACCGCCTTCAGGTCTGCCTATTCCGTGTTCACTGAAAAGACAAGTACCCCAGCAAATACCATGGAAACTCAGCCAAAACCTGAAATCCATGAAAATGTGGTTCCGCCTGTTCAGCAGAACGTCGTCAGATCAGTACAGCAACCAGTCGGAAACCCGCTTGAGAAAGTCAATGCCACGGCTCCGGTCAGAAATACACAGCCTACCGAATTCAAGGTTGCCAGTCTGAAACCAGAACCTGCCCCTGTCATTCAGGAAGAACCGAATGAGGAAGAAAAGGAACCGGTTTTGACCGAAGAGGAAATCGAAAAGAAGAAGGAACAGGATTATTTTGCCTACAAGCAGCAAAAGAAGGCTGAAGCCCTGTTGGCCAAGAAGAAGGAAAAGGAAGACAGAATCTCAGCTTTGATGCGTTATGTCTCCGATGTTCCCAGGAATTATGGATATGATCTTCCTTCGGATGCCTTGCTTGAGGAATTCGATGATTCTGCAAAGATGCAGAAAAACACGGATTCCGCCCAGGAAAAGGCAGAGGTCATCAATCGTGTCTTTGATGAATTCGGTGTCAAGGCAAAGGCGACCTCCTTCACCATCGGTGCTTCCGTCACAAGATTCAATGTCGAAACGGAACATGGTGAGAAGGCTGACAAGATTGCCAACCTGAACAGTGAATTCCAGAGAGCTCTCAATGGCGATATGTCCGTCCGTGTCGAGACCGTCGTCGAAGGTAGGTCCACATCCGGTATCGAAGTCGGTAACATTGCACCGATGGCCGTTTCCTTCAAGGACATGTTTGTCGACATCGAGCAGGATCATAAGAACCTGCTTCTCATTCCAATCGGAAAGGATATTTCCGGTAACATCGTTACCTTCCCGCTCAACAAGATGCCTCATATGCTTGTGGCAGGTACCACGGGTTCCGGTAAATCCGTCCTCATCCATTCCATCATCATGACTCTCATCATGAGGACTTATCCGTCTCAGTGCAAGTTGATGCTCATCGACCCGAAACAGGTCGAATTCATCCGTTATCAGGATTGCTCTCATCTCTTCTGCCCAGTCATTTCCAAGCCTGAATCCGCAATTCTGGCCTTGAAGAAGCTCTGTGACGAGATGGATCGCAGATTCACTGTCTTGAGCAAATGCCGTTGTGCCAACATCGAAGATTATGAAGAAATCAGACGTGGCAATGAGGCTCGTTATGAGGATATGCCATATATCGTCACGGTCATTGATGAATTTGCCGATCTGATTCAGACAGGTGGCGTGGAAGTCACAAAATATGTCACGCGAATCGCTCAGAAGGCCAGAGCCTGCGGTATTCATCTCATCATCGCGACTCAGCGTCCGAGCAAGGACAACGTCCCGATGATCATCAAGGCCAATGTTCCATGCAGAATCGGTCTCAGCTGTTCTTCTCAGATTGATTCAAGAGTCATTCTTGATGAAGTCGGCGCCGAGACGCTTCTCGGAAAGGGCGACCTGCTGTTCAAGTGTCCGGGAAAGAAATCCCTGATCCGTGCCCAGTCTCCGTTCATTTCCAACAAGGATATCAATACTGTCCTTGAATATGTGAAAAAGAATGCCGGAGACCCCAATTATGATAAGGAATTCCTTGACCTCGACGTTCAGCCACAGGAAGAGGAAGTGGATGTTGAAGGCGATTTATACACCGATATCCGCGATTATGTCATACATACCGGAATCACTTCCAAGACTGCCATCATGCGTTCTTTCCAGGTCTCAAGTCAGAAGGCGGATCAGTTCCTTGCCCGACTTCAGTCTGAAAGTGTCATCGCACTTGGTGGCAGCGGAAAATATATCTTGGGTCCAGCTGCCCATCTGGAGGATTATTGATGATGAATATCTATACTGACGCCTTCAAGGAAAGGACATTGGTAAGGAGAGTCTTCCTTCCTTCCGATGTTTCCAAGGAGTGCCTTAAGGTTCTTGCCGGATTGCTCAATGAATATCCGTCCGTACATACGAAAAGTCCGTTTTCCCTCCTTGCCGGAGCCACAGTTTCCTTTTCGGCATATCATTTTGCGGATGGTTATGTCCTGGAAGGAAAAATGACACAGACTCAGACGGATGCACTGGGATATTTCTTCGTGAATCCATACAAGGAAGCAGAGAGTGCCTTGAATCAGATTTTTGAAAAGGGCTATGTCTATTCCGAAAAGAATCTTGCCGTGGTCAAGGAAAAGACATTGATGGAAAACGAAATCCTTTGCCGTTCTTCTTCCGTTGTCTCAGACGCCGTAAATGGTGTCATGTATTCTGACATCATCATCGATGAGAAGAAAATCATGTCCATCAGAAAAGAGGACGTCGACTCTCTCCTTTCTCTTGTAAGGAAAAATGATATCGGTGATACCATCTATTTCGGAAAGAAATGCAAGAATGAAGTCTATTTCCCCATTTCCTGCAAAAATGCTCTTCCTGAAGCTTTTTCGGTGAAACACGAGGATGAAATTGTCACAAAATATCTTGATGACGAGACGCTTTCCTTTGTCATTGAGACGAAGAAGATGGAAAAAATATCCGAATATTATCTACTGAAGGCGGCATTGTCCTATCTGAAATCATCACTTGAAACCGAACTGAAAAAGAGGCTTTCCCTTGATCTGGATATTTCCGTTTCCATGGTGGATTGCAAACATCATCTTCTGAAGATTACCGTACCTCATTCAAAGGCTCAGGCCGTCAGGGATGTCATTTCCATCCAGGATGGGAAGATGAAGATTTCCATTGCCAAGGATGAGGATGTCGTCAGAAAGGTTGTCGATGAGGATTCCATAATGGAAAACATGGATAGTGCAAGATATCTTGAAGACAGAATGAGATTTTCCGATCTGCGACTTGATGAGGATGATATCCTCATCGATGACGGGAAGATGGAATCATTGCTGACTTCCTTTGTCGTATCAGATGAACGAATTCTTGGAAAGGACAAAAAATAATGACAAAACATGATTTTGGACATATGGGCTGTCCTTTCTACGAAGAAAAACTGGATAATGGTCTCACCCTTATCTTCCTTCCGAAGAAGACGAAGCTGAAATCTGCTCTTGTCTATGTCGGACAGGGAGGCTTCCTTCATTCAAGGGAAATCGCATCCAGCAACATACCTTTTGGTTCGGCCTATTATCTGATGAACGTGATTGCTTCCCCTTCTTTTGAGGCGGAACTGAAAAAGGAAGGAACCATTCTTGGATCGGATATGGATTATTCCTATGTCCGTTACTCCATCAATACGATAGGCGATATCTTCGCTCCTCTCGAAAAACTGATGAGCAGGATCACAAAACCATGTTTTGAGGAGAAGGACATCGAAGAGTTCAAGAAATCGGAAACCAAGAGATCCCAGAAGAGGAATCAGGATCCGATTCATGTCTCACAGATGACATGCCTTGATAATCTTTATTTTTCCTCACCGATCAAATATGGTTATATTCCATCCATTGAGGATGGAGTCAGAATCCATGCTTCAGCCCTGAAAAAATATCAGGAAACATATTATTCTCCAGATCGCATTGTCCTGTTCATCTCTTCGGATGATACTCCGGAAAATGTATTGAATGAGGTGAAGAAAATCCGTTTTGGTCAGCCATCCACCTTACATGAAAAGAAATTCGAATATGATGAAGTCTATACGGAAGTGAAACGGGAATATAAGGAAATCGTCATGGATGTCCCACATTCCTATCTGACTTATGGAATCAAGCTTCCTTCAAGACAGATCATCTATGACAACTATGGTGACCTGACGTTCTGTGCTTATGAAATCCTTCTTTCCAGCATCATCTATGGAAACCCGGAATTCATGTCGAAGTTAAGTAACTTCAAGGCTAGCCTTGTCGATGCCGTCCTTAAGCAGGGCGGAGAGGATGGATATATTCTTCTCACCTTCCAGTGCGAGGATGAAGTAAGCCTCATCAACTTCCTGACGAATTATTTTGCCAGACTTGGCGAAAAGGTGACGAATTCGAGATTCAACATGTTCATCAAGGAGTCCTTCATGACGGCCATCAGGGAGGTTGCCACTCCGAATAGGGCTTTGGACCATTTCAGTCGCAGCCATGCCAATCATATTCCATATACGGAATTGATGAGACATGTCTATCATCTCAACTTCAGTTCCTATCGTAGATTCCTTGAGGAATTCAAGGCGTTCAAGAAGGCGGTCTGTTTCGTAAAGAGGAATGAAAATCATGCAAGATAACTGTTATGCCATCGCCAAGTCTGATCAGATGGTGGATATTGTCGTCAGTAAGACATACTGCCCCTTCAGAATGAAGAAATTCCGTCTTTATGAAGACCATGAGAGGAGATTCGATGTCGAATGCTCCTCCGTCTCCGAGACTCCGGGATTCTTCACCTATCAGCTGGAGGCCAATGATTTCGGATTCTCCGCCGGTAAGTTATATCAGTTTGCAACGGAACAGAATTATTTCATCCCCGTTGACATCTCCTATCTTGCGTTGACTGAGAAGTTCGAAAAGAAATATCGCTATGATGAGCCTCTTGGCGCACTTTACAGTAAGGAAAAGACGATATTCCGCGTCTTCTCTCCTTTTTCCGTCGAAATCTCCCTCCATGTGAAGAAAAAAGATTCCCCGGAATGGGAAATCCATGCGATGAAACATGACTTCGAACATGGCGTGTTCTCTTTTGTCTGTGATGGAGACTATGATGGAGCCATTTATCTTTATGAATGCTTCATGTTTGGGAAATCCACCATCGTCGCTGATCCTTATTCCCTATCCATGGGTGCCAATTCCAGATGGTCCTATGTCATCAATCCAAAGAAGGTGAAAGCCATCAAGTCAAATTCATCCATGCTTCCCCTGTTCAACAACAGGATGAAGGCAATCATCTACGAATGCTCCGTCAGGGATATGACATCCAGGACGAATGTTCCTGACAGGGGAACCTTCAAGGCTCTTGCCACGGAAGGACTTCGGGATGAGAACGGTATGCCGATAGGCATGGACTATCTTTCCTCTCTCGGTGTGACACATGTCCAGCTCCTTCCTGTCATGGATTTCCAGACGGTCGATGAGGATGATCCTTCTTCCATGTACAACTGGGGCTATGATCCCACCAGCTATTTTTCTCCGGAAGGCTCCTATGCCTCTTCTCCGAAAGATCCTTATTCCAGGGTGCTGGAATTGAGGAAACTTGTCAGCAAGTTTCATGAGAAAGGCATGAGAGTGGTTCTTGATGTCGTCTATAACCATGTCTTTTCCACGAGACTCAATCCTCTCAATGTCCTTTGTCCGAATTATTATTACCGCCATGACCAGTATGGCAATCTTTCCAACGGGACAGGCTGCGGAAATGATCTCGAAAGCAAGAACTACATGGTCAGAAAAATGATCATCGACTCCCTGATGGCATTCCTTGATTTATATGACATCGATGGATACCGCTTTGACTTGATGGGTATTCTCGATGTCGAGACCATAAGACTGGCTTATGAGAAACTTTCAAAGAAAAAGAAAAATATCCTCTATTACGGAGAAGGCTGGGATCTATGTACCGCTTTGCCGTCTGAGGATAAGGCAAGCTACTACAATGCATACAAGTTGCCTAATGTTTCCTTCTTCAATGATAGGTTCCGTGATGTCACGAAGGGAAAATCGAATGATTCCGAGCTTTATGTGAGAGGATACCTTCTTGGAGACACGAGCTATCGTGACGGATTCAAGCATGTCCTTCTCGGAAGCAGCGTACCTCTTGCCTTCAATCCGATGTTCAACAAGGTCGGTCAGTCCGTGAACTATGTCGAATGCCATGACAATCACACACTGTTTGACAAAATCAGATTCTGCTGTGGCGAGGATTCCCTTAAGGAGATACATGAGAGAATCAAGCTCAATATTCTTGCCATCCTGATTGCGGCAGGCATTCCTTTCTTCCACCAGGGACAGGAAATCGGTGGAACGAAGAAGGGAATCGGAAACTCCTACAATTCCGGTGACGAGATCAACGGATTCGATTACGGGCTTCTGAAACAGAATCATGAATTGTATGAGTTCTTCGTCGAGGCAATAAAGTTCAAGAAGGAATATCTCTATTTCTCCGAAAACGAATTTGAGACGATGATGAAGGAAGACAAGATACAGTTCGAAGATCTTGAAGGTGGTGCACTGAAGATCGATTATGAATATCAGGGAAACATCGTCCATGTCATCTTCAATCCGTCCAAACATACGTTCATGTATGATTTTCCGAATTATGTGAAGCTGACATTCAACAATTCCGGATTGATCAAGCAGTTTGATGAAGGGGTCTTCATCCATATGGCAATCATAAACGGACTGTCAGTTTCCGCCTATCTTGAAAAGAGAGATGAAACAAAGATAAAGTGAGGTTATAGATCATGTTGAAATGGATTCGTCTGGTCTTTACCGGTGGACCAAGTCTCATCATCGGTTCCCATCATTGCAAGGAGTTCAACAGACACAAGGACAAACATCCCATCGAGGAAAGATGCGGGTATGCCAACAGATTGGCGAAAAAAATCTGCCGCAAGTGTTTCCGTGCTGAATTCATCATCAAGGGTGAGGAGTATCTCAAACAGGTTCCTTCACAGGCCCTGTTCGTCTCAAACCATGTCTCCAACGCAGATCCGATTCTTTTCTTGGGATTTGCTGACAGACCGATTTCCTTCCTGGGAAAGAACCAGATTCTCAAGATGCCCTTCATCGGCAACATTCTTTCCTCCATCGATGGCTCCTTCATCGACAGGGAAGACCTCAGAAGTGAAATCAAGGTGTTCCATGAAATACAGAATCTTCTGACAAAGGAGAAAAGTCTCTCCTATGTCGTCTTCCCGGAAGGTACCAGATCCAAGGGACCGGAATTCAAGATGGCTGATTTCAAGGGCGGTACCTTCAAGATCGCCACAAGACTCAATCTTCCCATCATTCCTGTTGCTACCTGGCTGAATGAAAGAACGCTTGACCAACATTATCATTATCATAAGTATCCGATTCAGATCACCTACTGCAAACCGATTCTTCCTGAGGAATATGAACATATGACCACAGGCCAGATTGCCAAGATTGCCGAAGACAGGGTCAAGGAAGCCTTGGCTGAACAGAAGGCAAAGGATCTTGAACTGATCATGAAACTGAACGGCTATTCCGAAAAGAAAGCGAAGAAGGTTCAGTATTCATCTTCGACGAAGACGATATAAAAAACTTACGTATTCTTTCTTTTCCTTGAAGTTGCAACTGAAAATGCCTCCGAGAGATTCGGAGGCATTTTTTTAGAAATGAATGAGGGCAAGTCTATCGATCTTGCCAACTGCCGTTCTCGGGAAATGAGGCAGACAGGTGACTTTCTCCGGAAGGGAATATCGGATGAGATTTTCCCTCAGGTGGGTCATGACTTCGTTGGCGAGCTTCTCGTCGTTCACGGAATGATTTTCCAGATAGAGATGGATATATGGATGGGCGCCATCTACGAACACGGCTGCGCAGTCTATGACACCTTCCACCTGCATGGCCAGTTTTTCTATGTCAGACGGGAATACATTGTATCCCGCAATCTTGATCATGTCCTTGTTTCTGTTCTTGAAGATGAGGAAACCGTCATTGTCCATATGCCCGATGTCTCCGGTGCAGACATAGGTTGTCTTTTTGCTGTCGGTGAAGAAAGGCTGGTGCCTCTTGTCACAGTGGAGATATCCTAGGCAGTTGCTTTCGCCTGAGAGAAGGATTTCTCCATCTGTGCCTATTGGCATTTCCTCTCTTCTGTCTTCAGGGTTGACAATCTTGACCTTTATGCCGCGTATCGGTTTTCCCAGAGAACCGATCTTGTGGTCCTTTATCGTATTGACCACATCCACCGTGACTACTTCCGTCAGACCATATCCTTCGTATAGACGGTTGATGGAACCATGTTTTTTCATCAGGTCATCGAATTTGTTGATCAGGGCTTCCTTTGGCTTGTCTGCACCGACGAAGGTCATGTAGAGATTCTCCAGTTTGGCCTTTCTGAACTTCCCGCAGTCCAACAGCTTTTCGATCATGTAGGGAACACCGACAAGTAGGTTGATCTGGTTTCTGTTGATTCCTCTTGCGATTTCCTCGGCATCGAACTTCATCATGAGGTAGGTTGCCGTGTTGTTCATCAATGGCGCATGGATTCCCATGGCAAGACCGAATCCGTGGAACATGGGAAGTACGCCGATCATCGTCATGGTACCGATATCTTTCCCTAGGATTTCGTTTGCCAGGGATCCGGCATATCTTATCGCCTTGTCATTGAGGATGACTGTCTTGCTTTTTCCTGTCGTTCCTCCGCTCCTGAGATAGGCACTCACCTTATAGGCGTCTTCGTTGATCTCGACATCGAGGTCTTTTTCTTCCT
Source organism: bacterium (assembly GCA_963648975.1). Lineage (GTDB taxonomy): Bacteria > Bacillota_I > Bacilli_A > RFN20 > CAG-288 > Enterosoma. Next base: position 22,841 of record CAVJFW010000009.1, on the reverse strand, counting down.
CGGAAAGCGGAAGCGTGGAGGAAAGGATTTTCTCCTTGTCCACATTCTTTCTTTCTTCTTCCAGTTTCTTCCTTGCAAAAAATCTCTCCATGAAGGACAAGTCCCCGTCCATGGAAATGAAATAGATTCTCTGAATGACGTTCTCGAGTTCCTTCATGTACACGTCGTAACGAAGATCGAAGATTATCGTATATTCGGAATTTGTCTGCCTGATGGAATCCGTCAGTCCCTTGATCGGAATGAGTGGATGGAGGATGGAGACTATGGCACCAATCTTGCTTAAGGCATAGAGGGTAACCAGGGCTTCGGGGACATTCGGGGAAAGAAGTGTGACGACGGTATCCTTTTTTATGCCGATATAGGTGAGTTTCTTTGCCATGGCATCGATACGATTGTTGAATTCGTAAAAGGATATCTTCTTCTTTCTGAAGTAGATGGCTGTTCTTGTGGTGTCGTTCTTATATTGTGCGATATCGAGATAAAGTGTGTTGATTTTCTTTTCGTTCATATTCTGAACCCCATGATTGTAAAGACAACGAACAAGACTACGACAATGATAGGCTGGTGTAGGATGTAGACCCATATGGTATGCCTTCCGACAAAGCAGAGTGGACGGAATATGTAGAGGTTTCTCATATGGGGGAATTTGGATTGCTTCTTTTTTCCGTAAAGGATTTTACCAAGTGCTGCCCCCAAAAAGAAGACTCCGGTGTAAGGAAGTATCGGCCACCAATCTATGGCACCGGCATATTTGCCCAGGGCCTGGAGAAAGAAACCGGATACGGAATCATATCTTTTCGGAGGAATCCCGGAAATGATATCAGTATACCAGTGGCGGAATCCCTGACCGTTGAATGGATTGAGTCCGATGACAAGGAAGATGGATGGAAGGAAGATGAGCGCGGCGATGGAAAGGCAGACCCATATAGGCACGGACCTATGGAATTTTCTGAAGATGAATTCGATTATGGCATATACGGAGACGCTGAATGCCATGAGGTGGATGACGCCCCAGTCGATGTAGCAGTCTTCCCCGGATATATAGGTGACCAGGAAAGTGCCAAGGGATATGGCTATCGCGACAGCCCAAAGAAGTAAGGCACGTCTGGTGTTGTTTCGGCTGAGCATGCAGGAGATTCCACATACGAAGATGAAAAGCCCGCCGATGGATGGGACGATGTAATCCTGGATGAAGGTGTTTTTTCCTCCCAGAATGTCATTGTTGAGGAAAATGAGGAAGTCGTTGATATTTGGATAGCGTACAAGCATTTCTGCCCTGTTGGAGAAGAAGTATGGCAGTTCGTTGAACGACCAACAGAAGTGATAGAGGACGACAAGGAAGATCGGAATGCCTCTCAAAAGATCGATTTCCTCGATTCTGTCTTTTCTGATTAGATTCCGTGTCAGCACTTGCTTGTTGTTCATGCTCAACATTATACATTCAAAACCATATATATAAAAGAAAAAGAAAAGTGGATAGTAGGCTGTTTTCATTGCCTACACAACATAGCAAGATAAAGTTGTTTCTTTGTTTTTTAAAAAAGAAATTTTATGGAAAATACATACAGTTTTGTTGTATTGGAGGGGGTTAGCCATTATAATTCTACTAGTAGAAAAGGTGGGTATTGTTTTGAATAGATTATTTGATAAAGTTCCGGAAGACCTCTTCTCGCCGCTGTCCAGAAAATACAAGGCGATCTATGCTTTTTCCCTAGTTTCCCTCTATCATATGCTCCGCTTATACAAGACGGACATCAAGAAGGCGGATTATGTCCAGCTCCTGCGCAGTCAGGGCGAAGAGATACTTTCCTTATTCAGTGTCGAGACGGATCGTCTTGATGACAAGAACGAAGAGGAGAAGGTCAGCGTCGAAAGCGCCCTCAACCCAGAAGACAATTCTTCTGTCCTTTTCATGAAGGTCAATTACATCGTCAGAAAGCTTTCCAAATGTGGTTGGTTCATCATTTCCAAGGACCCGAAGACAAAGACGGAGTACATCTACATTCCAGCCTATGCCATTCAGTTCCTGAAGCTTCTCAACGACCTTACGAGTGATGCCGGAAGCTATCTTCCACTCGTCCATCAGACCTATGCCGAGCTTAAGATGGAAGATGAGAAGGAAGATGACTACATGTATCGTTCCCTTCTCAATGCCAAGACCAATGCCGATGAGCTTGAGATGAACGTCACGCTTTTAAGACAGCAGATCTGTGTCTTCGGAAACAGACTGACCAATGTCTTTGATCCAAACGAAGCCTTGAAGCAGCATTTCGATGAGTATAGGGTCGATGTCTCGGAAAAGTATTATCATCCGATGAAGACGTTCGATTCCCTGGGTCTCTATGCCCAGCCGACCATCTCCATATTGAAAAAGTGGCTCAACAGCGAAAGAATCATCACCTTACTTGTCAAGGAGGCAAAGACAGAGCCACAGAACCGTACCAAGGAAGTTTCCGAGGTGACGACCTATGTCATCAAGCTCATTTCCTCCGTCATCGATATCTTCTCAAGGCTCACCAGTCAGTTCAATGACATCGATCAGGCAAATGCCAACTATACCGAGGCTGTCCAGAAGAAGGTTAACTATCTTTCCAGCACCGACAAGACCATCAAGGGAAAAATCGATTCCATCATTCTCGCCCTTGCCAATGAGATCAAGTCCAATCCGGCCCTGAGATATGAGGAAATGCCGATTCTCGGCAAGGCAGAATCCTGCCTCTCCTTCTTCCGCCAGGGATGCCTTGATTCCATGTCCATGACGATGCCGTTCAAGAGAAAGAGCGTCACCAGTGATGATGAACCGCTTCTGATGGCCGATGACATTCTTCCGGAAGAGGCAACAGACTACATTACCAACATCCTCGATGATGAACTCAACCGTTTCTCGGACCGTTCCATCGCCGAATTCATGGATCGCAACATGGCCTCACGTGATGAGATGCTGACGACTGACATCGAAGTCAACAATACCGATGAACTTGTCCTTACCATTCTCGGTACGCTCAAGGCGATGCTGGGACTGATTCCCTATAAGGCGGAAAAGGTTTCCGACAGGGTCGAATTCTCAGGATACTATATGCCGTTATATAAATTCACCAAGGTGAAAGACAAAAGAGGAGCGAGATAAATATGTTTCAGGAAGAATATGAAAAAATGAGCCGTGGAGATCGTACCCTCTTTTCCGAGACGGTCAATGATCTTCTTTATCAGTGCTATATTGTCAGAAAGACATATGACAGGAAAAGCAAGATGTTCAAGGCAGACCCTGGTTATATGTTCATCGAAAGATATTATTCCGTCTTTGAGGAATATCTTTCCTATATGGATATGACATTATCCAAAAATGATGAGGATGGTGTCATCTTCGTCACATCCGGTGCGGAACGCAATCATTTCCGTATGGATCCGTCCACAACCCTCATCGTGTTTGCCCTTCGTTCCTATTATGAAGGCTGCCTTGAAAAGGCACCGAATGAGACTGAAGTGTTGATGACATCCGGCCAATTGATGACACTTGTCCAGGAACTCGGACTTTCCAATGTCTCCAAGAGACTTTCCTTTGTCTCCATCTCCGCCATTCTCAGGACACTGGATGGATTCAACGTTGTTTCCAGGGCAACGAATACCTATGGAGACCCATCCTATACCTTCTTCATCATGCCGACGATCCGTTATGTCCTTTCTTCGGAAAAACTCAATTCCTTATATTCCTATCTCAACAATCCGGAGGAAGAAGCATCTGAGCCATCCATTTTCGATTTCAAGGATGATGGCAAAGAGGGAGGAAACAACTGATGAAGACATTACAGAAACTTCGCCTTATCAACTGGCATTATTTTTCCAACACCACCACTGACATCCGCAACATCACTTTCCTCACCGGTCCGAACGGAACGGGTAAATCCACCATCATCGATGCTCTCCAGATCATCATTCTTGGTACTACGAGAAGAGACAACTTCAACAAGGCAGCCAATGAGAAAGGCAGAAGCGGAAGAGACCTTATCTCCTATCTGAGAGGTCAGACCGGCGTCAAGGATGATGGAACCGTCATCAGCCTCAGAGGCAACGGAACCTTCACTTCCTATATCGCCGTCGAGATTTTCGATGATGTCGAAAACAGGACTTTCACCATCGGCATCTGCTTCGATGTCGATTCCAGCGACCGTATCGACAAACATTATTTCTATTTGGACTCTGCGTTCCCGGAAAATGGATTCTCCAATTCCGACACCGTCAAGGACAAGACCAAGATCCGTCCGATGATGTACAAGGAACTCTCCAGCTATGTCCGTGAGAATTACAAGGTGAATCACTTCCGCTTCTTTGACACGGATGCTGATTACCAGGCTTTCACCAAGGAAGCCTTCGGCAACCTTCCGGACAAATATTTTTCCCTGTTCAAGAAGGCTGTGGCCTTTGCACCGATTTCCAACCTGTCTTCCTTCATCACGGAATACATCTGTGATGCCGATTTGAATGTCGACATCTCCCCGATGCAGAAGAACATCGACCAGTACAAGACTCTTGAGGCTCAGGCCAAAAACCTGAAGAACAAGGTTCAGTGCCTTGAGAAGATACATGAGACCTTCGTTGAACTGAGATCCTTCGATCGTAGAATCAACATGCTCAATTATGTCAATGCCCGCGTCTCCTATGAGGAATCGAAGAAGAAAATCGATTCCCTCAATGAACGTCTGAGAAAAGACAATGACAGGCTTACCTACATCGGCGATCAGCTTGGAAAACTCGATGCCCAGCTTGAGGACCTCAATGGCGATCTGAATTCCTACAATGCAAAGAGACTTCAGAGCGACAATTACTCACTCGTCGAGAAACTTACGCTGAAGAAGGAAAACATCATGCGTCAGATTTCCTCGATCCAGATGCAGATAGTCAATGTCGGCACTACCATAAAATCCTATTGTGAGTCCTATAACCAGGTCTGCTCTGAATTCGTGAATTATTATCGTGACTTCGATGCCTCAAGACTTGGTGATGGCATTGCCGATCCATTCGAACAGCTCGTCGACCTTTGCCAGGAAATTTCTAATGAGACGGAAGCCATCCTTTCCTCCATCGAAGAAAATGAAATCGACTTCGAGGATGTCAAGAGATTCAGAAACGACATGGATCAGCTCAAGGACCAGAGCGTTTCCCTGAGATCGAGACTCAATGCCGAATTCTATAACACATCAAGGAAGCTCCAGTCCCTTCAGTCCGACCTTGCGGCCGTCAATCAGGGAAAGAAACCGTTTGACAAGCTTGGTCCTGTCTACATGAACATCAAGGAAGCCTTGGAGACATCCCTCAAGGCGAGACATTCCGATGCCTATGTGAACATCTATTGTGATCTCGTCGATGTCAATGATCCGGAATGGACCATGGCACTGGAAGCCGTACTCTTCAACCAGAAATTCAATTTCTTCGTCAATCCCCGTTATTACGAGGAAGCCAACAGACTTCTCAAGGAACTGACGGATACTTATCACTATTATCATGTTGCCTTGGTCGATACGGAAAGACTTCTCCAGAACGACATAAAGGCCAACGAGGATTCCATCGCCAAGCTCATCGATACCACCGACAAAGGTGCCAGAGCCTATACCGACTACCTTCTTGGAAGAATCAAGAAATGCCATACGTTCGAGGAAGCCAGAGCTTCCGGTTCCGGTCTTCTTTCCGATTGCACCGGCTATCGTTCCTTCGCTACCTGGTACATCAACAAATCCAATGCCCGTGTCTATTTCCTCGGTAGCAAGGTATCCAGCAATGCAAAAGCCATTTCTGCCCAGGATTATCAGAGCGTAAACCAGCAATACTCTCTTCTTTCCGAGGCACTCAACAAGCTTCAGACTCTTCTTAGCCTTCAGGTCATGTCTGACAATGAATGTAATTCCTATCAGGCTGACATGAAGAAGAATGACGATGTTGCCGCACTTCAGGACCAGATTTCCGATACGGAAGAGGAAATGAAGAAGATTGCCCATGGCGACATGAGCAGCGTCGACGATAAGATTGCTGAAATCCAGAAGATGATCCGTGAACTCAACAATCAGAGAAATGATCTTCTCACCGAACGCGGACAGATTCTTGCCGATACCAAGAGAATCAATGGCGAGGACCTTCCATCTGCAACTTCCACGATGAAGGAAAACGAAACCGCGCTTTCCCAGTTTGACGAAAAGGTCGTCAACGAGGAATATGAGCCGTTCTTCAACAAACTTCTCGATGAACAGGGACTTACCCTTCCACAGATCCGTAACGAAGCCTACCGTGAATCCGTTCAGTGTCAGGACAAGACCAGACATCATCGCGGCAGTCTCATGAGACTCAGAAGCGATTACTGTGCACAGTTCCATCTCAACTACAACATCCAGGATGAGAAGTCAAACGATGAATTCGACAAGGAACTCGAGAACATCTCCAAGGTCCTTCTTCCTGAATATGAGGAAAAGATCAAGAAGGCTCATGCGGATTCCATCCGTGAGTTCAAGGATGACTTCATCTACAAGCTCAGAACGGCCATCGAGACGGTCTATTCCCAGATCGACGAACTCAACAAGGCCCTCGAGAACTCCAACTTCGGACGTGATTCCTATCAGTTCAAGGTCTCTCCGAACAAGGATTACATCGAATACTACAACATGATCATGGATCCGCTTCTTCTCAAGGCGGGTGATGCCGAGAATCTCTTCATGGAAAAATACAAGACCACGATGGATGACCTGTTCAACCTCATCTCCTCTTCCACCAGTGCCAACGCCGAACAGAGAGAGCAGATTCTGAGAAACATCCACACCTTCACCAACTATACCACCTATATCATCTTTGACCTTCTTGCCAAGCGTGGACAGGGCAATGACGCTCCTGTCATCTCCCTTGCCAATTCCTTCACCAAGCAGTCCGGTGGTGAATCCCAGACTCCTTTCTATGTCTCCATCCTTGCTTCCTTTGCCCAATTGTGCCGTGTGAACAATGCTGCCGACAGCAACACTCTCAGACTTGTTCTCTTCGATGAGGCTTTCTCCAAGATGGATGCTGCCCGTATCAGACAGTCTACCGACATGCTCAGGAAGTTCGGACTCCAGTGTATTCTCTCCACACCAAGCGAGAAACTCCGTGACCTCGTTTCCTGTGTTGATCTCATCCTCGTCACCGTCCATGAGGACAAGCGCAAGCGTTCCTACATTGACGTCTATCAGGAAAAGAGAAAGAGGGAAGGACAGATTGCCGATGAGGAACCAATCGTCCTTGAGGGCACCCAGATGAAGATTCCGGATGCCAGTTCAAATACCCTGAAATAGAATTTGTGACCAAGCTCTGGCTCGTCGCCAGGGCTTTTTCCATGGAAAAAACATCAAAGAAAATGGATAAATGGCAAACATTGAAAAAAATCAGTAAAAAGCCTAGTAAATACAATGGGTAATTATATATAATATTATATGTTCGTAAGCGGTTACATCAAGGAGGATCTCTTTATGAAAGAAGAAATGGTAGCCATGATTCTTGCCGGCGGAAGAGGAACCCGACTCAAATCATTGACGGCACACGTAGCAAAACCAGCTGTCTTTTTCGGTGGTAAATATCGTATCATCGACTTTCCTTTAAGCAATGTTGCAAATTCCGGTATTCAGTCTGTAGGTGTTCTCACCCAGTATGAATCCACGGATCTGAACGACTATATCGGTTCAGGAAGAAACTGGGGTCTCAATGGTACGAATTCCCTGGCTAGCATCCTGCCTCCGAGAGAAACCCCAGATGGTGCCTCTTGGTACTTAGGCACTGCCGATGCCATCTATCAGAACATCGATTGGTTGGACAAGACACATTGTGAATATGTCGTCATCCTTTCCGGTGACCACATCTACAAGATGGATTATTCAGACATGCTTGCCTTCCATAAGGAAAACAAGGCTGACTGCACCATCGCCTGCATCAAGGTTCCGATGAGTGAAGCACCTCGTTTCGGCATCGTCGTCACCAATGACGAGAAACAGATTGTCGAATTCCAGGAAAAGCCAAAGCAGCCAAAATCAGATTATGCATCCATGGGTATTTATATCTTTACCTATGATTTATTGAGAAAGGCATTGATTGAGGATGCAAAGAATGAGAAATCCGAACATGACTTCGGAAAGAACATTCTTCCGACCATGCTCAATGCCCAGAAAAGACTCTTCGCCTATCCATTCAAGGGATATTGGAAGGATGTCGGAACCATCCAGTCGCTTTGGGAATCCAACATGGACCTTCTTGATTCCAACTGCGAATTGCAGCTCTTCTCCAAGAAGTTCAAGATTTATTCCGAGGATACCGCAAGTAAGCCACAGTATATTGCCCCATCCGCAAAGGTTGAGGATACGATTGTCAACCAAGGTGCACAGATCTATGGCAAAGTCAGTCATTCCATCATCTGCAATGAGTCGGTGATCGAGAAGGGCGCCAAGGTCAAGAACTGCGTCGTACTTCCTGGCGCTGTCGTCAAGAAGGGTGTCAAGGTTGAAAATGCCATCATCGGCTCCAAGACGATCGTGGCAGAGGATGTCATCGGAAAGATCGATGATGTCGCCTTGATCAATGATGTCAAGTAAAGGAGAATAGAAATATGGCATACACAGTAGCAGGACTTATCGATTGTTTCCAGAATCCGTCCTTCGGTCCTTTGACCAAACATAGACCGATTGCCTCAACTTCATTCTTGGGCCGTTTCACATTCATGGATTTCCATCTCAGCAACTTCATGAATTCCGGTATCCTCAACATGGGTATCTTATGTCAGAATCATATCCGTTCCCTGACAAAGCATGTCGGAAACGGCAGATCCTGGATTTCGAATACAAAACGTGGCTCATTGGAAATTCTCTATGATGAGCCGATGGTCGCCAATCCGCCATACAATACCGATGTGGCCGACCTCATCGAAAACAAGGTTTTCTTCAAGGATACACATCCGGATTATGTCGTCATCGCCATGCCGAACTTCATCTATGAGGCTGATTTCCATAAGCTTGTTGAAGAACATATTGCCAGCGGTGATCGTATTTCCCTTCTTTACACTCATGTCGAAAAGGGACTGAAGACGAACTTCATCGGTGCCAGCAAGCTAGGCATCTCCCCACGTGGAAAGGTCAATCGCATCGAGGCTAACCTCGGTGATGAAGACAGCGGTGACATCTCCTTGGGTTGCCTCATCCTCGATTATCCAATGCTGGAATCCCTTGTCGAATATGCACGTTCCACTTCCGTGTTCTTCAACATTTCCGACTGTCTGAAGTATCTTGCCCCGACCGTCATGATCAGAGCTGCCAAGTTCGACGGATATGTCAGGGATTTCGATTCCCTTCCGCATTATCTCGAATATTCTCTCGAACTTCTCGATCGCAAGGTCTATGATTCCCTCTTTGCCGATGACTGGACCATTCATACCAGAACCTATGACACACCTCCGACCCAGTATCGTACCGGAAGCAATGTCGTCAATTCCTACCTTGCCAACGGTAGCGTCATCGAAGGCGAAGTCCAGGGCTCAATCCTTGGCCGTCACATCAAGGTTGGCAAAGATGTCAAGATTGTCAATTCCATCATCGGCAACGATGTTGTGATTTCCGAAGGAACACATATCGAAAATGCCGTCATCGACCGTGATGCCCAGATTCTCCATGTATCTGAGATCATCGGAACCAAGGAAGAACCTATCTATATTGGAAGAGGAGACATCGTCTGAAAATGAAAATCCTTTTAGTCACTCCGGAAGCTCTTCCCTATGCCAAAAGCGGAGGCTTGGGAGACTTCATCTATTCCTATGGCAAGGCCCTTGCCAAATTGGGACAGGACGTTTCTGTCATCATGCCACTTTACCATCCGATGAGAAACAAATTCCCGGAAATCATGACTGGCTTCTATGATCAGTTTGATTTCAAGATGGATTGGAGAACCCAGGGATGTGGCGTTTTTTCCGTCAAGAGAGATGGCATCACGTTCTATTTCTGTGCCATGGATCGCTTTGACCGCGATCAGTTATATGGCTATGGCGATGACAATGAAAGATTTGCCTGCTTCATCATGGCAGTCAACACCTTCATCACCAGACACAATGACTTTGATGTCGTTCACTGCAATGACTGGCAGACAGCTGTTCTTCCATTGCTTCTGAAATACAATCCAAGAACAATCAAGACAGTCCTCACGATTCATAATCCTGCATATCAGGGATGGGCAAAGAGGGAAGACCTGATCACTTACTTCAACCTTTCATTGGGATATTTTGATTCCGGTTTTGTCCGTCTTGGAGATTCCTTCAACTTCCTCAAGACCGGCATCATGTCCGCTGACAAGATCAACACCGTCTCAAGGACACATGCCCAGGAATTGATTTCCGACCACAAGGGCTTTGGGGGAATGGGCGCCATCATCGATTGGTGCCGTCACAATGATTTCTCCGGCATCGTCAATGGCTTAGACATCGACATCTGGAATCCTTTGACCGACAGGCATCTTGCCAAGAACTATGATCTTTCAACTGTCAAGGAAGGAAAGAAGGCCAACAAGAAGGCTCTCTATGAGAAACTTGGCATGGATGTCAACTTCGATGGTCCATTGTTTTCTGCCATCACTCGTCTTTCTGCCCAGAAAGGCGTTGAAAGAATCATGGACATCATGCCTCATCTTGAACAGATGAATGCCAAGATGATTGTCATCGGTACCGGTGAGATGGAGGATATGTTCCTTTCCAAGGCTCTTCAGTACAGGAATGTCTATTTCGTGAAACGTTATGATGAGATTCTTGCCCATCTGGTCTATGCCGCAAGTGATTTCTTCCTCATGCCTTCCTATTTCGAACCATGTGGAACCAGTCAATACATCTCCATGCGTTATGGTACGCTTCCTATCGTCAGCAATGTCGGTGGTCTCAATGACACCGTCTTCGACGAGACGAAGGGCGACATCGCCAATGGCTATACTTTCTACAATGATGATTATTATGGATGTGTCAATGCCTACTATAGGGCATGCAAGGCATTCCATGAGAATAGAATCGACCATATGCAGAAGGTAGGCATGCTGGGCGATTATTCCTGGGGAAAGTCTGCCAAGGAATATCTTGCGCTTTATGACTCCATCAATTGGAAGTGATGACGAGGACAAAATATTTGTTTACATTTTCAAGGTCGAGTCGTATAATAAACCTTGCGTTTTAGCATAGTTTAGAATTGGAGGATAAGACATATGGCAGTTCCAACCAGAAGAAGAGGCCACGCTAAGCAGGGTATGGTCAGACAGAACACCGCTTTAAAGGCTGTTAACACTGTTACTTGCCCAAATTGCGGAGCTGAAATCAAGCCTCATCACGTCTGCCCAAGTTGCGGTTATTACAACGGCAAGAAGGTCAAGGACGTCAAAGAAAAGGCTGAGTAGTTTTAGCCTCAATCTATTTCGATAAAGAACCCATCTCGTATGGGTTTTTTTCATAAAAATCAATTATTCAAGGAAGGTATATCATGACTTATTTGGAATCAATCACATATCTGACCGGAAATTTCATCCAGGTCTGTCAGTTTGCCATAAAGAATGCATATCGTGTCATATCCCTTACTGCTGCCAAGGAAAAGGAGACGGCCTATATGGCTGGAAGCCTTTCTCAGGTGGAAAGCGCGGAGGCAATCGCCCAGGCTTACCTTGTGGAACATAAGGGGTTAAGTGAACAGCAGCTTATCATTTTCTTTGAGAATGCCAAAGGACTGAGCAAGAAGGACATGGATAACCTCAGAAAGGTTCTCAACAAAAGAGACTATATTGTCAATGCCTTCTATATCGAGAATACTCCAAAGCTTGCCAGGGAAGACATGAATGTCTATGAGGCCATCATCAAGGAACTGAAGGAATATGTTTCCCTTGCCGAAACCCTCAATCTTTCCTTATCCAAGGCATGTGACAGACTTTATCGTGACTTTTGAGCCGAAAGGTGCAAAAATCCATCAATTTCGTATATAATTAGTTGATTCATGTGAGGTATCTGATGGCTGATTATGTTCCGGAACTTAAGGTGCTTGGCGATATCCTTCTCGAGAGGAAAAACTATCGTGAAGCCATGTTCAAGACGAATATGGAAGAAAACCTTTCCAGCATCGGCAAAAAGAGATTGCAGGAGAATGTCCTAGGTGTTTTGAGACATTATTTCTGCCTGTCTTTTGAGTGCCAGAATCAGTTCCTCTATCCCGTCAACAGTGAGGAACATATTCTTCTTCTGATTGCCCTTCATGAAATCAGATATCATAAGGATATTTCTTTTGCGGATGTTTCCCATAGATATCATGATGCCTTCATGAAGATGAGACTTACCGGAGATTTAAGTGAGAACATCGATAAGCTTGGAAAGATGTCCAAGGAATCATTCATGGTTCCTGAGGAGGTCAAGAAATCTCCACTTTTATATAATTCCCTCGTTCTTGAGTTTCCGGAATTCCTTTTGAGAAATCTAAGCCAGGATTATTCCTCCGAACGTGCACTTTGCATTGCCTCAAAGGCACACCGCAGACCGAATTTCTTTTATGCATCATCCTTGAGGAATGAGGCTGATATCACCGATGAAAGTCTTGAATATCTCAATCTTGATGATGGCTTTGGCGTTTATGAATCCAAAAAGATGATTCCGATGAAGGAACTCAAGAAGATGGGACTTTATCCGATAGGATATGTCGAGGCACTTGGATATTCCAAGGTGAGAATACCTTCCCTGATGCCGAATGTCCTCATGACCGGACTTGATGATGGTTTCTCCTTCTTGCCTGTTGCCTTCGGCTGTGAGAAATATTATCAGGGTAGGATGGTAAGCGTGTATGAGGATGACATTTCTTATCGTTCCGGCATGGACGCCGTTTCCTATTTCAAGCTGAAGAAGACGAAAGTCATCCATTCCTCATTGAAACTGCTGAAGACATTCGAACCTTATGATTCCTTTGATGTCGTCATCATGCATGGAAAAGACCTGAAGACGGGAAAAAGCAGGATTGATCCTTCCATCCTTCCGTCATTGAAGGAAAATATGATATCCAGGTCTTTCAATGAGCAGGTTGAAGGTCTTCTTGGAAACGCGGAATTCGTCAAGAAGGGTGGATATCTTCTCTTTGTGAATCACGGTCTTTTGAAAAAGGAAACCGATGATGTCATATATTCCTTCCTTGATAAGAGGAAGGACTTCTCCATGATTGTCAGGGAAGTTGTTTTTCCGGATAAGATGGATTCGGAAGGCGGATATTATTGTCTGCTGAAGAGAAAGGTGGAAAAAGATGACTAGCATATATTCCTATTCGCTTGAGGATCTTACCAAGATCATGCAGGCAATGAATCAATCGACATATCGTAGCAAACAGATCTATTCCTGGCTTTATCAGAAAAGAGTTCACTCCTTTGATGAGATGAGCGACATATCCAAGGATTTCAGGGAAAAACTGAAGGAAAATTTCGATTTCTGTCTTCCTTCCATGTCCTTAAAACAGGAAAGCGCCGATGGCACCATCAAATGTCTCTTCAGATTAAGGGATGGTGAGGAGGTCGAAGGCGTCCTGATGCATTATGTCTACGGATATAGTGTCTGTGTCTCCTCCCAGGTAGGCTGCAACATGACCTGTGCCTTCTGTGCCTCCGGTCTTCTGAAGAAAAAGAGAAACCTGACTCCGGATGAGATGCTTGGACAGGTTCTGTATTTCGACGAGCTGCTTCGCAGCCGTGACGAAAAGGCACATGTCACCCATGTGGTCGTCATGGGCACCGGAGAACCATTTGACAACTACGACAACGTTCTTTCCTTCATCAGGACCATCAATTCGCAGTTCGGTCTGGATATCGGAGCAAGACATATCACGGTGTCTACCTGTGGCGTTGTCCCAGGTATCCTGAAATTCGGAAAGGAAGGCCTGCAGATCAATCTGGCCATTTCTCTCCACGCTCCGAACAATGAAATCAGGGATAGACTCATGCCAATCAACCATGCCTATCCTCTCGAACAGCTGATTCCTGCCATTTTGCAGTATTCCAAGGACTCTGGAGGAAGAAGAGTTACATTTGAATATATCCTAATCAAAGGCGTCAATGATACAATAGAGTGTGCCAGGGAATTGGCAAAGCTTATCGCACCGACTTTCGGCTATGTGAATCTCATTCCCTATAACCCTGTCATGGAGAATGGATTTGAGCGTTCGATGGACGAAAATGTGGAACTCTTCCATAATTTCCTTCTTCAGAAACATATCAAGTCGACGATCAGGAAGGAATTCGGAAGCGATATTGATGCTGCCTGTGGCCAATTGAGGGCGAAACATAAAAATGGAAATGAATGAAAAAATAGCGGCTTTGAGTGATATTGGTCTCCGCCGCAAGAATAACGAAGATGCCGCTTATGCCGTATGCCAGCAATATGGCAAGCTTTTGGTCATCGCAGATGGCATGGGAGGCCACAGAAAAGGTGAAGTCGCCTCCAAGATCGTAGTTGATTCCCTTTCCATCAAATTCAATTCGGAAAGACATACCTTCAATACCAGAAGAAGCAAGAAGTTCTACAAGAAGCAGATGAAGAAGGCAAACCAGGAAATCTACAAGCTTTCCCTTTCCGGCGATGAATACCGTGAAATGGGTACGACGGCCGTAAGTTGCGTCATCGGCGACAAGGAGACCACGATCTTCTCCGTCGGTGATTCAAGATGCTACATCATCGATCCGCAGGGGGTTCTGAAGCAGATAACCAAGGATCAGACATATGTCGAACTTTTATATGAATCCGGCAAGATTTCCAAGGCTGAGATGGCAACCCATCCTCAGAAGAATCTTCTGATCAATGCCGTCGGCATCAATCCGGATCTGACAAACTGTGAGGAATTCGTCTTCAGCAACGATGCCTACAAGAGCATCCTTTTATGCTCGGACGGTTTATATAACATGGTCAGCGATGAGGAAATCCAGGCTACGATGACTTCCTCTCTTCCAGCCATGGAAAAAGCAAGGGAATTGATCAAGAAAGCTTTGAATGCAGGCGGAAACGACAATGTCGCCGTCGCCATCTGGGATAACTGATCATGGAAGAAGCAACAGAACGCATCAACGAAATCATCGATGACAGATACAAGATCATGGAAGTGGCCGGCTCCGGTGGCATGGCCTTCGTTTATCGTGCCCATGATCTGATTTCGGACAAGGATGTGGCAATCAAGATGATGAAGGAGGAGACCGCTGCCAACAAGGTCAACCTTTCCAGATTCGAAAGAGAAGCCAGGGCAAGCGCAAGTCTCAATCATCAGAACATCGTCAAGGTTCTCAATGTCGGATCCTACCAAGGGCTTCCGTACATGGTCAACGAATATGTCGAAGGCCAGAACCTCAAGGAGGTTCTCGATGTCAGGGGAAAGTTTTCCTTCATGGAAGCCTGTGACATCATGTATCAGCTTTGCTCTGCCGTCATGTATGCCCATAACCATGGCATCATCCATCGTGACATCAAGCCACAGAACATATTCCTGACGAGCGAAGGCATCATCAAGCTTGGTGATTTCGGCATCGCCACCTTCCAGAATTCCAGTCATGTCACGAGACAGGAAAATGTCGTCGGAACCATTTATTACATCGCTCCGGAAGTCACCCAGGGCAATCCGTCCACCAATCGCAGCGATATCTATTCCATGGGTATCACTTTCTTCGAACTGATCACCGGAAGGGTACCTTTTGACGGTGAAAACTATTATGCGATTTCCGCCATGAAGATCAGGGATGAATTCCCATCCATCAAGAAATACAATCCGAAGACTCCGGAATGCATCGAGAACATCATCTACAAGGCATGTCTGAGGAATCCCAACGACAGATATGTCAACGCAGAAATGATGAGAAACGAAATCGAGAAGATTCTGAAGAATCCGTCTCTGCTCGATAGGAAGACTTCCTCCTTCCTATATGATTTCTTCCATCCGAATTCACCTTCCGCAAAACAGCGCAAGGAAGAAAACCGCCAGAAGAAGGAACTGCAGAAGGCTGCCAGACAGGCAAAGAAGGATCGCGGAAGTGAACGATAAGATTTACCGTGTACTGAATTCAACGTCATTGGGATACCAGCTGTACTGCATCGAGGACCATACCCTCTCACTGAATCCCAATCGCAGGAAAATCACCTATCAGGGTGAAAAGATCGTCATCGGCGACTATGTTAAATTGGATGACCAGAATGTCATCTCGGCTGTCATGGAACGAACGAATTTCCTGCAAAGGCCACGCCTTTCCAACTGTGACATGGCTTATGTCATCGTTTCCCTGAAGGAACCTGATTTTTCCTCCTATCTGCTTGACAAATTTCTCTCCTTCCTTCAGTTTCATGACATTCCGGCCGGAATCATATTGACCAAGGCTGATCTTGTCAGAAAGAAGGAAATGAACGAGATCAAAAAAAGAATCTCCTACTATACCAAACTTTCCTACCCCGTGTATTTTCTGAACACGCATGATTCCACGAAATTCGATTTTTCCCTCCTCAGAGAAGAGATAAGAGGAAAGTCGATAGCCTTCGTCGGTCAGACAGGTGTCGGAAAATCCTCGCTGATCAATCTCATATGTCCTGACTTCCAGAGAAAGGTCGATGCCTTATATGTCAACTCCGGCAGAGGCAGGCATACCACCAAGGAAATCGTCCTTCTTCCCTTCGAGGATGGATTCATCTTCGATACTCCCGGCTTTTCCGAATTGGAGCTGAGAGACATAAAAAGCCTTGATTTTGCCCATTGTTTTCCTGGATATGACGAAATATCCGCTGAATGCTTCTTCAAGGACTGCTGCCATCTTGAATCATCAAAAGGATGTGGTGTCCATGCCGCCATCAAGGACGATAGGCTAAGTGCCGATTCGTATGATAATTATCTTCGTATCATCAAAGAGGTGAAAGTAAACGATTTATGGAAAAAGAAACTTTGATCAGACCATCCCTTCTCAGCGCTGATTTCAATAACCTGTCCAAGGATATCGAGGAGTGCATCGCTCTTGGTATCACCCACATCCATTACGATGTCATGGACGGAACCTTTGTCGATGAGATTTCCTTCGGTGAACCTATCTTCAGGAAGGTCAACGAGGCCTATGGTGACAAAATCACCTTCGATGTCCATCTGATGACCGTCAATCCCATGAAGCAGGTCAATCTTTTTGCATCTCTTGGCGTAAAGGAAATCTGCTTCCATTATGAGGCCTTGACCTTGGGTGACATTCCCAGAATCAAGGAAGTGAAGGCAAAATATCCGTCATTGAAGCTCGGCATTGCCTTTTCCCCGGATACGGAGACAAAGGAAGTCAAGACCGTGATATCCTTCTTTGACTATGTCCTTGTCATGTCTGTCGTGCCTGGAAAGGGTGGACAAAAATATATACCAGGAAGCGAAGACAAAATCGGGGAGCTTGACAGCTATCGGAAGAAGTTCAATCTGAATTATTTCATCGGCGTCGATGGCGGAATCAACGATTCCACTGCTCCGCTATGTGTGAATGCAGGTGCTGACTTCCTTGTCGCAGGTTCCTATTACTTCAAGTCAACGGACAGGAAGAAATGTCTTCAGTCCCTTCATGGAAACAGGAGCTGAACGAGTATGTATTTTGGTGTTTCGTCCATATTCCTGGTCATCGGATTTGCTCTCTTTCTGATGTATATGGCGCTTGTGATCTATTCCAACGCCATGCTTTCCGGGGTGGAGAAAAATCATTTCAGGAATTCGTTTCCCTATAATTTCTACATCTCGCAGAAAATCACTGTCAGGATTGTTTCCTATATATTGCTTGGCTTGGCCTGTCTTTCCGGCATGGTCGGAGAAAGCTTCTTCCTGATTTCCTTTTCTGGGGGATACATGTATTTCCTTGCAGCCATGCTTCCCATCTCATTATTGTGTCTTTCTGTCAGCAACATCCTTTCCCTGACGTTCTATAAGTCACATATCAGTCTTGCCTTCATCGGCTTCTTCCTGTTCTCCCTCAGCTGCATTCTTCTTGGTATATCCTTTTTGATTCCTTCTGCCATGCTTGATACGGATCAGGTCTCCCAGCCGATTTTCATCATCGTCAGTATACTTGGCGTGGTATTGCTCGGTTCCTTGTTCAATTCGAAGCTTCTCAATTGGTTCAGGATGGATAAGACGGAGGAAAACGGAAAGACGTATTATGTGAAGCCGAAGGTGAATTTCTTTGCCATGTACGAATGGATATTCCTGGGAATGGAATATCTTGTATCCTTCCTGCTTCTTATCAATATCGCCGTAAAAAGCGTTGCATGAAAAAAGACAGTTCCACAATCGGAACTGTCTCTTTTATTCGAAAGGAAGTTTACTTGGCTTCTTCAGCGACTGGAGTGGCTTCAACCTTGGCCTGAGCCTTTGCGTTCTTTCTCAAGGTACGTAAGCCGGCAGCAGAAACTCTGATTCTCTGCTTCTTGCCATCGATGACAACTGTGGTTGTCTGAAGGTTGACGTTCCAACGTCTGCAGGTGTGTCTCATGGAATGAGAAACATTCTTACCAGACATCGGCTTCTTTCCAGTGATAGGGCATGTTCTAGACATATTAAGTATCCTCCCAATTAAGCACAATAAAGCAAAACTTCATAAAAAACGTGCTTAAGAATGATACCATAAAAGAAAATGGTAATCAAGCAAAAATTACTTTACCCAGTATCCGCCTATAAATCAATGGATTTCGGCCTTGTAGGAAAAGATATGTTTTTATGCTCCGTAAATCAAAATTTTGCCGATTTTGTGTTTTTTGAATCTATCTTTTCCGACTTTAAAATTCGGGTATTTCCTTTTGGTATAGGCTTATGGGAAGAAACAGATAAAATTCAGGAGGCAGGAATGACTGCTTTCTTTGTTTATAATTTGAAAAAAACAATGCCTACGATATTCAAAAGGCATCCAAGGAACTCGGTTATAAAACAAGACCTTATCTGGAAATGCTGAAGGATAACAATAAATTAGACTAAATCAAAAAAAGAACAATCCGGTACTGTATGACGAATGAAGATAACCTTGCGATGTAAGGCTGTTTTCATTCCGGAACGTTTATACGTTCATATAAACTGCATCGGGGAAGAACGATGGTTCTGATAGTGATGCGCAATTATTGCACACAACTACCTAAAGTGACTTTAAAACGTGCATATATGCTTCAATTGAACGCAAAAATGCACGTTTTGTTCAAAAAAGTATTGTATACAAATGCTCGTTTTGATTAAAATGATGTCATGAAAAAATAGGAGGCTATTCACAATGGATGAACAGTTAGAGAATCAAACTGCCGAGGTGTTCAATAAACTTCTTGATAAAGTAAGAACTGCACAGCAGATCTATGCCACTTATACTCAGGAACAGGTTGATAAGATTTTCCAGGCTGCCGCCATCGCTGCCAACAAGGCACGTATTCCACTTGCCAAGGAAGCGGTCGAGGAGACTGGTATGGGCGTTGTCGAAGACAAGGTCATGAAGAATCATTTTGCCGCCGAATATATTTATAATGCATATCGTCATTCCAAGACCTGCGATGTCTTGGAGAGAGATGTTGACAATGGCTATGAGACGGTTGCCGAGCCTTTAGGTATCTTGGGTGGTATCGTTCCGACGACCAACCCAACCTCCACCGTCATCTTCAAGTCCCTTCTTGCCCTGAAGACGAGAAATGGTATCATCTTCTCCCCACATCCGAGAGCAAAGGCCTGCACGATTCATGCAGCCAAGATCGTTTTGGAAGCTGCCGTCAAGGCAGGTGCTCCGGATGGAATCATCGGTTGGATCGAACAGCCATCCATTGAGGCTTCCGGCTTATTGATGAAGTCCTGCGACTGCATCTTGGCCACTGGTGGTCCAGGTATGGTCACTGCCGCATATTCTTCCGGCAAGCCGGCTATCGGTGTCGGCCCTGGAAATGCTCCTGTCATCGTCGACAAGTCTGCTGACATCAAGATGGCCGTTTCTTCCATCATTCATGGTAAGACCTTTGACAACGGTATGATCTGTGCTTCTGAGAATGCCGTCATCGTCGACAAGGAAATCTATGCTGCCGTCAAGGCTGAATTTGTCTATCGTGGTGCCTATATCCTGAATGCCGATGAGACGGAAAAGGTCAGAAAGACCATCATCATTCATGGTGCAACCAACGCCAAGATTGTCGGCAAGAGCGCATCCATCATTGCTGAAATGGCTGGATTCAAGGTTCCGGAGAACACCAAGATGCTGGTCGGCGAAGTTGAAAAGGTTGACCTCAGCGAAGAATTCGCCCATGAGAAGCTTTGCCCGGTCGTTGCCCTATATTGTGCTAATGACTTCGATGATGCCATGGCTAAGGCAAAGGTCCTTCTCAAGGCTGGTTGGGGACATACCGCTGATCTTTATTGCGATGCCTTGAACCATCATGACCTCATCGACCGTTTCAAGAATGAACTTCAGGCCTGCCGTCTTTTGGTCAACACACCATCTTCCTTGGGTGGAATCGGTGATATCTACAACTTCAGGATCAAGCCATCCCTTACCTTGGGCTGTGGTTCCTGGGGCGGCAATTCCGTTTCCGGTCAGGTCGGTATCGAGAATCTTTTGAACATCAAGACATTGGCAATAAGGAGAGAAAATATGCTTTGGTTCAGAACCCCAAGTAAGATCTTCTTCAAGCCTGGCTGCTTATCCAAGGCTTTGGAAGAATTAAAGTACGTCTATGACAAGAAGAAGGTTCTCATCGTCACCGATAAGTTCCTTTTCACTTCTGGTATGGCTGACAAGATTGTTTCTCCACTTCAGAAGTTGGGAATCCAGACTGAAATCTATTCCAACGTCGCTCCGGATCCGACACTTGCCTGCGCAGAGGAAATCGTCTCCGTATGCAAGTTCTTCATGCCTGATGTCATCATCGCCTTGGGTGGTGGCTCTCCGATGGATGCCGCAAAGATCGCCTGGGTCATGTATGAACATCCGGAAGTCAGCTTCGAGGATATGGCCATGGACTTCATGGATATCAGAAAGAGAGTCATCTCCTTCCCGAAGATGGGAGAGAAGGCAATGCTCGTCTGTGTTCCGACAACTGCCGGTACCGGCTCCGAAGTCACTCCGTTTGCCATCATCACCGATCAGAGAGATGGAACCAAATATCCAATCACTGATTATGAATTGATGCCGAATATGGCCATCATCGATTCCGACCTTATGCTCAACATTCCTAAGGGACTTACCAGAGCTTCTGGTATCGATGCCTTGACTCACTGCATGGAAGCTTATGCATCCATGTATGCCACAAGTTTCTCTGATGCCATGGCCAAGGAAGGCATCCAGGAAATCTTCGACTATCTTCCAAGATGTTATCACAATGGTGCTTCTGATCCGGAAGCCAGGGAACATATGGCTCATGCCGCAACGATTGCCGGTATCGCCTTTGCCAATGCCTTCTTGGGCATCGATCACTCCTGCGGTCACAAGCTTGGTGCCTATCATCATCTTCCACATGGTGTCTGTGTTTCCTTGATGCTTGATCCTGTCATGAAGTTCAATGCCGGTGAACAGCCGACAAAGATGGGCACTTTCCCACAGTATAAATATCCACATACACTCAGAAGATATTGTGAAATTGCTGAAATGCTCGGCATCACTGGCAAGACTGACGAAATCAAGTTCAAGAAGCTTATTGAGAAAATCGATGCCCTGAAGAAGGATATCGAACTTCCGATGACCATCAAGGAAGCCGGCGTCGATGAAACAGCCTTCAAGGAACATCTTGATGAGATGAGTGAAGCTGCCTTCAACGATCAGTGCACCGGTGCCAACCCACGTTATCCTCTCATTTCCGAAATAAAAGAAATTTATCTTGAAGCATATTATGGAGAAGAAGAGTATAATAAAATCAAGAAAACCTCAGTAAAGGAGAAATAAGAATGGCAACAAGAGAATTGGGAAAGCTGATTGCCGAGCACAACCACAAGAAGGTTTATGTCAAGGACGGTGTAATCACCAAGGTCTTTGACCATAAGTTCTTCGATGGTTCCTTTGCAATGAAGGAAGCAATGTATCAGCAGTACGCCTATGAGTGCAAGATTTCCGTTCCCGAAGTCTACGAAGTGTTTAAGGTTGGTGATGATTGGGCATTTTCCTCACAGGAAATCAAGGGCAAGACCTTGGCTCAGATGATGGAAGCAGATCCTGCCAACAAAAAGAAATATGTCACTGAGTTGGTCAAAATCCATATCCAGCTTCTCTCAAGACTTTCCTCCAATCTCATGCTTCCGAAGCTCAAGGACAAACTCAATTCCTATATCGCCGATTCCGGACTTTCCTCTTCCACCAAATATGATCTTTCCCTGAAATTGGAAAAGATGCCGAACCATTACAAGTTCTGCCATGGTGATTTCTTCCCACAGAACATCATCTTCGACGAGAGTGGAAAATATTACATCCTTGATTGGGCTCACGTCACCAGAGGCAATGCCTCTGCCGATGCTGCCATGACCTATCTTCTCTTCCTTCTTGACGGGGATGAGAAGTCAGCCAATGTCTATCTCAAGGAATTCTGCAAGAAGACCTATACCAATGCCAACTATGTCCAGCAGTGGATTTCTGTCTGTTCTGCAGCAAGGCTCAAGGCTGTCCAGGATGAAGCTCAGAAGAAACTTCTCCTCGATAACATTGACGTCGTCGAATACTAGTTTTATGACTGTCACCTGATGGTGGCAGTTTTTATTTTGTAAAAAAAAGTAACCTTATTGTTGACAATAAGATACACATCTATTTATAATGTAATCAAGAAGAAACAAATAAAACTGTTTCGTTAATATATCACGCAGAAAGGAGAATACGAT
>CAVJFW010000008.1:47771-50527 GCA_963648975.1 bacterium | reverse complement strand
ATATATAGAAAATAAAAGCTGTTTCAGCCGTTTTTGGCCCTTTTGATGAAAAATATGGGTAGGAATACGGCAAATTCAAAATTGAGCCTGTAGAGACCTGAAAATGTTGTATAATGAGGCTATGGAAAAAACGGAAAAGCAGATTGCGGATATTCAGATGATCGAAGACGGAATGCTTTCGAACAAGTCGTTTGAAAGTCTTGCGTCTTTCTATTCCCTTTTTGCCGACAAGACGAGACTCATCCTGATTTCGCTTCTCTCCGAACATGAACTTTGCGTGAATGACATCGCCCAGGTGATGGGTATGTCACAGTCAAGAATCTCCCATCAGCTGGCAATCCTGAGACAGCACGACATCGTGACAACGCATCGAAACGGAAAGTCCATCGTCTATACCCTGACGGACAATCACATAAAAGATCTCTTCAAGACAGGACTTGAGCATGTTTCGGAAAAAGACGAAGACTTATACGACGACAGAAAGAAAAAGGGACTTTAAGAAAACAGTGTGACCATTTCCGGCCTCAGAGAAGGCAGGATGACCACACTGTTTTTTTGAATTTTACTTTTTGATTGACAAATATTTTGGCTTGTAGAACATGATGCTGATGGCGACCAGGACACAGATGATCATGACGCCGGTGTCAGATAGACCGGAGACAATCATGGCAAAATTGCCGAGCACACCTGTGAGAACCAGAATCATGAAAATGACTTTCAGGACAATGGATAACGCAATGACCGTTATGGCGATTGCCATCGTCCTTTTGCAGAGGTGTTTCGCCTCGGCAACCTTGGAGATGTTGTCATCCATGATGACGATGTCACTGGCTTCGATGGCTGCATCGCTTCCGAGGGCACCCATGGCAATGCCGACATTGCTGGTGAGAATGGATGGTGAATCGTTGATGCCGTCACCGACGAAACAAACCTTTTCCTTTGTCTTGGACAGCTCCTCGACTACTTTCAGCTTTTCATCCGGAAGAAGATTTCCCTTTACCTCGTCCAAGCCAAGTTCCTTTCCTACGGATTCGGCAATCTTCAGATCATCGCCGGATAACATCCTTGTCTTTTCGAATCCTTCATTCTTAAGGCTTGTGATGGTTTCCTTGGCGTTGGGCTTGACCTGGTCAGCAACGATGAAACTGCAGAGATATCCTTCGCCTCTTTCGGCAAGATAGAGTGCCTTATAAGGGGTCTCCTCTTCTTTGAAATTACTGATTTCCTGATCATTCATCAATGATGCATTGCCTATGAAATATGTTTTTCCGTCAATGACACCCTCGATACCTTTGCCAGGAATGTTTTTGAATGTATCAACAGAATATAGACCATTCTTATTTGCATCGACAATGACTTTTCCAAGTGGATGCGTGGATTTTGATTCCAGACTTGCGGCAATCTTCAGAAGATTCTCGTCCGGGGTGTTCATAAGGGCAAACTGTCCGAGAGTGAGAGTACCTGTCTTGTCAAAGACGATGTTTTTGGCCTTGGCCATGTCTTCGATGCTGACAGAACCTTTGATGAGGATTCCAAGTTTGCTGCCGACACCTATGGATGAGAAGAAGGTGATCGGAACGGCGATGACAAGAGAGCATGGACAGGAGATGAGAAGAATGGATAATGCCTTATACAACCAGTCGTGTCCACCATTTGTCCATGACCAACCGGATACACCAAATCCGATGAAGAAGACCAACACGGCGATGAGGACGACACTCGGTGTGTAGTATTTTGCGAACTTCGTGATGAACTTCTCTGTCTTGGCTTTCTTGGCCTGCTGATTCTCTACCAGATCCATGATTTTGGATAATGTGGAGTCCTTGAATTCCTTCGTGACTTCCACGGTTATGGCACTGCTGATGTTGATGCTTCCGGAGAAGACGTCATCGCCTTCCATGAATTCCTTGGGCAATGATTCTCCATTGAGGCTGGAAAGGTCAAGCGAGGTGGTTCCCTTGATGATTCTTCCATCGACACTTATTTTTTCTCCAGGCTTGATCTCGATTCTGTCACCGATGCGGAGATCTTCAGGACTCTTTTCGACGATGTTTCCTTCTTCGTCGATGTAGTGAGCGTATAGAGGCATGTCGTTGACCAGCGATTTGATGGATTTCCTGGAATTCTCCGTGGCGTAATCCTCAAGTGCCTCACCGACGATGGAGAAGAGAATGACGAAGAGTGCTTCTGGATATTCGTTGATGGCATACGCACCGATGGTTGCGATGATCATCAGGGTGTTTTCGTTGAAGATGTTCCCTTCCTTTATTTCCTCAAGGCATTCCTTGCCGGTGGAACATAGTAAAGGCAAAAATCCGATTGTATAGAGAATGAAGGATATAAAGGAGAGCGAGGAGTAGAATTCCTTGACGGAGAAGAGGCTCCAGCTGATGTCCGTGTATGTCGAATCAACCTTGTTCAATATGAATGCGACAACAAGACAGCATACGCCCCAGATAAGAAGGATGATGTTCTTGATTTTCTCTTTCTTTTCTTCTTTTTCTTCGTCTTCCTCGGATGTGATTTCTGTTTCTTCCTTTTCGTCACAGTGGTCGTGACAATGGCAGTGATGAGACATATCATTCTCCTTTCATATGAATTGCTGTTCATATGATACTTTATTCATTTGACTAATGCAACAATTATTTCCTCTTACTTTTCAGCAATCAACAAAAAAGAATGTTCTGATAGCATAAATGTTTATGGAAACTAACTGATAATGCAAAAAAAATCATCTTTTTTGAAAAAACGAGTCG
>CAVJFW010000008.1:0-47696 GCA_963648975.1 bacterium | reverse complement strand
TTTATGAAATCCTCATGCTACTGTCGAAAAAATGACCAACAAAAGGAAAAATAAACACACTTTTGGTGGAAAACGTCAAAAAATAACTAAGTAATCGCTTCCCAAAGGGGGTATAATAATCATCAGAGAATATTATTTATTGGAGGAAGTCTATGGAAAAAGAGAAATTCTCAATGAAGTCAGTAGATGGTAACACTGCTGCTGCTTTAGGTTCTTATAAGTTCACTGAAGTTGCCGCAATCTTCCCAATCACTCCTTCCAGCCCGATGGCTGAACATGTCGATGAATATGCTGTTGCTGGTATGAAGAACGCCTTTGGCGATATCGTCAAGGTCATGGAAATGCAGTCTGAGGCCGGTGCATCCGGTGCAGTCCATGGTGCTGCTGCCGGTGGTTCACTGGCAACGACCTATACTGCTTCCCAGGGTTTGCTCCTCATGATTCCGAATATCTATAAGTGGGTTGGCGAGGAATTACCAATCGTCTTGCATTGTGCTGCAAGATCCCTGGCCAGCCGTTCCTTATCCATCTTCGGTGATCATGGAGACGTCTACGCTGTCCGTCAGACCGGTGCCGCAATGATCTGTTCCCAGTCCGTTCAGGATGTTGCCGATCTTGCTCCTTTGGCACATCTTGTCGCCATCAAGTCTTCTTCTCCTGTCATCCATTTCTTTGATGGTTTCAGAACATCACACGAAATCCAAAATGTCGAATTCGTCAATGATGACTTCTGGAAGAGCCTTTTGGATGAGGAAGCCGTCAAGAACTTCAAGAAGAAAGCTCTGAATCCTCATGGACATGCCGTCACCAAGGGCGGTGCCGAAAATGATGACATCACCTTCCAGGGAAGAGAAGCACAGAACATCCACGAAGATGAAATCATCGACGTTGCATGCGAATACTTCCAGAAGGTCAGCGATGCCACCAAGAGAAGCTATGCCCCATTCGTCTATTATGGTGATCCGGAAGCAACGAAAGTCATCGTTGCCATGGGTTCCGTAACGGAAACCTGCACCGAAGTTGTCGATGACCTTATGGCTAAGGGCGAAAAAGTCGGTGTCCTGAAGGTCTATCTCTATCGTCCGTTCTCCGCAAAGCATCTCATTGCCAGCTTGCCAAAGACGGTCAAGACTCTTGCCGTCCTCGACAGAACCAAGGAGCCAGGCTCCATCGGTGAGCCTTTGTATCTCGATGTCGTTGCTGCCCTCAAGCAGAACAACCTCACTGACATCAAGGTCCTGGGTGGCCGTTATGGTGTCTCTTCCAAGGATACTGCTCCAAAGCATATCAAGGGTGTCTTTGATTTCATGGATGCAGAAAAGACATGGACCGGTTTCACCATCGGCATCGAAGATGATGTCACACATCTCTCCATCCCAGCTGATGAAAGCTATATCCTCGATCATGAATATACTTCCTGTCTCTTCTATGGTTTAGGCTCTGATGGTACCGTCGGTGCCAACAAGTCCTCCATCAAGATCATCGGCGATGAAACACATCAGTATGCCCAGGCATATTTCGCCTATGACTCAAGAAAATCCGGTGGTGTCACAAGATCCCACCTCAGATTCGGCAAGAAACCGATTCACTCCACATATTATGTCTGCAATGCCAACTTCGTCTCCTGCTCCGTTGATTCCTATCTTTATAAGTATGACATGCTTGCCAACCTCAAGGATGGCGGCACCTTCCTTCTCAACACCAACATGACTGATGAACAGCTTGTCAAGGCCATGCCAAACCGCATGAAGAAACAGCTTGCCGCAAAGCATGCGAAGTTCTTCGTCATCGATGCCAATAAGATTGCCCTTGCCATCGGCATGGGTCCACATACCAACACGATTCTTCAGTCTGCCTTCTTCTATCTCAATCCACAGATCATGCCTTATTCCGAGGCAAATGAATGGATGAAGAAGTTTGCAGCCAAGACATATGCCAAGAAGGGTCAGGATGTCGTTGACCTCAACTACAAGGCCATCGATTCCGGTACCGAAGGACTTAGGGAAGTTGCCGTCGATCCAGCTTGGGCTGATTTGACTGTCAACTCCAACATCAAGCCAACCGGTGATGATTATTGGGATTCCTATATCGCCGTCATCAACAACCTCGATGGCTATGATCTCCCAGTCTCCACCTTCAGAAAGTGGGAACTTGAGGATGGCACCATGGAGCCGAATGTCACATTCAAGGAAAAGAGAGGCAATGCTGCCCGTGTTCCACACTGGGACAAGGAAAACTGTATCCAGTGCAACCAGTGCGCATTCGTCTGTCCACATGCCACCATCAGAGCCTTCTTGCTCGATGATGAAGATGTCGCCAAGCTTCCGGAAGAGGAGAAGGGTGATGTCCTTCAGGCCATGGGCGGCCCGAATGTCAAGGGTCTCAAGTTCCGTATCCAGGTCAGCCCGATGAACTGTGTCGGCTGTTCACTCTGCGTCAACCAGTGCCCTGGCAAGATGACTCCAAAGAAGGATGAAGCCGGCAATATCATCAAGGATGCCAATGGCAGACCAGTCATGGAAGCACATAAGGCTCTCAGGATGGTTGATGCCAAGGCTGAGTTCGTCCATGAACCGGCTGCTGATGTCCTTTATAAGCAGGTCGAGCCAAAGACTGGCTACTTCCCAGCCGGAACAGTGAAGGAAGTTGCCTTCTATAAGCCATATCAGGAAGTTTCCGGATCCTGTGCAGGATGCGGTGAAACTCCATATTACCGTCTTGCTTCCCAGCTCTTCGGTCCAGATATGCTCATTGCCAACGCCACTGGATGTTCTTCCATCTACAATGGTTCCACACCGATGACGCCGTTCATCACCAACTGCAAGGGTGAAGGACCAGCTTGGGCAAACTCCCTCTTCGAAGATAATGCTGAATATGGTTATGGTATGAGACTTGCCACTGACCAGAAGCTCAATCGCATCTGCAACATCATTCTCGACAACCAGGATAAGGTTGAACCGGAACTTAAGGATGTTCTCACGGATTATCTCAACAACATCAAGAACAAGGCTCATGTCAGGGAAATTCTGCCAAAGATGATCTATCTCATTGAGAATTCTGCCAACGAAGGAATCAAGGCATTGCTTCCGATGAAGAACGACTTGCTCGACAAGTCTGTCTGGATCGTCGGTGGTGATGGCTGGGCATATGATATCGGCTTTGGTGGTCTTGATCATGTCATCGCCTCCGAAGATGATGTCAACATCCTTGTACTCGATACTGAAGTCTATTCCAACACTGGTGGTCAGGCATCCAAGTCCTCTCAGACAGGTCAGATTGCCAAGTTTGCAGCCTCCGGTAAAAAGACCGCAAAGAAGAATCTTGGTCTCATCGCCATGGCTTATGACCATGTCTATGTTGCATCTATCGCCTTAGGCGCTGATCCGGCAATGGCAATCAAGGCCTTCAAGGATGCTGAATCCTATAATGGTCCATCCCTCATCATGTGCTATTGCCCATGCCAGGAACAGGGTATCCGTGGTGGCTTAGGCAACTCCATGCTTCAGGAGAAGTTAGCCGTCGAATGTGGTTACTTCCTTACCTATACATGGGATCCACGTCTTGCCGAAGAAGGAAAGTCTCCACTTACGATGGGCGCAAAATCCAAGAATCCGGATTTCAGCAAGATCAAGGACTTCTTGCTTACTTCCACACGTTATTCTCAGCTTCCGAGAGTCAATCCGGAGCATGCTGAGGAACTCTTCGCAAAGAATGCCAAGTATGCTGAACAGAGATATAAGGATATCTTACGTTTCGGCGGATTGGATAAGTAATCAGACAAAACATGAAAACGGAGCTTCAAGGCTCCGTTTTCTTATGTATGAAAAAAGAGAAACAGAAAAATCCCTGGGTTCGGATTCCCAGGGATTTTCTTTTCTTGTTGGAAGATTGGCAGAGAGCCAGGCGTCGGATTAACGCTTGGAGAACTGCTTATCTTTTCTAGCCTTACGAAGACCGTACTTCTTACGTTCGACGACTCTGGCATCAACTGTCAAGAGACCCTTTGCACGTAAGAGTGGCTTGTTGGCATCGTTGGCCTTGACCAAGGCTCTGGCGATAGCCAATCTTAAGGCACCAGCCTGACCGGAATAACCACCACCGACGATGTTGGCCTTGACGTCATACTTGCCTTCTGTGCTTGTGGCACCGAATGGCTGGTTGATGTCGAGGATCAAAACCTTGTGTGGGAAGTATTCGTCAGCTGCTTTGCCATTGACGACGATTGCACCGGTTCCAGGAGTGACGAAGACTCTGGCGACGGAAGACTTTCTTCTGCCGACGGCGGAGTAAATGAGCTTTTCAGATTTGGTAGCCATGATTACTTCTCCTCCTTCTTGACCAATTCAACGGCGACTGGCTTCTTATCCTGTCTATCATGTTCTGGACCGGCATAAGTGTATAACTTCTTCAACATCTCTTTGCCTAAAGGACCCTTGGGTAACATGCCACCAACGGCTCTTCTGATCATTTCGGTTGGATACTTTTCAACCATGACCTTGGCAGATCTAGTTCTGAGACCACCGTAGCTATTAGACTTGTTGTCATAATAGTTCTTACCGATGAGTTTGTTCCCAGTCAACAAGACCTTCGAACAATTGACGACGATGACGTAGTCACCATTGTCAAAGTTTGGGGTGTACTGAGGCTTGTTCTTGCCCATGAGTACGACCGCGATTTCGGAGGCTAATCGACCAAGGGGCTTGTTTGTTGCATCGACGACATACCAGTTCTTGGCGACGTCGGTCTTTTTGTAAATTGTAGTTTGACGCTGCATTTTATTTGATACCTTTCTTGAATCTTGAGCAAACTGTAACCTTACCGGGGTGTAGTTCACAATTAGCCGAAGGCTATTTTATCACGTCAAGAAGGGTATGCAAAGAAAAATGTCAGAAACATGAAAAAAGCATTGATGAAATAAAGAAATTGACAACAAAAAAGGCCCAAGACTGGCTTGGGACCCATGAAAACATTTAGAAAAGAACGGATTCGCTCTTGGCCTTGATTTCCTGGCTGGCGATGAATGGGATACGGGTTGTGTATCCTTCCTTGGCAGCAACATACTTCTTTGCCCAAAGGGTGAAGATTTCTGCGTTCCACTTCTGGACGGAGTTGTTGTAGACCTCTCTTGCGGCAGTGATTTCCTGCTGCAGGTAGGAGTTCTGCTGCATGGCATCGGCGATTTCCTGATGAGCCTTGAGATCTGGATACTTCTCAAGGACGACATTGATGTTGTGCTGGGCAAGTTCGAGGGTTCCCTGCAATTCATTACGTGCAGTATCTCCATCCTTGCTCTGTCCGGAACGGGCCTTGGCGATGTCGACAAAGGTTTCCTTGTCGAGATCGATTGCCTTCTCAAGAAGCTTTGCGGTGTTCTGGAGAATGACGACTCTCTGGGTCATGTAGTTGTCGATGGTGGAAGCATCATGCTGGATCTTCTGCTCCAACTGCTTGAAGTAGGTTCTTGCATGATTCTTCTTGAAGGTATAAACGATACCTGGGATGATGAGTAAGAACCAAAGACCAACATTGACTGCCTTGTCCGTACCATTCAGTTCGACTGGAACTTTCTTATCAATGACATGAACGGCTCTGCCGGTCTTGTTTTCCAAACTTTCATCGGTTTCATCTAATTGTGCCATAGTTTTTCCTCCTCTATGATTAGGCATATTATAAACTAATCGCATGAAATTCAATAGTATAATATTGTTGGTTTCGATGTCGTTTCTGACCATTGGATATGGGAGAATATAGGATTCATGACTTATAAAGTAAGACCATTTGAGAAAAAGGATATCAGGCCATTGTCCATTATCATGAAGGAATGCTTTTCAATGGAACCATGGAATGAAGAATGGGAAGAAAAGGATTGCTTTGAAAGGTTAAGTGTCATGACGGCCATTTCCACTTCCGAAAACTATGTTCTCGTCGATGAAAATGATGACATCTTCGGAGCAGCAGTTGGATTTGTCCTACCTTTCATGGACAAAAAGCAATATGAATTGCAGGAATTCTTTGTTGACCAGAAAATACAGCATCTTCATATGGGAACCTTTCTCATGAATGAACTTCTCAGGGAACTGAAGTCACATGGGATAAGTGAAATATTGTTCTATACTTCTGGGAATCTGGATAGTTTCTATGGGAAATTTGGATTCAGAAGAGATGAGGTGAGATACCTTATGTATCGTGATGATCTTTGCATATAATGAAACGAATGTGAAGATCGATGGGATGTTGATGACTTTGATGGCTATAAAAGATCTTATTCATTGTGAGAACATGTTATGAGCTTGCTGACCTCCAATATGGTTATCTGAATTTTTTGTGAATGAACTGTCTGTTTTTTGTACTGATGGGAATCATCAAATCATAGATAAGAATCGTGTATATGTCGACTGCCAGTTATGATATTGGCGAGGAAACAATATGAAAATTATAAGAAGATACTTTCGTACTTGGAAGGAAAGGAAGAAATGATGTCTTAATAGCTCCCTTGTTGTTGACGAATTCTTTTTCTCTTTGTCTTTTCTCTGATGCCCTGTACCGTTTCTTCTTACTTCTTGGTGTGGTTGGAACTTAACGCCTGTAAACCATATGAAATGCCCTCATGACCAATTGGGACCTGAGGGCATTTATTTGTCGTTTATTTGTCGGAAGTGACTTCTTTTTTGATTTCCTTGAAGAGTTCGTTCAGTTCGTTGTCGCTTTCCTCATTGATGGCATTGGCGCCCATGAAGGAGAGAAGACCACGTTCATAATACATGGCACCGGCATTTCCGAGAACGGATGTGAGTTTTCCGCTGTCGTATTTTTCCTGGATGTCTTTTCTTGTGGAGCCGATGTATCTGATACCGATTTGGTTGTCGCTGTCGACTTCATCATATTTGATCCAGTGGACCGGGACATCGTGGTAACAGCCATCTCCACCATGCACGCTTATGTAATCGACCATCTCCGTGGTGTGATAGGAATAGCAGTGAATGTGTACCTTATCCGTCTTTCCGACCTTGGTTGTTCCGACGGCCTTGAGAATCAAAGGCAATGATGTGTCAGCACCCTTTGGACGGAAGCAGGATTGATCCATGCCGTTGGCGACCGCTTCCTGCTCGAAGCTCGAATAGTTGTTTCCCCATTCCTTGTCATAGATGTATTCGTGGGGTTTATGCATTTGGTAGAGCGGGATGGAAAGAAGCGGAGCAAGGTCGAAGAAGAGACTTTCGATGAATTTGTCGCAATAGCTGACGAAATTGGTACGACAGACTTCATAGTCGTAACCGATGAATTTGTTTGGATTTGCGGAATAGTCGAAGAACTGGGAGTGCTTGGATGCGATGATGTTGATCATGTTGTCCTTCACGAAATAGAAATCATCTCCATATGGTTCAGGATCATTGAGAAGGGCGAGCATGTTGCTTTGTGCAAGAGGTGTGAAGAGAAGTCTGAATTCGACTTCGTTGTCTCTGTCGAGTCCACCGAAGAAGACATCGAATTCATCATTTCCGGTCGGAGTGAACGAATTTCCTTCCTTGATGGCCTTATCCGCATATTTTTTGATGTCCTTCATGCCTTCGTTTATGGCCTTTTGCTTTTCCTTGTCGTTCTTCAGGGAATTGATGCTGCTGTAGGCTCTCTTGAAGTGAAGATTCGGAGCTGCTTCGTTTCCATATATGAGGACTGTCTGAGTGCGGTAGTTCGGAGCCAACTTCTGGACATTGGCATATAAGGTTTCGGAATGATGGTGTGCCACCGTATGTCCTTTCGAATCCCTGGAATATGTGGTCCAGTGAATCGTCTTGGAGCCGGTGTATGTCTTATATTCCAATTTCTCTTCCAAAGTCTTCTGAAGGACGAATGGATTGCCTTGGATGTTTCCGGAGATGACGCCCAGGACGGAACAATTTCTGTCCAGAACTTCGTTCATTCCGAATTTCTCATGAAGATATTCGAATCTTGGAACGGAGAAATATGGATCAAGATCAATGATGTTGGTGACATTTTCCATGATCTTTCCGGGAATATTCCAATCATAGGAAGCGTTGAGTTCCTTCAGGTCAGCATAGCATTCCTGCAATTTGCTTTCCGCCTTGGCAGTGATATCTGCCAATGCCTTTTCACGTTCTTCCTGTTTCTTCTTGATGACTTTCTGACTATAGACGATGAAGAAGATGCCTCCACCTATGGCAACAGCTCCGATGAGAAGGAGGAACCATAAGGAACTGATGTTGAGGATGCCTATGAGCAACAGAATGGCACTGATGACGAAACATATGACACTCATCACGATGAAGAATGTCTTGAGTGCTTTGGTGGAATTGACTTTCTCGCCCTGTGCCTTCTTCTGGGCACATAAGTCGTTGTATTCACTGACATGCTTCTTGTTCAGGTTGGCATCGACATGACATTCCTTGGCAAGATTATCGATATAATCCGTTGCGCCTTTGTGATATTGTTCCTTGAGAGAACGTGTATATAGGTCTTTTGGCTTCAATAATATTTGTTTGCTTTCCATAGCAGATGATTCCTTTCTATAGAAATAATACATACAAATTATATTGTAATAGGACAAATAAGTCT
The DNA here is from genome assembly GCA_963648975.1 of bacterium. Taxonomy (GTDB): domain Bacteria; phylum Bacillota_I; class Bacilli_A; order RFN20; family CAG-288; genus Enterosoma. Next base: position 39,122 of record CAVJFW010000008.1, on the reverse strand, counting down.
ATAAGGCTTGATATGTGTGCCCTCATGATTTGATGTTTGATCAAGGGGAAATCTGATAATATGCCCATGATTACGCACATATCATTATCCTCACAGCAGGAAAAGAAAAAGGACTTGCCTGACGGATGAAGACATCAATTATCTTCTCAACTGAATCATGGGCCATATGAATGCCAATCAGGTATCGGTATGGTCGTTTTGACATAGTGGGTTTTAGAATATATATTTGATTTTATATTTGCTCTGGCAAAGTTGTAAAATATAGACATAACTTGATTATTTAACATGAAAAGTCAAATATTGGTCATTGATATCGGCACACAATCATTAAGAGCTTCCGTCGTCTCCTCTGCTGGTGAGATACTCTCCTTTTCCAAACGCAAATATGAAATACCTTATGTTTCCCCGGAAAAGGGATTCGCGGAGCAGGATGCGGAATTCTACGTCTCCGAAATTGCCAAGGCAACCCGTGACATCTATGATGACCATCCGGAATATCTGAATAGCATCTCCGGTATGATTGTCGATGTATTCCGTGATTCCAGCGTCATTCTTGACGAGGAAAAGAAACCGATCAGAAACGCAATTCTCTGGCTTGACCAGAGAATCACCAGAATGCAGTCCCATGAATATCTGAAGTGGTACGAAAGCTTCCTTTTCGACTTGGTCGGAATGAAGGATACCGTCAAATACAATGCGGAAAGGACTGCTTCCTTCTGGTTGAAGAAGCATGAACCGGAAAATTGGGCAAAGATGAGATATTATTGCCCATTAGGCGCATATTTCAATTATCGTATCACCGGAAGACTCGCCGTATCCACGGCAGACTGCATCGGCCATTACCCAATAAATTTCAAGAAGGGAAAATGGTACCCCAAAAAACATCTGAAGCAGAGCGTTTTCGGTATTCCATATTCTGCCTTGGTTGACCTTGTTCCGGTCGGAAATGTCATCGGTGAGGTCACGAAGGAATTTTCCGAACTTTCGATGATTCCGGAAGGAACTCAGGTCTTTGCCTGTGGATCTGACAAGGCCTGCGAGACTTTGGGAAACGGTTGTGTCGACAAATCAGCGGCGAGCATCTCCTTAGGTACGGCATGTACGATTGAGATAGTCGACCAGAAATATTCCGAACCAGAGAAGTTTTTACCTTCCTATCAGGCACCATATAAGGGATGCTATGACCTTGAGGTTCAGATATATTGTGGCTTATGGATGCTGAAATGGTATGTTGACAACTTTGCTGCAGAAGAAAAAGAAGAAGCAAAATTGCGTCATCTTTCCATCGAGGAAGTCCTCAACGAAAAAATAGCCGATATCCCAGCCGGAAGTGATGGCCTTGTCCTACAGCCATATTGGCAGCCTGGTCTGAAAAGACCGAATGCCAAGGGTGCCATCATCGGTTTTAGCAACGTCCATACGAAATATCATCTCTATAAGGCGATATTCGAAGGCATCGCCTTCGGCCTAAGGGAAGGCATGGATGAAATCGTCAAGAAGACAAAGAAGAAGCCAGGATATCTCGTCTTGTCAGGGGGCGGAAGCAACTCAAAGGAACTTTGCCATATCATTGCGGATGTCTTCGGCATGAAATGCTATGTTTCAAATGAAGTCGAATCTTCCACCATCGGTGGTGCCATAGCCGGATTCATCGATTTGGGCATCTTCCATAGTGCCCAGGAAGCCAAGGACAACATGGTACCGCTTGGTGAATGTATCATTCCGGATTTGGGAAACCACAAAATCTATGAAAAGCTTTACAGGAAGGTATATCTGAAGCTTTATCCTTCCTTATCGAATGTATATAAGAATACGAAAAACTTCTATCTGGATGTGGAATCCATATTGAAAAAGAAAAATGAAAACAGTCATGGGCAATGAACCCATGACTGTTCTTTATTCTCCGAACTTTCTTTCGTCCAATTGTTTGGCGTTGTAGTCGTATTCCGGATCGTTTTCGTTTGTGTCGGCGATTCTTTCAGTGATGATCTGTGCACTGACATCGTTGAGCGTCTCCAAAAGGTCAGTGAATTCATCCTTGATGGCAAGGTAATCACAAGCCTGATCATATTCGCTTGCGCTCTTGTCGGGACCATTCTTGATCATGGAGTCATAAGCGTTCAGGTTTTCCTTGATGTCATCCACAAAATCGAGATAGAGAAGTGTGAAGAAGGCAATCTGATTACCGAAATCATCCGGAGTCTCATTCTTCAGCTTTTGATAGTTGTATGTGTATTTTTCCTGGAAATTGGATGGCAATGGCTGACCTTCGTTTGTCTTTTCCGTATAAAATTCAGCAATCGTGACAAACTTGGCTGCGCTGTCAAGGAATGCCTGATAGCCGTTCTTCATTTTGGCCAAAGCCTCTTCCGGAGTGCCGATGTTCGGCAATGTCTTTTCGTCATTCATGTTTCTTTCCTCCTACTTGTGAGATGTATGTGAGCAGTTGCTTCAAAGCCATTTTTTCCTGTTGCATTTCATCCGTGTCGCTTTCGTTTGGAATCAGATGGTTCAATAGTTCTTCTTTGAGCTTTTCCGGTGGAATTTCATCGATGCCATCCAAGGAACTTATATCTGATGTCAGTTCTGTTTCCGGATCGATGATGTAAGAGGCGACACCATATTCCTGCATGCCGGTCTCGATATCCTGCAACCAGCAATAGGTTCTGAAGATATACACCGTCATGGAATAGAATAGATTGACGGCAGTGGTGAACGTCTTCTTGGTGACACCGAAAGGATAGTAGCCGTTTGATTCCTCTGTTATTTCCGTAATCCTGAAGGAAAGGCAGTCGAAGATGCTGTCAGCAAGATTTCCGGGGATGATTCCAGAAGGTTCGGTTACCTCGTTTATGTCTCCGTCATGTGAAGCAAGTTCCTTTATGAAGGAAAGATATATCTGGTTGTATCTATCCTGCTTTTGGAAGACTTCATCGCTGAATCGTTCATCTTCCTCCATCTCATCTCTTCCGTCCAGAGCCTCCTTCAAGGAGAGGACAAAAGCCAATTTGGAAATAAGTGAGTCATCGAGAATGCGGATATGCTGATCAAGCAATAAATGCAAATTGAAATATGTGGATCTGTTCATACCTGTATATTATAAGGGTTTGCCTTGTCAATTGCGATGAATACTGACGGAAATGTCGTATGGAAAATGGCTTCATGAAACATATGTCGGAATGACGTCGCTCCAGGTCCCAAGACAATATAAGGGAAGAATGAAATTGCTGACGAATATCCATAAAAGATAATCGACATATCCATGGATCTCTGTTTTCTCTTTTTGTGCGTTTCCGTTTCTTCCGAATGGCATTTTGTGAGGAATGGCTTTCTTGCTTTCAAATAATGGATTGCTCCGAAAATGATACTGATGATCATACCTGAGATTGTGAGAATGAAGAATGGCAAGGATACATCATTCAGCATGCCTTCTTTCAGACAAAAACAATGAGACTTGAAATTGTAAGTGACAGTTCCGTGAAAAAGAGAAGAAAGGAAAGTCATCAGAAATGATATTGCGGAAAATATGATGACCAGGATCTCAGATGCCTTCATTTTGATATATGGCCTCCATATACAAGACGGGGTTAATCATTTTAAGCGGCAGTAAAGGAAACGGAATTCACAGCTCGTTATTTTATTTTGCTTTTTAGATTAGTCTTATCGTTGAAAATCTCATATTATTCGAAATTGCACGATATGACAATTTTTCTAATCTATTACATATTGTCAATAAGTTGTAAAACTTTTTTCATTTATTTTGTCACTGTGATTCCACATTTTCGAAGATTAGAAAACGCTAACCTATCGAGATATTGTATGATGTTCATATGGTTACATTTCTATTGAAAATATTTGTGAAGGATTATCAGGATACGAATAACCTCAAAGTCAGGGAAAAATACGGACTTTTAGGCTCTTTCTTTGGCTTGATCACGAATTTTCTTCTTTTCTTCTCAAAGATCGTCATCGGTATCATGTTAGGCCTTTTCTCCATCGTCACGGATTCCGTCAACAACCTTTCCGATTTCGGAAATAACTTCATCAGCATATTCGGAGTGAAAGCCAGCAACAAAAAGGCTGACAAGGAACATCCCTATGGACATCAGAGAGTCGAATATATTCTCTCCTTGATCATATCCTGTGTCATCATCGGTCTTTCGATGGTGATGATGTATCAGTCCATAGGTGATTTGGTCGTCTTCATCAGATGCATTGCCGATACCGGATGCCCACCAAAGAAGGAATTCTCCTATGTGATGTATGTGGTTTCCCTTTCTCTTATGTCCGCTGGCATCTTCGTGAAGTTTGTTCAGTCATACCTGTATTTTTCCTTGGGAAGGAGAATCGATTCCATGCCTCTGAGGGCTTTGGGAAAAGATGCAAGAAATGATGTCATCACGACGTTCTTTGTCATCATCGGAATCATCATCACATGGTTCAGTTCTTATGATGTCGACTGCTTCTTCACGATGGTCGTTGCCATATTCGTATGCCTTTCCGGCATAGGAATCATGAAGGAATCCGTATCCACCCTCATCGGCCAGGAGCCTGACCATGCAGTGGTCAGAAAAATGATCTGGATCATCAGAAAATATGATGGTGTGTTAGGCATCCATGATCTTTCCATGCATTATTACGGCAAGGCGGTTTTTGCCGTCATTCATGTTGAGGTCAGCGGTGATGTCGACGTGAACAGGAGTCATGAGATGATCGATCAGATTGAGAAGGAAGTCTACTCCGAATTGGGAATCAACCTGACAATACATATGGATCCGATCGATACCCATGATCCCTTGGCAAACGAAGTCAGGAAAATCATCGTGGATGAACTGAAAAAGATGTCAGAAGAGAAAATCATGATGCACGATTTCCATCTGTTTGACGAATACAATCGGAAAATCGTTGAATTCGAACTGATTCTTCCCGAGACGATGGATGATGAGGAACATAAGACGAAAATCGAAGATGACATGAAGAAAATCCTGCAATCGGTGATAAAAAAGGACTTTGAGGTTAGGGTAGGATTTGACAGCAAGGTCCAGGATTTCCTTGCGGATGTCGAAGAAGAATGAATGGTTCTGACTGCCAAAACATATCTAGGCTTTTTAAGTTGTTTAGTATATAATTAAGCGATTATATATTTATATAAATTATTTAGGAGTCAAATATGGAAAATCAGCAGAACAGCAAGCCGGTCCAGGACCTCAATGATCAGGAACAGCACAGAAGAGAGAAGTTGGATTTGTATCGTCAGAAAGGCATTGATCCTTTCGGACAGAAATATGATGTGAATTCCACTGCCGATGGTCTCAAGGACAAATACTCCGTCCTTGAAGCCGAACAGGTAGATGAGGAAAATGTCGTTACCATCGCCGGAAGAATCGTTCTTCTCAGAAAGATGGGCAAGGCTTCCTTCTTCACCCTTCAGGACAAGACAGGAAAAATTCAGTGCTACATCCGTCAGGATGTCGTCGGTGAAGACAATTATGCTATTTTCAAGATGGCAGATTTAGGTGACATCTGTGGTGTCAAAGGCCATATGATGAAGACCAAGACAGGTGAAGTCACGATCCGTGCCATGGAATACACACATCTTGTCAAGGCTCTCCATCCTCTTCCGGACAAATTCCATGGATTGACCGACCCAGAAGACAGAAGAAGACATCGCTATGTCGATCTCATCGTCAATGAGGATTCCAGAAAGATTGCCTTCATGAGACCAAAACTCATTCGTGGCATTCGCAATTTCATGGATTCCTTGGGATATGTCGAAGTTGAGACTCCGATTCTCAATCCAATCCTAGGTGGCGCAAATGCCCGTCCTTTCATCACGCATTTCAATGCCTTGGATGAGGATTTCTACCTCCGTATCGCCACGGAGCTCTCTTTGAAGAGATGCCTTGTCGGTGGAATGGAAAGAGTCTATGAAATCGGAAGACAGTTCAGAAACGAAGGCATTGATACCACCCACAATCCGGAATTCACCACCATGGAGGCCTATCAGGCTTTCGGCAATCTCGATGACATGATGAAGATGACGGAAGATCTCTTCCATTATCTTGCCAAGGAAGTCATCGGCAAGGAACAGTTCAAGTGGTTGGGATATGACATCGATTTAAGCAAACCATTCAGGAAGGTCAACATGACTCAGGCCATCAAGGACAAGATCGGTGTTGATTTCTACAACATCAATACTCTTGAGGAAGCCAAGGAAGTGGCCAAGAAATATGATGTCGAAGTTGAACCTCATTTCCTTTGGGGACATGTCATCAATGCATTCTTCGAAAAGTTCTGCGAAGCCGATCTCGTTCAGCCGACATTTGTCTGCCAACATCCAGTTGATATTTCTCCTTTGGCCAAGAAGGATCCAAATGATCCAAGATTTACCCAGAGATTTGAAATGTACATCTCCACACATGAAATGTGCAATGCCTTCACCGAACTCAATGATCCAATCGATCAGAGAGCAAGATTCGAAGAACAGGTGGAAGAGAAGAAGAAGGGCAATGACGAGGCTTGCGAAGTCGATGAAGACTTCTGCCAGGCTTTGGAATATGGTATGCCTCCGGCAGGTGGTATCGGATACGGCATCGACCGTCTCTGCATGTTCTTTGCCGAGACTGATTCCATCCGTGATGTTCTTCTGTTCCCAACGTTGAAGAGAAAGTAAGAAATATGAGGAGGTGAGATTCTCTCCCTCCTTTTTGGAATATAAAAATCATGATCAATTTGTTTTCGCATTCAAAAAAAGAGAAACAGGGCCAGATCGATGAGATTCTGAGCGTTTCCCATCTTGTCAAGAAATATTCTGATTTCACTGCCGTCAATGATATCTCATTTTCCGTGAAGAGAGGCTCTCTTTTTGCGTTCCTTGGACTCAATGGCGCAGGAAAATCCACGACCATCAATATCATCACCGGTATTCTGGAAAAGAATTCCGGCGAAATCATCATCGATGGCATCAACATGGACAAAAGACCTGATTCCATCAAGTCGGAAGTCGGTATCGTATTCCAGAACTCCGTGTTGGATTCCGTTCTTACTCCTAGGGAGAATCTGACTCTCCGAGCCGGATTCTATGGTATCAAGGGAAATGCATGGAAACAGAGGCTTTCTGTTCTTTCTGACATGCTTGACCTTGGCCCATTCCTTGACAGGCCGGTCGGAAAACTTTCCGGTGGACAGAAAAGAAGGGTAGATATCGCAAGAGCCATGGTTCACGATCCAAAACTTCTGATATTGGATGAACCGACTACCGGTCTTGATCCGCAGACAAGACTTTCCGTATGGAATCTAGTCAACTCCCTACGTGAAAAGACAGGCATGACCGTCTTCCTTACCACGCATTACATGGAAGAGGCTGAAAAGGCCACCTATGTCGTCATCATGGACAAGGGAAACATCATTGCCAGGGGAACTCCATATGAACTGAAGCTTCAGTATTCCTCCGATTACGTCATCATTCATCATAAGAAGGATGATGCGATCACAGCCATGCTGGATCAGGAGGAAAGAAAATATACCTATTCCAATGATGGAAAATTTTATCGTGTCAATGTGAAAAGTGCATCGGATGCCATAGATTTCCTGAATCTCCACAGGGACGTCATCGAGGATTTTGAAGTGGAAAAAGGTGACATGGATGATGTCTTCCTCAATGCCACGGGTGTCAGAAAGATATTGGAGGATAATTGAAATGAAAAAAGAAAAACAGCAAAGTAAGTTATCCAATCAGGGATTTGTCTTTTATTCTCTTACGAAAAGACACCTTCTTGTCTTCTTCAAGAACATTCCGACGGTCATCTTCACTCTCATGGTGCCGTTAGCCATTCTGGCTGTCTACATCATCTTCTTAAGACAACTTGAGACAACCTCCATCAAACAGGCATTGGATGATATCATCAGGCAAAACAATTCCATTCTTGGAATGGAAAGCCACGTGGACGAATATAACGAGATTGTAAGGAAGGTATATGGAATTGCGGATTGCTGGATGGTTTCCGGCGTCCTGGCCGTATCCTGCATCACTGTCTCCTTGAATGCAAACTACATTGTCGTCAGAGACAAGGAGAGTCTGGTGACAAGAGACTTTGTCTCATCTCCGATTCATCCGAATATCATTGTTGCAAGCTATTTCACCTTCAATGTCATCGTCACCTTCATGGTAAACTTTATCGTGTATCTTGTCTGTCTTCTTATCCTATACCTATATGGTGCCTATATGATATCCATCCTGGATTTCTTCAGCATCTTGGGCATATTGCTTCTTTCGACCGTCTCGGCATCCCTCATCATGTTCTTCATCTGCTCCTTCATCAAATCCGATTCGGTCATGTCTCCGATTGTTGCCATCGTTTCTGCAGGTGTCGGCTTCCTCATCGGTGCCTATCTTCCGAGTAATTTCGGCCCGAAATACATCGGTTACATCACGACATTCTTCCCTGGCACATATTCCGTCGGCCTTTTGAGAAATTATTTCATGACAACACCATTGTCATTGCTTTCAAAGAAGTTGGAAGAATACGGAATTTCCGGTGTCGTCGAAACGCTCAGTGATCAATTTGCATTGAATATCGATTTCTTCGGAAAAGAGATCACACCAGGGTTCATGGTTCTTGTGATTTTCATCTTCATCTTCATCTTTGCTGTTCTGAACCTCATATTCAGCAATAGAAACTTTTTTCACTTTACGCTTCCATTCAAAAAGAAAAAGGAGAATACCAAATGAAATTTTCCAAATCGGTTGCCATGGAAATCCTGAATGAAGGATTATGCACTGGTGCAGATTATGCTGAAATCTATTATCAGGACAATCGCACACATTCCTATTCCAGAAGATTCAAAAAAGTCTATTCCGTTTCCAGCGGAAGAACATGTGGTGTCGGCATCCGTCTCATCAAGGGAACCAAGCAGGTCTATGGCTATACCTCCGATTTTTCCAAGGCTTCTTTGATGAAACTTGCAAAGGAACTCTCCTTTGGCTTTGAAGGCGAAAGAATCCTGACTGTCACCTCCCTTAAGGAAAAGAAGACAAAGAAGAACCTCGTTCCTATCGAGATTCCTCATTCTGCATGGGATGTTGAAAAGAAACTGTCTTATCTTGAAGCAGGTGAAAAGAGCTCCTATGACGTATCCGAAAACGTCCAGGATGTCAGCGTCGGACTCAACGAAGAGGATGAACATGTCGAGGTTTACAACTCCGACGGCATCATCATCCAGGATGACAGAACAAGGACCAGACTCATCAATGCCGTTGTCGCATCCGACGGCAAGCAGTTCCAGGAATCCTTTGCCGGACCTGGATTGTCCAAAGGCCTTGAACTTCTTTCCGAAATTGATTTTGTGAAACTTTGCAAGGAAACGGCCATGGAAGCCGTTGAACTTCTTTCCGCCCCGGAAGGCCCCAGCGGAGAAATGCCGGTCGTCATCGGAAATGATTTCGGTGGCGTTCTTTTCCATGAGGCGTGCGGACATCCGCTTGAAGGAAGTGCAATCTCCAGGGGAGAGAGTCCTTTTGCCGGAAAGCTCGGGCAGAAAATCGCATCCGATGTCGTCAATGCCTATGATGACGGAACCATCGTAAACGGATGGGGAAGCGAAAACTTCGACGATGAAGGAAATGAACCGACAAACAATCAGCTGATCAAGGATGGTGTATTGGTTTCCTATATGCTGGACAGATATACGGCAAGAAGAATCAATGCATCCCTGAAGTCGACTGGTGCCTGCAGAAGAGAAAGTTATCGTTATCTTCCTACCACCAGAATGACAAATACCTTCATCGGTGGTGGAAAATCCACACCGGAAGAAATCATCGCCCATGTCAAGAACGGCATTTATTGCAAGGGATTCACGGGTGGTCAGGTTGATCCATCCACGGATCAGTTCATCTTCACTTCCGATGTTGCCTATCTCATCAAGGATGGAAAACTCGATCATATCATCAAGCCGGTATCCCTGATCGGATACGGATATGAGATTCTTCCAAGAATCGAAATGGTCGGAAATGATTGTGGCAGGGCTCCTGGCGTCTGTGGTGCCTCATCAGGTTCCTGTTATGTCGAAGTCGGTCAGCCGACACTCTTGATTTCCAAGATTCTCGTCGGTGGCTCTGGAGGTAATGAATGATGTCACTGTCCATGAAGAAATATTTTGAGGAAGCAAAGAAGAATAACATCGATCCGTATCAGATCAGTTACTCTACTTCGACGGAAGCCAGCGTCGAAGTCCATAACGGAAATGTCGAAGTTCAGCAGATTGGAACGACTCAGGATATCTCTGCCAAGGGTATCCATGATGGAAAGCAGGGCTCTTTCTCGACTGATTGCATCGACAAGTTCACTCCATCCCTGATGGCAGAGAATGTGTTGCAGTCTGCCTTATATGGTAAGGAAGCCAAGGCTGAGGATTATTTCCACGGTGGATTGAAATACAGAAAGACGAAAGTCAGCCGCATCAAGGATTTCAGAAAGTCCACGCTGAAGGAACTCAGGGATTTTGCCTTATCTGTCTACGAGGATGTCAAATCAAGGGATGCAAGACTTACCAAGATCACCGTCAGCGTATCCATGCAGACTGGTGAAAGCGAGAAATTCAATTCCTATGGTGTGAAATGCAAGGATCAGGGGTCCTATTATGTCTGCTCCATCTCTGTCGTTGCCGAAAACGAGGACAAAGAACCCAGAAGCGGATATAAGGGATGTCACTCCTTCCATTCCCTTGAGGAACTCAAGGTCAAGACGCAGGAAATCATTCCGGAAGTCATTTCCTCTGCGGTGGATTTCTTCGGATCTTCGGCATTGAAGACCAAGAAATACAAGACTCTTCTCTCCAGAAGCTGCGTTGCCAGTCTTCTTTCCTATTTCCTTGGCCAACTGAATGCAAAGAATGTCCAGCAACATCTCTCATTATTTGAAGGAAAATTGGATACTCAGATTGTTTCTGGGTCATTGACCATGAAGAATATCCCATATGCCTTGTCTCTTGGTGCGTCAAATTATGATGCTGATGGTTATCCGACACAGGAATTCACATTCATAAAGAATGGTGTTCTCAAGGATTATTTCTACTCTGTCGAGACAGCCAACAAGGATAACAGGAAATCCAATGGATGCTGTTCAGGAAACGGACATGGCGCTCCGATCGTGGTATCGGTAAGACCAGGCAGGAATGATCTCGATTCCCTTTTTGCCAAAGTGAAGAACGGATTATATATCACTTCCGTTTCCGGACTGAACTCAGGAATCAACGGACAGACACTTGATTTCTCTCTTCCCTGCGAAGGCTATCTCATCAAGGACGGGAAGAAGGATAAAGCTTTCTCCATGATGGTCGTTGCCGGAAACCTGTTGGATGTCTTCAACAACATCCTGGCCATCGGAAATGATGTCGAGCCTGACAATGGACGCTTCATTCCATCCATGATTGTCAAGTCATTGACCGTATCCGGAAAATAGTCTCATCAGACTCTGTCATCTCAGACATTCATTGTCGGTGCATGGCAGAGTCTTTTTCATTGAAAAAGGCAACCCTAAGGTTGCCAGATTGTCATTCGGCTGCTTTCTTCTTATCTGCCATTCTTTGAAGTTCGAGGAATGGTTTTGAGACGTCTTCGATGGAATCCTTGCAGTCATTGTCAAGCCAGGTGATCATGACGTTATAGAGTCCACCTGCCAGGAAGGCTGCAGAGTATTTTTCCATCTTGACTGGAAGGTTGTCCGTGAATTCCGTGTTGAGGAATTCGAGAAGCATATGATCGAGGTGTGATTTCCTGATAGCCTTGTTGGCTTCCATGTTCGTCTTGAAGAAGAGGAAAAGGGCAAGGATGATGAATTCGTTGTTCTCCGTGGCAAAACCCAATTTCGTCTGTTCGAGGAATTTGTCCTTTGTGGACATGAAGAATTTCTTGATGATGTCTTCCTTGCTGGTGAAATGTCTGTAATAGGTGACTCTGCTGAGTTCAGCCTTGTTGACGATGTCGGTGATGCTGATGGAATCATAGTCCTTTGTCTGCATCAGCTCCAATAAGGCTTCCGTAATCTTTGTCGGGATATCTTTTCTGATCATTTTTCATCTCCTTTGTTTACGCACTAAAAACTTTTGATTCTTTTTCCATTACATTTTATTGCAAAAAGCGTGGTTTTGCAATATCTAGAATAACATTTGAATGAATTGTGTAACAATTTGGTGAAAAATGGGAATCAATGTCTTTATTTGTTTCAGAAAAACCTTGCCTTGGATGCTTTGCCAGAAAAACTCGCCACTTGTTTTCAAGGCTTTACACCTATATAATAATTAGGTTATTGATTCGAGAGAGGTTTTATAATGACTTCAGTTTGCGAAATTATTTTACTCGTATTGTCTTTCATCATCATTTTGGTCGTATTGCTTCAATCTGGTAAATCTCAGGGTGCCTCCAGCGCCGTCATGGGTGGTAACCAGATGAATATTTTCACCCGTACAAAGGAAAGAGGTGCAGACAAGATCATGACAATCATCACTGCTGTTTTGACTGTCGCCTTCTTCACTGTTGCCATCTTGGCCAGCCACCTTTCGTAAAACGTCTTGCACGGGGATGAAATGCCCCGTTTATTTTTTTAATCAATATCATTGGGATTCAAACTAGGAAATTTAACATATGACAGAAACACAGATCACAAAGCTGCTCAAAAATCAGCAGCTATCCCTTCAAGCCCTCGTGGAAAAGGTCGAGGCAATCACTGCACAGCAAAAAGATGAATTGGCTCATATTCTTGAGCATCTTCAGGCTACCGGCATCGTCGGTATCCACAATTCCTTTTATTATCTTCTGAAAGATCAAGGTGTCTTTTTGGCAAAGATCATCGTCAAGAACAGAAACTTCTCCATCCTGAAGGCTATTCCTTCCGGCAATGAAGTGAGAATTTCCGGCGATGAGGCTGACCAGCTTCTCCTGGGAGACCTTGTCTATGCCAAGGAATTCCAGCAGAACACCTACCATTGTCTTGATTACTACAAACCTGTCTCTGTTCTCAAAGGCAGATATTCTCTTACCAGAAGTGGCAAGGAACAGCTTTTGGTCACCTACCTCAACGAAGCAGGAAAGACAATTCTCATAACAGAAAAACCGGAAGATCTCGAAATCAACCAGGGTGATTTCCTCTCTGGTGAAATCACTTCCTTCGAAGGCAGCACGATTACCGTCAGAATCACTGAGAAATTGGTTTCTGCCGATGATGTCGGCTCTGATATTTCCATGATCATCGCCGAGAATGACGGACGTATCGAATTCCCTGCCGATGTCCTTGAAGAAGCAAAAAAGATTCCTGAAAGTCTTTCAAGCGAAGACTATGAGGGAAGAGTTGACTTCAGGGATCATACCGTTGTCACCATTGATGGTGATGATGCACATGACTTCGATGATGCCGTCGAAATCAAGAAATTGGGCAAGGGATATGAAATCACTGTCCATATCGCTGATGTCACGAATTATGTCAAGCCGAATCATCCTCTCGATGATGAAGCCATCAAGAGAGGTACTTCCATCTATGTCGCCGACAGAGTGGTTCCGATGCTTCCTTTCGAACTGTCAAACGGAATCTGTTCACTCAATCCGGAAGTTGACCGTCTTACCCTCTCCGTTACCATGGATGTCGATGCCCTCGGAAATGTATTCTATTCCAGAGTGGAAAAAGGTGTCATCCGCTCCCATGGAAGATTGACCTATAAGCAGGTTAATGCCTTCTTTGAGGGTGAGGATCAGGGATTCAGCAAGGAAATCTGCGAATCATTGACTCTCTTGCATGAGGCAAGCAAGATCATCCGCAGGAGAAGAACGCTCCAGGGTGCGATGAAGCTTGATTCCACCGAATTGAAATATCAGCTTGATGAGAATGGCATGCCGACGGATGTCATCAAGGAAGTTCAGGGTGAATCCGAGATGATGATCGAAGACCTCATGATCATCGCCAATTGCTCCGTTGCCAGAATGTTGAAGAAGGCTCATGTTCCTGTCTTGTATCGTATTCATGAATTCCCACCGCTTCAGAAGCTTTCCATCCTCAAGGATTATCTTAGAAGAATGGATCTTCTCCGTGAATTCCCGAAGACGGAAAACATCTCCGGAGCAAGACTTAACGATTTCCTTACTTCCATCAAGGATGATAATCTGCGTTCCGCTGTTTCCTACATGGTCCTGAGAAGTATGGCCAAGGCCAGATATTCCCCGGAGGAAATCGGCCATTTCGGTCTTTCTGAGTTGGAATACTGCCATTTCACCTCTCCTATCAGAAGATATCCGGATGATATCATCCATCGTCTGGTCAAGGATTATCTCATCGATGGAAAACAGGTGGAATATGATGATGTCCATTCCTATCTCGAGAATATGGGAACCAATCTTTCTGAACTTGAAGCCAAGGCTGATTCCATTTCCAGGGAAGTGGATGATCTTGAGGCTGCCAAGTATATGAGCCAGCATATCGGTCAGCTTTATCATGGTAAGGTTGTCGGCATGGTCCAGAGAGGCATGTTCGTCCAGACGGAAATCGGCATTGAAGGCTTCTTGGCCTATCATTGCATGCATGGAGACTATTTCAGGTATAGTGAGAAGTCATTTGCCGTATTTGGCAAGATGACGGATATTTCCTTCAGCATCGGAACGGAGATCGATATCAAGGTTCTGGCTGCAAATCCGGCTAAGGAAGAAGTGGATTTCGCCACACCGGAATTCTACGATCAGTATGCCCTTGATCTTTCCGAGGAAGAAAGAGAATCTCTCTCCCTGAATGGTATCAAGGTTGTTGCCGAAGACGATTATGAGATGATGACAGGAAAGCCTCGTTTCTCTCACAGGGATGACGAAGGATATGGTGATAGAACAATGAATAACGAAGAAACAAACGAATTTGAAGAAAATGATGATAATCTTTCCGCCGCTTTGGAAAGCATGGAAAGCACCGAAGAGGAAATCCAGGCCAAGAAAAAGGCTAGAGAGGATGCTGATTTCCGTCCGACTCCGGAACAGTGGAAGGAAGTTGATGTCATGCGTGCCATCATCGCCAAATATCCTGATGATGAGGAAAAGGTCATCCAGGTTCTTTCCGTGATGGATATTTCCGAAGAGGAATACCGTAAGCTTCTCAGATTTACCAAACCGAGAGAAGACAGACGTGGTGGAAAACGTATGGGCGGTTCCTCCAAAGGCGGATTCTCCCGTGGCTCTGACAGAGGCGGCGACAGACGCTCTTCCCATGGTGGCTTTGGCGGAAGAGGTGGCTCTTCTGACAGACATTCCTCCCGTGGTGGAAGCTATGGCTCCGGTTCCAGGATGAGCAATCGTTCCGAAAGAAGGGAAGGCCGTGGCGGATATGACAGAAAACCAGCCAGAAAGAGTTTTTCGGATCATCAGGGTTATTCTTCCTATTCCGGTGAAAAGCGTTCTTCCGGCTTCCACAAGGATACGGAAAGAAGTGCAAGGAAGCCTTCCTATGGATCAAAAGGCTCCACCCGTGGCGGATACGGCAAGAAGAGAGGCTGATGCATGGCCAAAAAAGAAGAATTCAAAGATGAAATCCTTGTCTGCAACAACAGAAAGGCTCACTTTAATTATTTCTTGTCAGACTTCACGGAATGCGGCATTGAACTGAAGGGCTCCGAAATCAAGGCTCTCAGGATGGGACACTGCTCTCTTGATGATTCTTATGTCTTCATCAAGAACAGGGAGTGTTTCATCATCAACATGAACATTCCGGAGTACCAGGCCAATGGCATCTTTTCACATGAACCGACCAGGACGAGAAAACTGCTCCTGCATCGCAGTCAGATTCTCAAGTTCGATCAGAT
Source organism: bacterium (assembly GCA_963648975.1). Taxonomy (GTDB): domain Bacteria; phylum Bacillota_I; class Bacilli_A; order RFN20; family CAG-288; genus Enterosoma. The sequence goes on along the minus strand of CAVJFW010000008.1, from coordinate 23,297 downwards.
GATCACAAGAGATGGCTATACTCTTGTTCCTGTCAGGGTCTATATCCGACATGGCATCGCCAAGGTTCAGATTGCTTTGGGTAAAGGCAAGAAGAACTACGACAAGAGAGAAACCATCAAGGAAAGAGAAGACAACAGGCGCATCGCCAAACTTTCAAAGGAAAAATATTGATTGAGGGTGCTTTTGCACCCTTTTTCATAAAAAATCAGAATTTTATGACTTAAGTCACCCGTTTTCGGAATAAACGGCATATCATAGGTCTTCTGAGGTTTTGTATCACACATTGATTTTGGTAAAATATATAGGCTTATTCCTTGAGGCGTTATCATGAAAAAAGAGAAAACAACAAAGACCATGACAGTCGTCATCGGTTCATCAAGACTGGGAGCATCCATCGCATCCATGGCCAGCATGGATGGCATCTATACCTCCATTATCGACATCAATCCGGATTCATTCAGGAAACTGGATTCCGGTTATTCTGGTTATACCGTCGTCGGCGATGCCCAGGATACCAATGTGCTGAAGAAGGCACATATTGAGGATGCCAAGGAATGTGTCATTGCCACAAGAAGCGATGACACGAACATATTTTTGGCTTGCATGATTTCTGAATTATATAAAACACCCTATATCATCGTCAGACTGAGGGATGAAAGAAAGGCTGCCATTCTTTCGAGTCCGAACATCAAGGTCATCTCCACGGCCATGCTTTCTCTTCAGGCCTATAAGTCAATCAAGTCCTTGGAGGATTAAACTAATGAATATTTTGGTCTGTGGTGGAAAAGCCGAGGCAGATTATGTTCTCTCTGCCTTCAGAAAACATGGAAACAGGGTCGTCGTCATGAACGAAGATGATGATACGGCCGAGTTTTTGAGTGAACATTATAGTCTGGATGTCTTTAAGATTGATCCGACAAAGATATATTCCTTTGAGGTGGCCGACGTCACCAACTTTGACTTGGTCGTATCACTGATGGAAAGGGATGCCGACAATTTCGTCGTATGCAAGATTGCCAAGGAACTTTTCCATATCAAGAAAGCCATCTGCACGGTTGCAAACCCAAACAACGTCTCCATTTTCCAGAGACTGGGAATCGATTCACCGATTTCTGCATCTTATCTTCTGACAGAAAGAATACGTGGCGAATCGGATGTGGAATCCATTTTCAGGACACTTTCACTTGAAGATGAAAAGATTGTCATCACCGAAGTGAAAGTGATGGATACATTCCCATGTATCAATCAGACATTGGCACAATTACGACTTCCAAACAGCGGAAACATCACCTGTATCTTCCGTGATCCGGATGTCATAATTCCAAGAGGTAACACTGTCATTCAGGCTGGCGATACCATCGTCATCGCTTCTGCTCAGGAAAGTCAGCAGGAATTGGTCGATTATCTCAAGCATGGCCCTAACGAGGATCTTCAGAAACAGAGGGCAGCCCAGGAAGCCGAAGACAAGAGAAAAGCAGACGAACGTGAGGCAGAGGAAAACGAAAACAGAAATAGACAGATCAGGGAAGCCTGTGATGCTGTTCTTTCCAGTGCCAACGAGAAATTCGAGGCTACCTTGAAAGGAAAGCAGGAGGAAATCGAGAAACTTCTTGCGGAAAAGGCTGAACTTCAGAAACAGATCAACGAATATTTGGTTGATGAGGATAAGAAACCTGAATTTGACGAAAAGGTAGAAGAAACTACGGAAAATGAAGCAAAAAACGAATTATAAGATCTCATCCCTTTTAATGGAATATCATCTGAACCACGATAATCAGGTCAAAGGACCATTGCTGGTTTTGGGATACTTCGGATACTTTTTGATTGTCATCGGAATCCTTGTTCTTCTCCCTCTTGTCATGCTTGCCTTCTATCCGAGTGAAAGTAATGAATTCCTGGCGTTTCTGATTCCTGGAGGAGCCGCCCTGATTCTTGGAATCATCCTCTTTCTTCTTATTTTCAGAAGGCCTCAGGGAAAATTGTCTTCCATAGAAGATCTGATATTGGTCATTGGCGTATGGATTCTTGTCATCGTCTTCTCGGCGATCCCTTATCTGTTTTATGGATATAATGTGACGCAGGCCGTCTTTGAGGCTACATCCGGTTATACCAGCGCTGGTCTGACCATCATGAATTGGTCCAAGGAAATAAAGACACTGTCTGATGGCACGACGGATGTCTATTCCCATATGTTGTTCTTCCATAGGGCTCTGACGGAGCTTGTCGGTGGTATCGGACTTGTCCTAGTCGTCTCCAGCGCCATCTCCGAAAGATCAGGTCTCAATCTGTATCTTCTCGAAGGACACAATGACAAACTTCTTCCAAACCTTGTCAAATCGGCAAGACTCATCTTCACTTTGTATTTGGGATATATCGTCATCGGTTCACTTCTATATATTGCCGTCGGTGTAACACCATTTGATGCCGTCTGTCATTCCATGACGGCAGTTGCAACAGGTGGTTTCTCCACAAAGGCAAACAACATAAATTCCTTGGTCATCGAAGTTTCCGCCAATGGTGAATGGCGAGGAATCCTGGTCGAAGTCATCACGGAAATCCTGATGGTGCTAGGCGGTACGAATTTCGTCATTCATTATTCTCTTCTCAGAGGAAAGTTCAAGGCACTCATACACTTTGAGTATATGGTCTTCTTCGCATTGCTGTTGGTTGTCTGGCCGTTCATGATTGTCGGATTCTCACAATATTTCGGAGGCAACGTCGCGGCCGGTTTCCGCTATGGTACCTTCGAGATGATATCCGGTATGTCGACAGCCGGTTTCCAAGCCGTTGACTCCTATCAGGCACATACTCTGACTTCGAGTGTCTATGCCTCATCCGTGTCCGGCATATATGGTTTTACTTCAATCGGCTCAGCCACAAGTTCTCTTGATGCCGCCGTCGGCTATGCTTCAGGATCCATCATCAAGTTCCCGACTTATCTATTGTTCCTTCTAGGTCTCATGATGATGGTCGGTATGCAGAACGGCTCCACCACTGGTGCCATCAAGCAGAACAGAATTGCCCTTCTTTTCATGGATATCCGCAACAGAGTCAGAAAGGCAGTCGGGAAGGAAGAGGAATATCATGTCATGACGACGTATAAGTTCGGCATCAAGACAAAGGTCACACAGGAAGAAATCACGGAAGCCGAGACGTTCATCGGCATATATTCGGCAACGGTCCTTCTTGGCACATGCCTGATATCTGCCATCACCTATGGCTGTGGACTTGCCCGTGGCGATGGAACAAACGATGCTTTTACCTTCACTGATGTATTCTTCGAATTCTCCTCTGCAGTCGGTACCGTCGGCTTGGGATGTGGCATCACTTCCTATGCCAACTCATTGACGGCTGGAGGTGCTGCAATATTATGGATAGAGATGGTTGGCATGCTTCTTGGCCGTTTGGAAATCTTCGTCTTCTTCCATCTATTCGGAAAAATCTACCGTCATGTCAGGCATAGAAAACATATCTATAGACCGGACAAGGAAGCAAAATCTGCTGAATACAATGAAAAGGAAGAATGGTCTGAAAGCCACATCGTCAATACGACGCATTCAACCCAGTTCGATTTCAGTTCTAATAAGAAGGATAAATGAAAATAAGTCATATCTTCTCATGTGAAATGGCATGACGGATATGACTTTTTTGATGATTGCATACTGCCGACATATGGATTTCATTTAGAAAATGCAACATATATGCCAAAATTTCATTTAGAAAATGCAACATATTCGTTGAAATTTCATTTAGAAAATGCAACAATAAAGAAAAGATTTCATTTAGAAAATGCAACGAGGCATGGTATGGGATTCAAACGAAAGATATACAATCAGATAAAGGAGTGGAAAGAAGAAGAAAACAGGAATTCTGCGCTTTTGATTGAAGGAGCAAGACGAGTCGGCAAAACAACCATCGTAAAAGAATTCGCAAAAAATGAATATGACAACTATATATACATTGACTTTACCTATACCTCCGATGAGGTGAAGAATCTTTTCAAAAGAATTAATCCATCCAATGTTCTGGCAATGGACCAGTTCTTTTCAGATTTGTTTCTCATATTCGGAAAAGTGCTGAACAAAGGTGATTTGATCATCTTCGATGAAGTTCAACATTTTCCATTGGCAAGGCAGGCAATCAAAGCTCTTGTATATGATGGCAGATTTGACTATATAGAAACAGGTTCTTTGATTTCAATCAGAGCAAATACCATGAACATCCAAATTCCCTCGGAGGAAAGAAGGATTGAGATGCATCCGATGGATTTCGAGGAATTCTGTTGGGCATTCGATGGCGCTGGGAAATGCGATCTTCTAAGAACGATTCTGAACGAACATAAGACAATCAATGACGCTGTACATAATCAACTGATGGATGACTTCAGACTTTATTTGGCCTTAGGCGGAATGCCTAAGGTGGTTTCTCTTTATCAGGAAACAAAGTCATTCATGCGTTGCGAAAAAGAAAAACAGGATATACTTAAGCTTTATGAAGACGATTTGAGGAAACATGACAACAATTGCCGGACTCATACTTTGAATATATACGACTCTATGCTCCCAGCACTTAAGACCTGGTCAAAAAGGGTGAAGATGAAAATGAGAAATCATAATATGATTGAATTATATCAGAGGTCGTTAAAGGATTTGGAAGATTCAAAAATCGTAAATTCAATCTATCGTTGTTCTGATCTAAGCTTTGGTTCCTTGACGAGGGAAGAAAACATTTTCAAGCTCTATCCCCTTGATGTCGGACTGATGCTTAGTTCCCTCATCGGTGATGTGAACGACGATTGCGAAAAAACATATTTCAAAATAAGGACAGGAAAACTTGATGGCGCAAACTATGGAACATTATATGAGTCCTTGGTTGCCCAAAGTCTTGCCTGCAATGGAAGGAAGGCTTTTTATCATGTCTTTGAATATGAAGACAAAAGGTATGAGATTGATTTTGTCGCATTCATAAATGGAAAGATGAATGCGATTGAAGTCAAATCAACCAAACGCTTCACAACCTCGTCATTATCTATGCTGAAATCAAAATATCCGCAACTCAAATTCAATAAGATAGTAATCAGCCCTAAAAATCTAAGCTATGACAATGATGTGACTTATTTACCTATATATATGTTGTTTTTGATATGATTTGCCTTAAAAATCAAAAATGCCATTCTGTTCAGAATGGCAGGGATTTTATATGCTGTGATTTATTTCACGTCATATCTGATCCAGACGGCACCGGATTCCGGATATGACTTGACTGATTTAAGGCTGAGCTGTCTGACCGGACTGTCTTTTTCCAATCCGTCAAACACGCTCGTCATTCCTTCTCTTCCGTCGATTCCGGCTCCGATCAGGATGCTGATTTCGTCAAGAAGATTTTCTTTCAGGAATCCGGCGTTGATATGTCCACCACCGACCACGACCATCTTTCTTATGCTGAAATCTTCATATAGGATTTCACAGGCCCTTTTCAGGTCTACTTTTTCCTTTCCGACAACAATCCAGGAAATATGTCTGCTTTCCAGATAGTCAAGATAATCCTTTGTGACTCTCTGGGAAGTGATGATGAGCGTAGGAACTTTCTTGTCTGATTCCTCATAAAGCAGTTCTCCGACATTGTCGATGATGATGTCATAACCTTCTGACTCATAGGATTTATGGAAACCGTCGTGGCCATATGTTTCCTTGCTCTTGGGAACGAATGTTCCTTTCAAGGCAATCTCCATCTTTGATGTGATCTTGCCGGAAATATGTGTTGACGTCTCAAAGGAATCCAATAGTGGATAATATTCCTCTCCAGGCAAATCGGTTGTCATGCTGCAGTCGATTCTTCCATCTACGGATGTCATCATATGGCAAATGATATAAGGTCTGTTCATTCTTGTTACCTCTTTGATAAAAGTCTAATACTTAAAGATGGCTTTAGGTCAAGTGAAAAAATATCTTTCATTGTGAGATAAACTGGTGTATAGTATGTGCATTCCCTTTTTTTATGATGAAACAGGAGATGATCATGGATGAGAAAGAATTGATAGATAAGATGTTTCGACTTTCTGTCAGGCTTAAGACGGAAGCTACGGAAATACCTTCCTTCAACAAACTCAGCGAAGGGGAAAAAGGTATCATCGGATGGCTATGCAAGGTGTATCCGAATCCGGTGATTTCCGGAAATATAGCAGAAATAATGAAGATAGGCACAGGAAGAGTAGGCAATGCACTGAAATCGTTGGAAAAGAAAGGCATCATCACCAGAAGAAAAGATGATGAGGATCTTAGAAAGGTCTATGTCAGTCTGACGGACAAGGGATATGAATACGGCATGCATATTCGGAATGTCATTGAAAAGTTCATGACGGAACTCATCGATGAGGTGTCTGTTGAGAGATTTGAACGCTTTTTGTCTGACTTTGAGGACATTGTCGAAGTCGGAAAGAAATTACGAAAAAGAAAGGAGTACCAGAACGTATGGTAAAACTATTGCGATATTTAAGAAAACGTGATTGGTTGTTTGTCGTTCTCATCGTCGGACTGACCGTTCTTCAGGTTTATTGCACGATGACTCTCATGGACTACATTTCCAATATCACCAAGTCGATTCAGTATCTTTATTATCATAATAATCCTCAGCTGCTTCTTGGCAGCATGTATGTCGAATCGACATTCTCGTGGGATGCCATATCCGCTCAGGCGGATACGATTGCTGCCATGCTAGCCCTATCCACCAATCAGGAGGCTTCCACTTTGGCGACCATGATACGTCAGATTGCCTCAGCCAGCACCGGTGACATTTGGTTCAACGGAGGAATGATGCTTCTCATGGCTTTGGGAATGGTCGCCTGTCAGGCGTTGATTTCTGTTCTTGCTGCCATGATTTCCTCTCATCTTGCAACCATTCTGAGAAAAGATCTGAATGACAAGATCACGACCTTCTCTCTTGCGGAACTCAATCATTTTTCCACAGCCTCGTTGATTACAAGGTCTACGAATGATGTCCAGATGTATCAGATGTGTCTTCTTCTCATCATGCGTATGTTCTTCTCGGCACCGATTACGGCAATTTGGGCCGTCTGCAAGATTCATTCCATCTCCTGGACATTGATGCTGCCGGCGTTATGCGGCATCATCGCCCTTGTCATCTTCCTTCTTGTGATGTTCTTCCTGGTCATGCCGAAGTTCAAGCTGTCCCAGAAACTTTTGGACAAGGTCAACGGTCAAACCAGGGAAAATGTCTCTGGCATTCGAGTGGTTCATTCCTACAATGCCGAGGAATATCAGAAAAAGAAATTCTCCAAGACGAATGACGAATTGACTTCAGTTCAACTTTTCACGGGAAAGGCAATGGCTTTCATGTCACCATACATTTCCCTTATCATGAATGTCATTTCTCTTCTTGTCTATTGGGTTGGTGCATATCTCATCAATGATGGAACAACGGATTATTCCCAGGTTCTTTCCATGATGATGCTTTCCACACAGATTGTCATGTCCTTCATGATGCTGTTGATGATGTTCTATATGATTCCGAGGGCTAACGTTTCAGCCAAACGTATCAATGAGGTTCTGGAAACAAGGAATTCCATCATTGATCCTGAGAATGAATTGCCTTTGAAGGAAGAAGGAACCGTTGAGTTCAAGGATGTCTCCTTCCGATATCCGGATGGTGACGGAGATGTAGTCAGCCATATTTCCTTTAAGGCCGGCAAAGGCGAAACGATAGCCTTCATCGGTGAAACAGGAAGCGGAAAATCAACCATTGTCAATCTGGCATCAAGACTTTATGACGCAACGGGAGGCGAAGTCCTGATAGATGGCGTGAACGTGAAGGACATCAGACAGAAGACACTTAGAAATCTCGTTGGGTTTGTGCCACAGAGAGGTGTTCTCTTCTCTGGAACAGTCAAGTCAAATGTTGCCTTTGGCAAGGCTGATGCCACCATGGACGAGGTAGTACACGCATGCGAAATCGCTGAAGCGGATTCCTTTGTCTCGGAAATGCCGGAAAAGTACGACTCTCCGATATCACAGGGCGGTACCAATGTCTCCGGTGGTCAAAGGCAGAGACTCTGCATTGCAAGAGCCGTATTGCTCAATCCTCAGTTCCTTGTCTTTGATGATTCCTTTTCTGCCCTGGATTTCAAGACGGACAGAAAAGTCAGGGACAATCTGAAAAATTCCGTCGGCAATGCGACAAAGCTCATCGTCGCACAAAGAATCGGTACCATCATGGATGCTGATCATATCGTCGTATTGAGTGAAGGTAAGATGGTCGGGTATGGAACGCATAAGGAGCTACTTGAGAATTGCTCCACATATCGGGACATCGCTCTTTCACAGCTTTCCAAGGAGGAGCTCGGATTATGAGAAAACCAGGTCCAAGAATGAATCCAAAAGAAAAAATGGATATGGCAACACTGAAGAAGTCATTAGGTCAGATTGCCTTGTCGATGAAGAAATATTATCCGGCTCTTGCCATATGTGCCGTTCTCATTCTCGGCTATGTCGTCATTTCCGTCTTTGCACCGAATGTACTCAGCGATCTGACCAATGTCATCACTGATGGCTCGACAAATCACAACGTTGACATCGACAAAATCACGCATTATGCCATCATACTCCTGTCTCTTTATGTCACATCCGCCTTATGCAATTTCCTTTCCGGATTCGTGATGACCATAATCGCCCAACGCTATTCCCAGAATCTGAGAAGGCAGGTCACGGAAAAGATCAACGATGTTCCACTACGTTATTTTGATTCCAGGACGACCGGTGACATCCTCTCCATTCTCACCAACGATGTCGATATGATTTCACAATCCTTCCAGCAATCGCTGAGCATGTTGATTTCATCCATATTCATGCTGTTTGGTTCCATCATTGCCATGTTTGTCACTTCCTGGCAACTGGCTCTGGTCTGCCTTGCCACGGTTCCTGTCATGCTTGTCATCATGCTTGTCATATTGAAGCTTGCCGGTCCACAGTTCATGGCAAGACAAAATCAACTCGGTGAACTCGACGGTCTTGTGGAGGAAAATTACAATGGTCAGATGATCATCAAGTTGTTCAATGCCGAGGATAAGACAATCGAATCCTTTGACAGGAAGAACAATCAGCTTGGTACTACCATGTTCAAGGCCGAATTCTTCGGCGGTCTTCTCCAACCTATGACCAGCTTCATGTCTTATTTCGGATATGCGGCCGTCTGTGTTGCCGGAGGCTTATTGATCAATACGCCATCCTCTGGCATCAACATGGGCATTGTCACCGCATTCCTTATGTATGTCAATCTGTTCCAGTCTCCTCTGACTCAGATTTCACAGGCCCTGAATTCCCTTCAGTCAGCAGCCGCAAGTGGAAGCAGAGTATTCCAGTTCCTTGCTGAGGAGGAGTTATCCGATGAGTCTGGAAAAAAGAATTTCTTCCTTGTCGACGGAACGGAAAAAGTCCGTGGTGAGGTTAACTTCTCCCATGTCTCCTTTGGCTATGACAAGGATAGGGAAATCATTCATGATTTCTCCGCCACAGTCAAACCGGGCATGAAGGTTGCCATTGTCGGTCCTACCGGTGCCGGTAAGACAACTATGGTAAATCTTCTCATGAGATTCTATGAAACCAATTCCGGAGACATCACCATAGATGGAATATCCATCAAGGACATGAGCAGAAAGGAACTGCATGATCTGTTTGCCATGGTCTTACAGGATACCTGGGTGTTTGACGGAACGTTGAGAGAGAATCTTGCCTATAATACGGAAGGCATCACTGAGGAAGACTACAGGAATGTCATCCATGATGCCCATCTTACCCACTTTGTCAGGGCACTTCCTGGTGGGCTTGACTATGAGATCAAGGATGGAAATTCCATATCCGGTGGTCAGAAACAGCTCATCACGATTGCCAGAGCCATGCTGAAGAATGCTCCGATGTTGATTCTCGATGAGGCTACCAGCAACGTGGATACCAGAACTGAAGAAAAGATTCAGGAAGCCATGGACAGACTTTCAAAGGGAAAAACGAGCTTTGTCATCGCACATCGTCTCTCGACAATCAGAAACTCTGACCTGATTCTGGTCATGAAGGATGGAAACATCATCGAACAGGGAAATCATGATTCCCTCATGGCGATGAACGGATTCTATGCTTCCTTATACAACTCTCAGTTCAATCTTGAGTCCGATGGACCAGTGATTGACTGATTGCAAATAAAAATGGCTGTCACTTCTCCGTAATGGAAGGCGACAGCCATTTTGTCATTTCGACTTTTCTTCGTAGAGCTTCTTCAAGGCGAGGAAGGTTGATGCGGAAAGATCGTGTTCTACCTTGCATGCATCATCACAGGCCGTCTTGTCATCGACGCCCAAAAGGACGAACAGCTGATGCAGGACCTGATGTCTTTCGTAGATTTCCCTGGCGATGGCAAGACCGGATTCGGTGAGATTGAGAACCTGTCTTGGACCGACGGTGACATATCCGACATTTTCGAGCTTTTTCAATGCGATGGAGACGGAAGCCTTGGAGTAGTGCATGGAATTTGCGATGTCGATGGCATGGACATTGCTGTTTCCTTCTTCCTGAAGCATCAAAATTCTCTCAAGATAATCTTCGGCGGATTCATTTGTATTTGTGTCTTCCATAATGCGCCTCCTTCTGGCTGCAATAATAGTTAACCATAATTAACTTTTTGTTGACAAGTGCTTTTTCATATTATAGACTATTTGCGTTAGTTAGCACAAACTAACATATGATTCCTGCCCTTGAACCAGGTTGTGAATCATAGACGACCTCCAATATATAAAGACCCGGATCATGAACCAATCCGGGTTTTTAGGTTTATTTTTCCGGATGTCTCATTTGACTCATAAGCGATCTGAAGTTATCGTCAGCGTGCTTTCCGACAAGTCTGACACCGGTGATCTGGGGGATTTCATTCATAAGTATGACTTCCACGGAATCCTTGATGTCGCTAGGTGCCATAGAGCAACCATCACATGCGCCGATAAGACGGACATAGAGTGTGCCGTCATCCTTGTCATAGTGGTCGATTTCGATATCTCCGCCCTCGCTTTGCATATAGGGCCTGACCTTGTTCAAGGTGTACTGTATTCTGTCTTCGAGTGTTTTCATTTCTGCCTTTTATCCTTTTGAATTATAGAATTTTTTGTTTTTTATGTCCATTGTTTCCTCAGAATTGAAAAAAGCACGTTTTTTAAAATATTAGTTGACACTAACGAAAGTTTGCTTATACTATCTAAATAGTTATAACTAACCAATTTTGTATGGAGGCGTCTTATGCCAATTGCCATTGCACCCGTCGGAAAAGAACTTATCATCAGAAAAGTTTCCGGAAATGATAAAGTCAGGAAACATCTGGAGAGTCTTGGGATTGTTCCGGATCGAATCATCACGGTACTGGAACAGACCAACAAGGGACTTATCGTCCTTGTCAACGACATGCGCTTGGCGTTGGATGACAATATCGCCATGTCCATACAGGTTGAATAACGAGGTATCAATATGGAAAACGAAAATCTTAAGGAAGTCGACCAGATCAAGGTCGGCGACGTCGTCTCCCTCGACAAGGTTCTCATTGGCACTTCAGGTATCATTGAGAAGGTGTCCGGAGAAGGAAAAGTCCGTCGTCGTCTCTTCGATATGGGATTGACTCCGGCTGCAGAAGTCTTTTTGAGAAAGAAGGCACCACTTGGTGATCCTCTTGAGATCACACTTAGAGGATATGAGCTATCCCTGAGAAAGGATGAGGCTATGTATGTCATCATCAAAGTCACGGATGTGCCATCCACGGATAAAGGAGGCAAATAGAAATGGCTGAGAAAAAAATCAGTTTTGCTCTTGCCGGCAACCCAAACTGCGGTAAGACCACATTATTCAACTCGCTGACCGGCTCCACTGCCCATGTCGGCAACTGGCCGGGTGTCACCGTTGAAAAACGTTCCGGTATATATAAGGATGGAAAAGGATTTGAGGCAGAGGTCGTCGACCTCCCAGGTATTTACTCCCTTTCACCATATACACCGGAAGAAATCATCTCCAGAAACTACATTCTGGAAAGTCATCCGGATTGCGTCATCAACGTCCTTGATGCCACCAACCTGGAACGTAACCTTTATATGACGACACAGATCCTTGAAATGGATGTTCCTGTCGTCATTGCCCTCAATATGATGGATGCCGTGAAGGAAAGCGGAATGGCCATCGATGCCGAGGCAATCTCCAAGAAGTTGGGTGTCCCGGTCATTGAAATCTCCGCTCTCAGGGAACAGAATCTCGATAAGCTCATGATGGCTGCAAATGAAGCCACCAAGAACAAGAGAGAGGGAAAGTCCTTCTGGGATTACGGTTCTTATGCTGAGAACGTTTCCAAGGCTGTTGAGATCTACAAGACAAAGAAAGTCGAAGACCCACTTTTCCACGCCATCAAGGCATTGGAAGGTGACCAAATCGAAGAAGAAAAGAATGCAGAAGCCTTCAATGGTGTCAAGGAAATGAATGTCGATGTTGACGAATTTGAGGCCAATTCCGCTGACAAGAGATACAAATACATCACTTCCGAACTTTCCGTTTATCGTACCGGTGCTCCGGTTCAGGAATCAAAGAAGCTTTCCAAGTCAGACAAGATTGATAAGGTATTGACCAACAAATGGGCGGCCATTCCGCTTCTTGTCATCGTCATGTTCCTCATCTTCCATATCACCTTCGCCGGTGATTTGCTCTATCTTAACAAGATGGGTGTCGTTCTTGAGGACTATCCGGGATTCATTTCCTGGACGATGCTCGATGGTGAAGTCGTTAATCCATTTGCCGGATTGTTCTATGATGGTGGCGGTATTGCCTCCATCGGTGAATTCTTCCACCGTCTTGCCGGAGACAATGAGACAGGTATCATCGGATGCATCTGTCTGGCCATCAAGCAGGCACTTCTTGCCATGAATGCACCAGATGCCCTCATCATGTTCATCTATGATGGTGTCTTGAATGGTGTCGCAGCCGTCTTAGGCTTCGTTCCTCAGATTCTCATACTGTTCTTCTTCTTCTCCATCCTTGAAGATTCCGGTTATATGGCACGTGTTGCCTTCGTCCTTGATCGTATCTTCAGAAGATTCGGTGTTTCCGGACGTGCCTTCCTTCCGATGATCATGGGTCTCGGATGCGGTATTCCGGCAATGATCAATACCAGAACCCTCAATTCCGACAAGGAAAGAGTCAAGACAATCAGAGTCATTCCATATTTCACATGTGGCGCAAAGGCTGAAATCCTTACCGCCGTCTCCGCTGCTGTTGCCGGATTCTTCGGTTGGCAGGCTGACTTATTCACATTCGGTATGTATATGATGGGTATGATCATGGCTATCGTCATGGTCATCCTCATGAACAAAACCACGCAAAGAGAACAGGTTCCTCCATTCATCATGGAGCTTCCTGCCTATCATATGCCACAGATGAAGGCAGTCGGTCTTCATGTCTGGGATAAGGGAAAACACTTCCTCAAGAAAGCCTTCACCATCATCTTCATCTCTACCATCGTCATCACATTGATGGAGAATCTTACCTGGGGTTGGCAGTTCATCCCAGCTTATGAAGAAGCAGATCTTGCTGATATTCAGGCTCTTGGCTATGCTTCCTATGAAGCCATGGAAGCCAGCTCCATGCTCTCCGGAATCGGAAAGCTCATCCAGCCTCTGTTCACTCCAATCGGCTTTGGTTCTCAGCTTGGCAGCACGGGTTGGGTCTATTCCGTCGCATCCATCCAAGGTATCGTCGCCAAGGAAAATGTCACCGGTACTCTCGAAACACTTTCTTCCATCGTTGGAAGCAGTGGAGATGTTGCTGATATGTTTGCAACTTCCGGAATCACACAGGGTGGTGTCTTGGGCTTCACCGTATTCAACCTTCTCACGATTCCTTGTTTTGCCTCTGTCGGTACCGCAAAAGGCGAAATGCCATCCAGGAAGGCTTATCTTGGAACATTGGCCTTCTGGGTCTTGGGTGCCTATGCCGTTGCTGCAGTCTTCTATGTCTTCACCGATGCCATCGTCGGAAACTGGGGTCTTGCACTTCAGATCATCCTTCCGATTCTCATCGTTGCCCTCCTTGCTCTTGGCGTATATGGACTTCATGTCTATGATGTCAGGAAGAAGAAGGCCGAGGAAGCTTTGGCTGCTTAAATCAAATGATATCAAAGAGGCGCGTGTTGCGCCTCTTTGTGCTTAAGGTAAACAACATGAAACAAATTACTTTGAATTTGGAAGGTATGCATTGTGGGATGTGTGAATCACATGTATGTGACCAGATAAGAAAATCAATTCCTGGTGCAACAAAGGTGAAGGCTGACCATAGAAAAGGTATTGCCATCTTTGTTGTAGATGATGGAATCGATTATCATATGGCAATCACTGCCATATCCAATGAAGGCTATAAGGTCCTTTCTTCGAACGAAGAGGAATATCAGAAGAAGAAATTATTTTCTTTTCTCCGGAAGTGAATGATGGTGGGTAAATCCCACCATTTTCATACGGTTTGATTTTTGATTTGGTAGAATATAGCTGTTTATGGGGAGGCAGGAAATGGAAATATATATCTATGTTGGTTTGGGTGTTTCGTTGTTTCTTGTTCTCTTTTGCGTGCTGTTCTTTCCAATCAGGAAGAATCATGCCAGAAAACGTGTCACCAGATATTCCAAGGTCATAAAGAAGATACAGGAACTGAATGACAAAACCTCTGAAGTGGATATTTCCTATCCACATCATATTGATGATGTTGTCGTCTGCAAGACAGAACAGCAGCTCTCGGAATACAATCCAAGAAAGGAATTCGAGAAGCACATGTCTGAACTGGAGGAAATCTATTACAGACAACAGGATAACCTAGCCATTTATCATGAATATAAGAAGGCCTACGACAGAATCAGGAAGGATGTCGTCACGGATGATGATTCCATAAAGGCTTCCAGGATGAAGAAGAGAAGATTCCTCAAGGTAGAGGCAAAAATCCTCGATTCCCTGTTTCTTCCGGATTATGACAGGGAAAAAGTCTATTTCCGTGTCTGTTCCAAGTTCGTCTATACGGATGATGGAACGGAAAGAGAATCCGAATCACAGTATGTTTTTGCCAAGGACTTGTTTGTGGAAGATGATTCTGATGAAGTGATGACGGACGAACAGATCAAAACAGAAACACAGGAAACTTCATCTGAACCTATTGAAGAAGAAGTTGAAGAGAAAGAAACAGAAGAGACGGAATTTGAGGAAAACGGAATCCTATATCATATCGATGATGGGGAGACAGTCTCCATTCTCAAGGTGACCGACCGTGAAAGGATAGGTTCCCTCGAACTGGGAACTGTGAATCATGCCGGAAAGAAATATGTGCTGAGGAAGATTCCGTCAGACATCTTCATAAATGACAAGAACATCATTTCGCTCTATCTTGGCGAGGGTGTGGAGGAAATCGAAGACAATGCCTTCAGGAACTGTTTCCGTCTGGAGAAGGTGGAATTTCCTTCTAGTCTCAGGATTATCGGGAAAAAGGCGTTCAACGGAGATACGGCAATCGAATATGTCACGCTCCCTGACGGACTTGAGGAACTCGGAGATGAGGCATTTGCATTATGCACGAATCTTTCCATGTTTTCCATTTCTGGCAAGACAAAGCATGTCGGAAGGTCGATTTTATGGTTGGATGAAAATGCCGAAATCCACATCAGGGATCAATACCCGTCTCTGTGGGACGAACATTTCAATGTCGA
The DNA here is from genome assembly GCA_963648975.1 of bacterium. GTDB lineage: Bacteria > Bacillota_I > Bacilli_A > RFN20 > CAG-288 > Enterosoma. The sequence continues at coordinate 7,531 of CAVJFW010000008.1, read as the reverse complement.
GAATTCCAAGGTGATATACGATTTCGAGGAATGAACAGATACTTGTTCAAAAGAAATGTGAAGAAAAAAAGACTGCCAGGATCAGCGGACAAGGTGCTGAAAATGGCAGTCTTTTTCTAATAGTTTTCCTGATATCCGTTTCCGAGAAGCTGATGCTTGATGGCGTAGTCGAGAGTGTATTCCAGCTTGCCTCTGATTCTTGAGGAAATGGTATCGATCTTCATCATGGCGGCTGTTTCCTTGATGAGGTCTTCCTTGTCTATCGTCTGGTAGACATGGATGATTTCGTTCATCAGGAAGATGATTTCTTCCTTTGGAATCTCCAGAATATCCCTATCGGATTCCCTGTAGGCTTCCATCTTTATCGGCTTGGATGGATCCCAGAGGAATATCTTGTGACGATAATCTTCCGTCTTCACGACCCTTGCGTTGTTGACCTGGTTGTTGATGATGGTGCTGGCCTTGCTGGAAAGCTGCTTGATTTCGTAGGCTTTCTTGAAGTAGGACTTCAGGGATTCGAGTGAAATCGGAGATTCTGCCTTGACGATTCTCTTTACAAGTTCCACGCTTTCGGGATCGTAGTAGTTGGTATCCATTTCATCGTAATTGATGTGATCCGTCACTCCCATCTGATAGTAGGAATATGGAATGATGCGATAGTTGATTTCTTCCTTCTTCAGCTTGTGGTCTGTCATGACCGGTGGGACGAACTTGTCCATGTCATCTTTTTCTTCCACGCTCGTTGATTCAATCGTCTCGATGATGGAATTGATGGTGTCATCCTTGAAGCGAAGGAAGGAGTAGGTATATACCCTCAGTATCTTCCAGTGCAGGGAGTTGAGAATGGTCGGCTCGACATAGAAACGGTCACGGCAGGAGATGTTTTCGTTGATCGGTTTTTCGTCAAGAAGAATGCCGAGAAGATATTCGTCGGAATTCTTTTTCCTGACGGCAAGGTCAATCTTGAATTCGCTATGGCCGATGGAGACATCGCATTCATATCCCTTGTTCTGCAGTTCCTTCCTGATGAAGTAGGCAAGATCCTTGTTCGGTGAATCAATGATTTCATCACTGACAGGCATGCTGGCCTTTTGGGCGAAGCTGAGGAAGTTCTTCAGTGCCCTGGCACCATTGCTCTTTCTGTTGTCGGCATCGATGTCAGAAGCATAGATGGTTGAAACGACAATCATCTGTTCCTTGCTTCGGCTGGCTGCAACGTTGAGTCTTCTTTCGCCCTTGTCGAGTGTCAGAGGACCGCTGATGATGGCTTTGCCTGTGGATTCTGCCTTGGCAAAACCAACGGACATGATGATTATGTCTCTTTCGTCACCCTGTACATTTTCCAGATTCTTGACGAAAAGCTTTTCATTGGAAGCTTCTTCATTCCAATGGGTCTGAGTGATGTATTTTGGATGCTTTTGGAGGAAATTGTCGACTTCATCATACAGTTTGGCCTGTTGCTTCGTATTGAAGACGATGATGCCGATGGTCTTTGACTTGTTTTTCTCATCATCCAGAATCTTTTCAAGAAGGTCAAGGATTGCCTTTATTTCCTGATCGGAGATATCTGATGATTTTTTCTTGGTCAGTTCATCAATATGCAGGAATGAGATATGACTTGTCTTGCTGTCTCTGCTAGGGAAGGTGAAAAGGTCTCCGCCATAGAAATTCGTATTGCTGAACTGAATCAGGGATTCGTGCCTGGAACGATAGTGGAAGGCAAGTCTGATTCTCGGAAGCTTCAATGCAAGGCAGTCGTCTAGCAAGGATTCCGCATCATCGACCATGGCCTTGTCACCATTGAGATCCTCTTCCGTGTTGGATAGATTCAGGTTGAAGTAATTGGTCGGTGGCATCTGCTGAGGGTCACCGGCGACGATGAGCGCATTTCCTCTTGCGATGGGGCCTATGGCCTCACTGGTCGGAATCTGGGAGGCTTCATCAAAGATGACGACATCGAACTTTCTGGAGTTCACGTCGAGATACTGGGCTGCGGAAAGTGGTGACATGAGGAAGCAGGGGAAATACATCCTGATGAGGTCTTCGTATTTGCTCAGCGTGTTTCTGATGCTGATGCCTCTGCCGGAAGTCATCACAAGTTTTCTCAATGCACCGAGTGGACTTGCGGAGCTTCTCTCCAGATTCGGGTTCTGGAAACGCTCGGTGATCTTCTCGATGGTCTCGCCGACGCATAGGGAGTTGTATTTCTGGATGAGTTCCTGGTATTTGGTGATTTCCTTGTTGTATTTGTTTTCGTCGAAGTCGTTGTTGAAATCATCATTGGCGAAATATGCCGTGACGAAACTGGTGGAAAGTGCCCTTTCATAGGTCTTCGAGATTTCCTCGACCGGAATCGTCTTTTCCTCAAGTGCCTTGGCAAAACTGTCTGCCTTGCACTGATACAGCTTTTCGATGGCTGCGTTGATCCTGCTGAAGTCATAGACTGTCTTCTGCTTCTGCTCATCGATCATGAAGGAATAGAATTCCTCGCATTCTTCGAAGAAATCCCTGATGCCAAGGTTGTCATCATTGATTTCGTATTGTTTCTTCACTGCGATGACGGAACGGCTGAAGGCGTCGGCAGTCTTCGCAAATTCATCAAAGGAGGCATTCACCTTGATTCTGGCTATGTCATCGATGGCTTCGACTCTGGCAAACTTGTCTGCATAGTCAGGCACCTTTCCATTGGCAAGACCGGTATAGAGTTTGGCTGTGTTCTGGTAGATTTCCTTATAATTGTCTTCGCTTTCCAGATCGTAGAGGACATTGACGCCGAAGAATTCGTTCAGTATGTACTTTGCGGCATTGATCGTCTTCAAAAGTCCGTTGACCTGAATGCTGAGGTTGCCTGCGGCAATGATTTCCGGTTCCTTGATCTTGTCATCAAAGAGCATCTCCTTGAGTTCCAGGATGGCTTTCTTCCTGGCACCTGATCTGTTGAAGATGTTGGTTCCCTTCTTCAGTTCTTCAAGGGCCTTTGCTCCATCTGTGTTCTTGATGTATTCGAAACGATATTTCGTCTTGTTTTCACGGAAGAGCTTCTTGAGTTCCTGAAGAGCATCGATGGCGTCATTGACCGCCTTCTGATCCTTGAAGTAATCGCTCTTGAGGGCGTTTTTCAGGATGATTTTCTTCTTGAATGCATAATCATAGAAGTAAAGTGTGCTGCTGAGGTCGTTTTTGGTAGGCTTCTCGTTTTCCTTGATGCTTTTGGCAAAGGAAAGATATGCCTTGTGATAGCCGTCGAGTTCATCCAAGAGCTTTGTGAATGTCGGTATGAGACCTAACTGTTCCTGATAGGTGAGATGGGTGATCTTGAGGTACGGAAGGAATTTTTCCTCCTTCAGTGTTGAAATCTTTTCGTAGGTCCTTTCCAGTTGGTCGATGGCGAGGTGGATTTCATCATGCAGTTCTCCGTTGTAGGAGGATATGAATTCTGGCGAGAAGTGAAGTTTTACGGTCACCTCGTCGTTGGCAAGCTTCTTGGTGATGGCTTCGTAAAGGGAATAGAAATACTTCTTTCTGGAATGAAGTTTCTTGAGTTCCTCGTTGAGTGTTTTCTTCTGATTCTCGATTTCCTGACATTTCTGGATGAAGTCCTCGTCGCTGGACTGCTTGCCGAGCGACATGACTTTTCCGAGCTGAGCAAACATGGCAGCCTTGTTGGTGTTCGGAGAATAAAGCTGCAAGGCAAAATCATCCAATCCCAAGTTGGCAAGACGCTGACGGACAACTTCGAGGGCTGCCTGCTTCTCGGCAACGAAAAGGACGCTCTTTCCGTGATAGAAGGCGTTGATGATCATGTTGACGATCGTCTGTGATTTTCCGGTACCCGGAGGGCCGTCGAGAATGAAGGAATTCCCAAGTGCACATTCCCTGATGGCCTTTAACTGCGTGGAATCATATGGCAATGGCGCAGCCAAGTCTTCCACCTGGTCGAGCTCATCCGCATGTTTTGCGTTGAGAGGAGTGTTTTCGACGAAGGATTTGTTTTCCAGAAGCGACTTGATGATGGTGTTCTGGCTTAAGGAATTTTTTCTGGAGACGACATCCTGCCACATGACCATGTGAGAGAATGAGAAGTTGGACAAGAAGACGGAATTCTCAATCAGGGTGACATCGCTTTCCTTGTTTTCATGGAAGGCACCAAGAATATCCTCAAAGCGGTATGAGGAATCGATCTGGTAGAGGTAGGAATAGTCGACATCCTTCTTCAGCTTGTAGTATTCGAAGAATGTCTTGTTGACCATCATGTTCTCGAGGTCATAGGTTAGGGAATATTCATCCGTGTTCCTGTCTTTCTTCAGCGTTGCCGGAATGAGAAGGAACGGAGCATGGATTTCCCTTTCTATGTCAGAGGTCTTCAGATTGATGACATCGATTCCGACAAGTTCGCCGATGGCGATATATAAGGTCGGAGATCCGGTCTCTTCCCTGGAGGAGCTGTCTTTTCGGATCAGTTCCTTGAGGAAGGAAGGTGTTGCCTTGAAGGTGAGATAATCCGATAGGAAGGCTTCATCTGCCTTCTTTATGATTTCATCTTCTTCCAGCTTGATTTTCTTTCCGTCCCTGTCGAGGAGATAGGATGAGGTGGATTTTGCCTTGAGCTTTCCCTTTTCTCTCTTCAGGAAAGTGTATAGGCTATCCCCATCTGCAGGCAATATCCTGCTGACGGAGCTTTCGCTGAAATTGACGAGCTTGTTGCTGATGGAGAGATCCAACAGCTTTCTTTCCCAGGTGGAGAAACGGTCGATGGCATCTCTTTCCTTCATCGGTTCTGATTCAAAGTCATGGAAATATGTGATTTCCTCTTCCTTGAGCTGGACGGATGGAATGACTCCACCTATGGACAAAGGAAGGTAATAGGAAGATTGACATCTATGAATATCTATCGCATGGAATTCACCACGATATGCCCTGATTTTTTCATTTGCCAATTCCATGGCCATGGAAAAGGATATATCCTGAGACCTGTCAAAGCATGAACAGGAGAAAAGGATGAGTTTCTTGTCTTCGCCGACAGCATCGGAATAGACCATGGTCGGTTTTCTTTCCACGAAGGAGGAGAAGGTATCATATTCCGTAAGGAAACAGCCACAATATATCTGACCGCCACAGATGACAAGAAGCGGATGATAGCCTATCGAGACAAGCTTTGAGGAGAAGTATATTGCCAGTTCAAGTTCGTTTCCTTTTTTTGCCTTGACGACATCCTCTGGAAGACTGACTTCCTCGAAGAAGGCTTTCTGGCTGAGCGGGTTGACCAAGGCGATTGCTGAATTCTCCTTCAGGTCATAATAAAGATCGGATACCTTCTTGATGACATCGTTCTTGTCTTCGTCAAGGTAGGCGACAGGTGCATTTTCCTCATCTTCCTTCTTTTCTTCCGGAATGCAGAATTCACTGAGGAGTCCGAAATCATCGTTGACGTCGATGGAACGGTTGGAGAACGGAAGAAGATGGACTGTCCTGTTGACGGAGATGATTTCATTTCCTGTCTTTGGATCAATCACGGACACGACCAGGGAACAGGATTCCTCATTCTTCAGCGTATAGAGAACATGTTCGTCGACATGCTGACTTATCAGCTGATGAATCTGTTTCTTTTCTCTTTTCCCAATGGAAAATACATGGACATCCTCTATCTCACAGATGTCAAGGGAGAATCTGAATCGAAGAACAAGCTCCTCATATTCTTGGTCCGTGTCATTGTCGATTTCGATTTTCCTGATCAACGAAAAAGGCGTGAAGAAAATGTCTTCGGCGCTGTTTTTGATGATGCTGTCGGTGTAGTATTCCACATAGGAATAGTATTTGCTGACGGCAAGGTTCAATCTAAAAATTTCTTTGTTTTTCATACCGGGATAAGTATAGCATTTTTAGGTGTATCCCTTAAGGGAAAAAAGAGGGTGAAAATGATTGCTTTTGCTTTCTTTTTATTTCTTTATAGATGGATTTTCCATAAAAAATTTTTTGTGTTTTTTTCGATTGAGGCAAACGAAGGGGAAAATGGTGTCGGAATATGGAAAAGAAAACCATCAAAGCGTTAAATGTCAGGCCTGATTCGTGTTAAAATTGATTGATTTGATTGGAGGTATATCTATGTCTACACCACATAACGAAGCAAAAGAAAATGATTTCGCAAAGACGGTTCTCATGCCAGGCGATCCTCTGAGGGCAAAGTTCATCGCCGAACACTTCCTTTCTGACGTCAGACAGGTCAACGGCATAAGAAACATGCTCGCCTATACGGGCTACTATAAGGGAAAGAAGGTCTCCGTCATGGGATCTGGCATGGGTATTCCATCCATCGGCATCTATGCCTATGAACTTTATTCATATTATCATGTCGACAGAATCATCCGTGTCGGCACTGCCGGTGCCAGTCAGGCTTCCCTGAAGCTTTTTGACATCGTCATCGCCTCGGGAGCCAGCACGAACTCCAACTGGGCCAGTCAGTATAATCTCAACGGCACGCTTTCTGCCGTTGCTTCCTATCCTGCCCTGAGAGCTGCCTGCGATGCTGCCGAGAAGTTTGGATATGACTATCAGGTCGGTCAGGTGTTCTCATCTGACAATTTCTACAACGAAGACTGGAAACCATGGGCCAAGATGGGCATCCTTGCCCTGGAGATGGAATCCTATGGCTTATATTCCATCGCCGCAGAATTTGGAAAGGAAGCTTTGTCCATCCTCACGATTTCTGACAGCCTCGTCACGCATCAGGAGACCACCGCTGAGGAAAGACAGAATTCCTTTACCCAGATGATGGAAGTCGCCTTGGAATGCATTAAGGAATAGAAATGCTTGGTTGGCTGCTTTTAGGTGCTGTCGTCGCCTTGTTGATCGTATCGCTGTTTGTTCTCTTCAATGACTTTGCAAAATCACATAGGGACAGGAAGAAATTCGCAAAAAGAGTCTACAATGTCCTGAAGTATTATGCTGATGAGCAGGATCATCTGCTTTTGAATGACGTGAATCTCTATCTTGGTGAAGAAAAAAGAAAACCGACGATATTCAATCACATCCTCTTTGCTGACAAATATGTCTATGTCATAACGGATTTCTCTTATCAGGGAGGAATCTATGGAAATATCCAGGATGGTACTCTGTTCGTCAAGGACTATGACGGGAAGAAGCTCAAGGTCGACAATCCGATCGCAGACAATGAGGGAAATGTCAGAAAACTTGAAAATTTCTTAGGTATTCATCATTCCGACAAGATGCTTGTATCCGTCGTTGTCCACGATTCCAACCTTATCGTTCCAAAGGAAATCGAAAAAAAGGAACAGAACAGTTGGTTTCTTCCGATCGGTGAACTGGAAAAGACTTTGAATCTCGCTGAACAGGATGATGTCGAACCTATCTCACATGAGCAGACGGAAAGAATGGTGAGGACATTGCTTGAACGCAGCAATCTCATCAAGAAGGAAATCAAAAGATATCAGGAAAAAAGATAGTCAGGATGGATTGACCTCCCTGCGCATCGTTTTTGGTTCTTCGTTGATTTAATTCATGTTCATCCTTATAA
>CAVJFW010000007.1:0-52650 GCA_963648975.1 bacterium | reverse complement strand
TACTTCCTCTTCCGCCTTGCAACTCTTTTTTTCAGAAGTTTACGAAAATCCAGCTTTGTGTTTCAGTTGTTGTACATTTGTAACAAATCAGTCGATTTCCAAGTCAAAACTTCCATTTTTGATTTTCATCAACGGCCTCATGGTACCACGAAGCATCATCGATTCATCAGGCAGTGTATCCAAAGAGCAGAAAAAGAGTTCAGAAGATTCAGAATCACATTTCAGACGGCTTGAGACATCCTTGTCCGTTTTCTCATAGAAGATAAGGTCGACATAATCCGTCACATCACCATTGGGATAGACAAACTCTTCCTTGGTTCCGGAAAGAATCATGAGAAGTTTCGGATCGATCACTTCCAGATTTGTTTCTTCTTTTACCTCTCTTTTCAGTCCTTCGATGACAGTCTCATCGAAATTGATGCTGCCACCTGGAAGACAGTATTTCCCATTGTCCGTTCTTTTTTCCAGCAGTACTTTCCCATCCTTGTCGATAAGGATGAGAGCCAAGCCGATGGAAATGATTTTCTGATGTCCGACCATTTTTCTTATATAAGGTATATATTCCTTGTCATTCATGTTTTTATTCTCCATGCAAATCATTATAATTAGATAGCCATGGAAAACCAAAAACTAAAAGCCGTTGATGCCTTAAGATATCTCAAGGCCGGCTACACCCTATATATCATCAGCAACAGAAAGAAGGAATTGTTCCTATATCGCGATTCCCTGATCATGATAAACGGAGAAAACAAGACTCTCAAGATCAACGAATATGACTTTCTCTCCCTTTATGATCAGCAGAATTTTTATATCGATGAGGAAAAGGAAGAGGACGCTGTGGACATGAAAAGGGATGAGGAATATTATTCCTGGAGACAGTAAAGAAAAACGCTTTTGCCATCCCAACTGTTTTTTCTCTTGAAATCAATTCAAAAATCGGTATAATAGACAAGCATTGCAATTTTCGAGGTATATACTATGGGAAAGAAAAAGTATGAAGCCAGAGGCTTCGCTGACGAATGGAGAGTCAGAAGAGAAAAGAAGTTAGCCAAGGAAGAAAGAGCTAAGGCTGCAAGAAAAGCTGCCAAGGCTGCCAAAGCTGCTTAATTCTCGCTGTTTCCAAAAGTAAGCAAAAAACAGGATCGCCTCAGGCGGTCCTTTTTTATTTCGAATTTTCATAGGCAAGGAAAAAGGTCAACTGCCAGGCAATGGTGCTTGGCGGTTGACCTTTGTCTTTATTCAGCTTTTTCCTCAGAAGACTGGGCGTTGACCTCTTCCGTGGCCTTCTTTGTCTGGATATCAAGATCCATGAGAATCTTCATTCTTTCCTCTTTTCTTCTCTTTGCAGCTTCCTCAGATGTGGCTCTGGAAGAATAGGCAAAGATGGCGATAAGGAAGGCAATCATGGCAATGATCATGACCAAGGATCCCCAAAGACGGAAATCCATGGCACCGGTCATTCCGAAGAACGTGGCAAAATTCTTCTGCATCGTATAGAACGGGTTGAGGGAGAGCTTTCCATAGTTATAGGCGATGACACCGAAGATGGCGAAGACAAATCCGAAAAGCCAGATTGCACCGAAAATGCTGTAAAGTACGATTTCGGATGTGTAAAGCTTTCTTTTCTTGTTTTCTGTGGTTGTTGTCTGTTCCATAGATAGCCTCCTTATTCCTTCACGGGCTGGGCTTCAGCTCCGGACTGCATTTCCTTGCCGATGTCGATGAACATCTGGTTGAGGGTATTCTGTGTCTTGTCAAGGATTTTGTCGAAATAGGATGTGAACATGTTGAAGTAGGCATTGATGTCCGTTGTCTGCTTCTTTCCGGAAAAGATGTCGCAATCGGAATAAACGTTCTGTCTGGCAAAACGGAATTCCTCATCCGGTGCATTCTCCGTCCCATAGGAATTCAGAACGGCATTCATATTGCTGTTGATCTGATGGAATTCGTTTTCAAGCATACGGAAGCTCGGATCATTCTCGACATTGAATTCCGGATCGTTCTGTGGATTCATGCCATTATGTGTCTTGGAATAATTCTCGTTGAGTGTCTTGGCCATCTGGTTGATTTCCATGAACTTGTTGGAAAGAAGGATGCAGCTGATCTTTCCGGCAAAGGAATGGAAATATTTGATGTCAAGAAGGATGAGATCCTCAAACTGCTTGCTCAGGGCATCTCTTTTTCTGAGTTCAGCCATTGCGGCGTGAAGGAAGGATTCAAGATAGCCTCTAAGCTTGACGATCTGATCGAAAAGTTCGAGAACCAGGGAAGCTTCGACTCTGACGACATTATCAAGACCGACGGACACGATACGTCCGTTCTGACCATAGACGTCCTCGATGAAGTACTGCATGTCTTCCTTGAGAGTCTTGCCGGTTTCGCCATTGTTGTCGCAGTTCATGCTGAACGGACTGCCTTCGGAAGTCAAAGCCGTCAAAGCCTTGAATCTTGCACTTCTTTCATCAAGGGAGAAAGAACCGTTTCTTGGAGGAAGGCAATACCAAAGACTGGATTCGACGATTCTTGCGATGGTGACAATGGTCATTACATTCTTTTCTTCGTTATTCATAAATTAAAACCTCATAATTGAATTATTTGCACACGCTAACGCATATTATACTAAAAAGCGACTATATGTCCAAAGCTTTTTCGTAGTTGATTTCCCTTATCCTGTCATCGGCAAGAAGGGACTGATTCTGAAGATAAGGGGCAACGTCGGAAACCTTTTCGATGATATGGTTGGCCTGGGACTTGAAATGTTCCGGAGAATGATCCATGGCAAACGTATGTGGAAAACGTTCGAACATATATAAGTCATTTCCACTGTCGCCACATACCACGACCTCATCTATTCCGATGTTGTTGTCAGAGCAGTATTTAATGAGACTGTTTCCCTTGTTTACACCCTTTGCCGTGATTTCGATGACAGACTCGGAGACGGCAAAATCAAAATAATCATCGAATCTTTTTCTCAGGGCAGTTGCTGCCTGTTCGCTTTTGATTCTGCCATCCTTCCTTACGCCGAAGCAGACCATGAGCTTGAAGCAGTCGGTCGTGGAAATCTTTCTGACGAAATCGCTGTCATTGCCGACAAGGGATTCAGCGAAGAATCCCCTGAACCTGTTTCCGACCTTGAAGACCAGACTTACCCAGTCCGGAACCATGGAAGTGTTGTTATAAAGGACATTTGTCTGGTCAAAGACCATCCAAAGCCATGGGCCGAAGACTTTGTGCGTATAGGCAAAAAGCTCAGTGAGCTTGTCACGGTCCATCGGAAGAGGATTGTGTAGCTTCTTGTCCTCATCGATATAATATCCACCATTGCATCCGATCATTGCGATGGAATGATGGAGCTGTCTTTCAATCTTGGGAAGAATCTTCGGATTTCGTCCACTGATCAGAAGAAGTTTTCCTCCATCGGAAAGATATTTTCTGAGAAATTTTCTGTTACTCTGGGGAATTCCGGTAAATTTCTTTTTTGGATAGAACAAGGTTCCATCCAAGTCAGTGGCTATCAATTTGATCATACTGCAATTATAACGCGAAAGAAGAAATAAAAAAAGAACTGCCGGAATAACCGGCAGTCCCTGAATCTATTTGAATCTTGGTTGAAGAAACTCAGCAAACCTATTTCTCAATCTCGATGACGCCATAGCCATGATCTTCTCTTTCATAGATGACGTTGACAAGACCGGTCGAGGAATCAAGATAGATGAAGAAGGAATGTCCGAGGGCATCCATTCTGGCCAAGGCCTCTTCGACATCCATCGGAGAGAGAGAGAGGGATTTTTTCTTTACGATGTCAAGTGCATCTTCATCCTCTTCCTCTGCTTCAATCTGATCAAGGTAGAAGTTTTCGCTGAGGGAAATCTGCTTTGTCGTCTTGGCAATCTGAGTCTTCATCTTTCTCATCTGGCCTTCAAGCTTTTCGACGACAAGATCGACTGCATTGTAGAAATCTTCGTCCTTTGCCTTTGCCCTGAGATAAACACCTCCAAGGCCATCAAGGGCAATCTCGACGGATTTGACTTTATTCGGACGGATCAGAATCGTCACGACGCAATTTACTTCGCCATCGCGGAAATAACGTTCGAATTTGGAAAGTTTTTCCTCACAGGACTCCTTCATGGCTGGCGTAAGAGACACATCTTTGCATACAAATTGGAATTTCATAATGGTTTTTGACTCCTTCCTGTTCGTACTTAAATTATAAACCTTTGGAATCAAAAGATAAAGCCCTTTCCAAAGAAAGGGCAATATTGCTTTAAGAGCTATTGTTTTCTTCTTTGAAAGCGATTACATTTCTTTGCGGTATGGCAAATCCTCGTTCAGATACCAGTTCTTTCTGTCGATGATCTTTATCTGTCCCTGAGGAGTGTCCTTGAGAACTTCTCCGCCTTCACCCTGATAGAATCCGATGAGCCTTATGGCATCCTCGGAAATGATTTCCCCAGGTATGACAAGCGGAATGCCGGGTGGATAGGCCATGACCGTCTCAGCGGATATTTCGCCGATGGAAGAAGAAAGCGAAACCACGACATGTGGGGCATCATAGGCAACTCGTGGGGAAACGAGATTATCGGGATACGAATAACGGAATTTCGGAATCTGCTTGCTTCTTCCGGATTCATGGAATCTGTCAGAAAGCTTTTCAAACGCAGCGATAAGCCTGTCCACCTGCTCTTTTGTCGTTCCGACGGATATGATTGCCAGGACGACCGAGACTTCGCCAAGTTCAAGTTGGACATTGCTTTGCCTTCTGATTTCCCGATAGACTTCATATCCATAAAGGCCAAGTCCCCTTGTGTCGATGACAAGTTTTGTCTCATCAAGGTCAAAAGTTCCGGAATTGTTCCTTTGTGAAATATATTCCTTTCCATATACATGGATTCCAGGAATCTGATTGAGTTTCTCCCTTGCATATCCAGCAAGAAGAATATCCTCATGAATGACTTGTTTTCCCCTTATGGCCATTTCCTTTCTTGCAGCATCCAATGAGGCAAGAAGGATTGGATTCGGGGAAGTCGAGGAAAACATGGAAAAAGCTCTTTTGACATCATAATAGTCAATCATGTTTCCCTGCAGAAGGATCATGGACGTCTGGGTAAGGGAACCGGAATTCTTATGCATGCTCATGGCCGTGATGTCAGCTCCGGCATCCATGGCGGAAACAGGCATTTCATCGGAAAAATAGAAATTTGATCCATGAGCCTCGTCACAGATGACGATCATGTTTCTCTTATGAGCTTCCCTTACGATGGACTTAAGATCGGATACCACACCAAAATAGGTTGGATTGATGACCAGAACGGCTTTCGCCGTAGGGTTCTCCTCCATGGCCTTTATGACATCCTCAAGTTTCATGCCGCAGGCGATTCCCAGTTCATCGTCGATGTCAGGATTGACGAACACTGGAATGGCACCGGATATGATCAGTCCATTGACGATGGATTTATGGACGTTCCTGGGAAGAATGATCTTGTCCTTGGAATAAAGACAGGCAATCAGCATAGTCAATATTCCACCGCTGGTGCCGTTGACGGAGAAGAAGCAGGCATCGGAATGACATAATCTGCTGGCCAGAACCTCAGCTTCCTTCAATACACCCTTGGCATTGTATAGATTGTCCAACCCAATCGGTGCATTGGCATCATATTGATAGGAACCCGGAGAAACATATTCATAAAGATCCGTCTTGAAGCCACCAAGCTTATGGCCAGGCACATCAAAAGGAACCGGAGACGACTTCACATAGTCTATCAGCGCAGTAAGAAACGGTGTTTTCCTTTGCTCTTCCAATTCCTTTTCTGTCATTTCAAAGGCAATATTTCCTTAAAGCTTCGACCTTGTCGAGCTTTTCAAACGGAAGATCAAGATCAGGTCTGCCGAAATGTCCGTAGGAAGCCAAATCCTCATAGCTGAAGCTAGGCTTTCTCAGATGGAAATGACTGATGATGCCGGATGGCGTGAAATCAAAGATGTCACCTTCCACAAGGGCAGAAAGAATCTTATCCTTGCTGACCTTCTCGCTTCCATATGTCTCAAGAGAGATGGAGACCGGTTCAGAGACGCCAATGGCATAGGAAAGCTGAATCATGCAACGGTCACAGAGACCGGCAGCGACGATGTTCTTGGCAGCATATCTTGCAGCGTATGCGGCACTTCTGTCAACCTTGGTCGGATCCTTTCCGGAGAAAGCTCCTCCGCCATGTGGGGCAGATCCACCATATGTGTCGACAATGATTTTTCTTCCGGTGAGACCGGTATCTCCCAAAGGTCCTCCGATGACGAACTTGCCGGTCGGATTGATGAAGAACTGGGCATTCTCGTCAAGAGGGAAGCCAAACGACTTCACGACAGGCATGATGACCTTGTCCATGACCTGTTTTCTGAGATTCTCGATGGCGATATCCTCATTATGCTGGACGGACATGACGATGGCATTGATCTTCGGATTCTTTTCATCTGTATAATCGACGGTAACCTGGCTTTTCATGTCAGGACGGGCGAAATCAAGTTTTCCTTCCTTTCTCAAGGCGGTGGCATATCTGACAAGCTTATGTGCCATGACGATAGGAAGCGGCATGTAGTTTTCCGTCTCATTTGTGGCATAGCCGAACATGATTCCCTGGTCTCCGGCACCGATGGAGTGGCTGTCAAAGGAATCATCGACGCCCTGGGCGATATCCGGAGACTGAGTCCTGATATAGACCTCGACGGACATGTCATCGGCACCGATGCCGATTTCCGGACTCGTATATCCGATTTTCCTGACGACATCCCTGGCAATTTTTTCATAATCCAGACGTGCCTTTGTCGTCACCTCGCCGGAGATGATGATCTTGTCTCTGGTGGCCATGGTCTCAACAGCAGTACGGGAAAATTCATCTTCCTTGAGTGCTGCATCAAGAATCGCATCCGAAATCCTGTCGCAGACCTTATCCGGATGACCTTCCGAAACGGATTCGGAAGTAAACAGTTTTCTGATATCACTCATGTTAGTTTCCTCTCTTTTCAAAATAGGCTTCCAAAGCCTTGCTGAGCTGATCCGGGCAGGAGGTGTTCTTCACGCCACATGTCGTTCCTGCCAATCTTTCGGCCACGACTTTTGCATCCATGCCGATGATGAGCCTCTTGACACCGGCAAGATTTCCAGGGCATCCTCCATCGACATCGAAATCAAGTATTTCATCCGTTTCGGAATCAATGACAATCATCATTTTCCTCGAACAGGTACCTTTAGGTACATAGGTAAAAGTTTCTCTCATATGTCACCTCATTCAATAGCCATATACTATACCATAAAACAGGAGCCTTTTTCGTAACAAAACAGATACTTCCAATAAAAGGCAACCATGGAGGTTGCCTGGTTTTCATCAATTTTACTGATTTTCCTTCTTATGGACCCATTTTGCATCAATGGCCGTTCCATAATAATTTCTTCCGTCGATATATCGGTTGAAGGTTTCATAATTGAACCCATAACGGATGATATCCTCATACAGGGAAATCAACATTTCATATGCCCTCGACTGGAGATCAAGGAAGGATTCAGTATGTTTCTGTCCCGTGACAGGATCAAGCCATACTTCACGTTTCAGGTTCAGCACGTCTTCATCGACGTCCTTTGGAAGTCTCGTCGCAGAAAGGGATGACTTTCCAAAGATGGCAACTCTCATGTTGCTTCCACCATTGGAGAACTTCTGCCAGAAGCGGAAATTGTTCAATCCGTTGGAATACATCTTTTTTGGAAGATGTTTCTCATCAAAAAGTCTCTTCAAAACAGGAACGAGATGGTTGTCGATGACTCTCAAAGGACCGATTCTGTCCGGCAGGACACTGGCTGGATTCTTCAGGAAGAAGTCCATCTTGTATTGCTTGGCAAGACAGAAATCTATCTTCGATTCGAAATGGGCATGCTCGTAATGGTATTTGCCCGTAATCTTTCCATCCTCATCAAACCCCGTCATATAAAGAACATATGGGTGAGTTTCCCTATCAAGAAGATAGTGGGCGAACTGACCGAAAATGAAAGCCTTGAAGCGCTTCTGTTCATTATCCGTCTGGTTGATGAAATCGATGGAATGACATTGGTCGATGAGAAAGCGGAAATACTTTCTCCCGTCCAATTTATGTATTCTGTTGCCGATTTTCTTCAGCGCAGTCGGAATATGCAAACCCTTGAAGGGTATGATTCCCATATAAAAGAGTGGATCCGGTCCCTGTGTCCCCAAAGCCATGTAATCGAAATTACCCTTGAGAAACGAATCAAATTCCGGATGCTGCTCATCTATTTCCTTTTCCTTGATGGAAAAACGCTTGACGAGAAGATTATGGGCAAACAGATTCGGCATTAGAACTCCAATTTGACGATTTCACCAAATACTCCGCTGGATGCACCACCGACGGCATTGGATTCATCGGTATCGATATGCATGGCAAGAGCATATTTGTCACTGACACGGATGACAGTATCGCCCAAGATGGCGGATCTTCCGTTGGCAGACTTGATCTTGACGGCAACGATTTCACCATTGGAGACACCGAAGTTCTCGGCATCTGCCGGAGTCATATGGATATGACGTTTGGCGATGATCATGCCCTTATCGCAATCAACCTTCTTTCCGTTGAGTGGGTTGACCAAGGTGACTGGGGCGGAGCCTTCGAGATCACCGGATTCCCTGACTGGGACATTGGCCTTGAGGGATCTGGCTTCGGTCATGGAGATTTCGACCTGGTTTTCCTTTCTGACAGGTCCAAGGATTCTCATGCCCTTGATGGTGAAGTCCTTGACAGTGACTTCTCCGGTAGCCTTATCCTTGATGGAAGCATGATAGACGATGTCAAGCTTCTTGTCGGAAGCATACTGACCCGGCTGGGAGAGCATCTTGACGACATTGAGCGGCTGACCATCGAAAAGATAGTCCAAAGCTTCCTGAGTGACGTGGATGTGATGTGCACTGGTTTCGACGACAAAAGTTTTTTCTGACATTTTCAATTACCTCGAATTCAATTTTACCACAAGAAAAACATCGAGGTATGATTTTCTCTCATTTTTTGGGATTTCCATGAAAAAGTCCATAAAAGTTAAATAAAGCAAACTGTTTTTTCACCAAAAAAGAGGCGCTTGCCTCTTTATTGTTTATGGGTTCTGTTATATTCCTCAAGCTCCTGATTTGCCTTTTCCTCTTCCTTGAGACGGTTGAGCAAATCCTCGAGAGATGGTCCGGACTGTTCATTCTTGACCAATTCAACCTTCTTGATTTCCGGAATTTCATCCATGAGAAGAACTTCCACGGATTCAGAGACATCACTTTCTGCCATATAGCAGCCATTGCAGGCACCAGTCATCTCGACATAGCAATATCCCGTTGAGCCATCAAAATGATCAAGCTTGATGTCTCCGCCTTCCCTGGCCAGGAAAGGACGCAGTTTTTCAAGGGCTTCGTCTATTTTCTGTTCTATCTCTTTGTTGTCTTGTTCAGTATCAATTGTGGTCATGGATTTTCTTCTTTCTTCAAACGGGAAGTATTATAACACTAATCCTTCTTTTTCAAAATGGCGATGACATGTTCCTGTCTTCCAGCTACCATATGGGGAATGCGATTTTCATCGATGTAGACATCAGTCTCACATCTCATGCCATAATCCGGGGCATAGATTCCCGGTTCAAGGGAAAAGGAAATATGGGGAATGATTTCTCTTGTGTCATGGGATTCATAATTGTCAATATTCACCCCAGGACCATGAGGAGAAACATCGACGGCGATGTTATGGCCGGTACGATGGGTGAAATATTCCCCATAGCCAGCCTTTGATACGACCTCTCTTACGACATCATCGACTTCGTATCCCTCAACTCTTCTTTTTGGAAGATTCTCGGTGAGGAAGGAAAAGCCTTCATCAACAGCCTTCCTCAAAACCTGGAATCTCGCCTCAACATCAGCAGGGACTTCCTTACCGACATAACCCATCCAGGTGATGTCTGCATAAACGTCATTGTTGATTTTCGTGTAAGCGTTCTGAGCCCACATGTCAATCAACACGACATCTCCCTTTTCAATTTTGGAATGGACCTCCTCGGTCGGTCCATAATGGGGATTTGATGCGTTTTTGCCGACGGCGACAATGGCTGGGTCATCATAGATCATGCCTTCTTCATGGAATCTGTCACAGATGAATTTCTGAATGCGGTATTCGTCACTATATCCTTTTTCCTCAATGTCTTTTCCAATCAAGGCAAAAGCCTCATCCTTTATCATCAAAGTCTTCCTGATTGCAGAAAGTTGGCTTTCATATGCGTCCTTGTCATAAACTGCAGAGAAGAGTTGCATGACATCTACACTTGATGAGACTTTTATGCCTAGACTCTTGACATAATCGACTGATCCATAATCAGCCAGTGAGACTCTTGGAAGCAGTCCGTTTTCGGAAACATCCATCAGAACTTCGTGATAATCCGAAAAGGATTCCTTTTCCATCTGAAGCATTTCCTTCCATGTCTTGTAGACTCTCAGGTCAAATTCAGAAAGAGTGGTCTCATCAGATAGGAACACCGTATCAATGCTATGAGTGATGAGATATGGTTTGCCTTTTCTTGGAATGACAAGAAAGATCTTTCTGGTCAGCATCTTTCTTCCAAGGAAGGAAACAATGGTCGGATTCCTGTTCTCGTAATCGACCATGATCCATGCATCCTTGTTTTCCTTCTCCAGATATTCCTTGACTTTCTCTATCTTATTCATTTTCAACACCCTCCCTCAGAAGACTTCATATTTTTTTCAGTCTTGATTCTTCTTACCTTCTCAATCAGTTTCGGATAGACATTCCTGACAAACCAAGGCTCGTCAGACATCTTCAATATCGCATCCAAATCAAACCAACCAAGATCTGTATTCTCATTCTCGTTGATGACAGTTTTTTCCTCTTCCGAAGCAACAAGAAGATATGTCACATTCATATGTAGATGTGAGGAAACATATTCTCCTTTCCTTACATGTCCGTTGACACATAGCGTTTCAAGCGAGAGGATATTTCCGTCATATGGTCTGATGTCATTCAGACCTGATTCCTCATGGGCTTCCTTCAACGCCACATGGAGAAGATCTTCGTCGCCATCTGCATGTCCACCTAGCCAACTCCAGGAGTTATAGATTTTATGGAAGCAGAGAAGAGCCTTATCCATTTTCTCGTTGACAATCCAGCAGGATGCCGTCATATGGGCAATCCTGTCTGTGCGATAAAAGGCATCAGCATTCTTTTCAAGAAAGGAAAGAATCAATTCCTTATCCTTTTCTTCCTGCTCATCATATGGCTTATAGTCCTTGATCTGCTGAATCAGTTTCATTTTTGGATTCCTCTTTCGTATCTTCCAATAGGCCATTGTCCTTCGCCTGAGTAAGAAGCTTATCCGTCTCGTCATGAAGCATGGTAACCCTCTTGTCAAAGCTTTCCTTTTTATTGTTCAGTGCGGATATGCTCTTTGAGACAGCTTCCCAGTCCCTTGAAAAATAATCATTCTGTTTCCTGACTTTATCCACTGCCTTCAGTATTTCCTTGATGTTCCTGGAAACCTCATAATTCACCTGAAGCATTCGGATATTGGCAAGGATTGGTTGCAGGGTGGAAGGAGATGTAATGATGACATTCATTCCTCTTGCATAACTGACAACGGAGTTGAAGAGATCATCATCGGCCTGAATATAGGAATAGATGCCATCGCTTGGAAGAAACATGATGGCATAGTCAGTGGTATCTTCCTTGCCGATATAATCGTCTTTGATCTTCTTTGCCTGTTCGCGCAAGGCATTCCTGAAGTTTTTCTTGCACTTATCTATTTCAACATCATCTTTGGACTCAACCAAGCGCCAGTAAGCATCAAGAGAGAACTTCGAATCGATGCAGATATGCCTTTTCCCATCCGGAAGACGGATGACTGCATCCGGTCTCTTTCCGTTTTTCAGGACAAACTGAAGCGAATATAAATCATGTGTCGAACCATAGACTTCGTCAAGAAGGGCCCCTAAGGCAACCTCACCGAACCTTCCTCTTCTCTGAGTATTGGTAAGAACATTGTTGAGCGAGACAACCTGTTCCTTCAAGGAATCCAAGTTTGTCTGGGCAGCCGTGATTTTTCCTAAGGCGACATTGACATCACCCATGGTCTTGGAATTGTTATCGAATCCAGTCTTGAGGCTGTCTGAGACATTCTTCTTCATCTCATTAAGTTGGTTAGTCACAAGTTCCAATAATTTCGTATAGCTATCCGAAATATCCTGCTTTGATTGCTTCGTGAAATCTTCAAGCTTGGACTGAATGTCCGTCTTGAACTGGGCCATTTCCTTCTGAGAAGTCATCTGATATTCATTTCTTTCTTCCTGGATGGCATTCATCTGGGTCTGGATTTTTTGATTCAGAGCGTCCCTGAATGATGCATCACTTTCCATGGATTTATTCCGATAGTCCTGATTTTCCTTGGAAAGTTTCTCATACTGATTCTGATTCATCAGAGTCTGCTTTTCATGATTTTCGTTCATCAATGTTCTTATGGAGTCGATGGATTCCTGATTCTTCTTATTCACTTTATCCATATAATCCAACATAGAAGAACCGTCCTCTTTGTTTTCGTTCTTTTTCATCTTCGTGAAAATCACAATGAGGAAAGCCAATAGAACCAATAACAGGACAAGAATGGAAATAGACAGAATATTCTGAAGCATATCAAATCCTCCTCCCATAGACAATCAATTGATTTTAATCACACCATCATCATATTTCAATCATGCAAAATGTTATTGTCCATGATTCCGGACATACACCTTTTTTGTTCCAATATATATGGTATTGAAAAATGATATCCGCCTCGATATAATACGACAGATAATACAAGCCGCGGAGGTAATCATGGAAAGCAATGGAAATAACGAAACGAAGAAAGGTGCCATTCCCTTTTTTCTGGATACTTTGAAAGGTGTCACCCTTGGCATTTCAGTGGCTGTGCCAGGATTGTCGGCAGGTACGATTGCCGTCGCCGAGAAGTGCTATGACACCATCATCAATTCCGTCTCTGACTTAAGGAAGTCATTCAGGAAGAATTTCCTCATTCTCTTGCCATTCATTCTTGGCCTGATCGTTGGTGCACTTGCTGCCTTCATCGGCATCAAGAAAGGATATGATGTCGCCCCATTCACTCTAACCGGGTTGTTTGCCGGTTTGGTCCTGGGTTCCCTTCCTGTCGCCATATCCGAGCTCCGAAAGGGAAGTAATGCAGCAGAAAAATGCAAACATGCATCCAGCCTGCTTGTCTGTCTTCTCATCGCGGCGGGACTTGGCATCATCACAGCCCTGTGCGGTGTCGACTTAAACACTTATCTCGTCAACAGGGAATGGTGGATTTACATTCTTACCATCGCCGCTGGATTCATAGCTGCGGCAGCATGCATCGTTCCCGGTATCTCCGGAAGCATGTCCTTGATGGTAATCGGTATGTACTATCCTCTGCTCAATTCCTATATCGGTGATACTTCCATCTTCAAGAGCGGGGAGACATCCTATATCCTCACAGGTCTTCTCATCGCCCTTCTCCTTGTCATAGGCATACTTGCTGGCATCATCGTATCCAGCAAGGTCATGAAGAAGCTTCTTTCCGACCATAGAGTCACTACATTCTATGGCATCTTGGGGCTCATCATCGGTTCCGTAATCTCCATGTTCATCAATTCCTCCATCTATCCGCTCTATACCTCAAATTCCATCAAAACATGGGACTACATCGTCGGTTCCATTCTCCTTGTCGTATCCTGCGGTGTCATGTTATTCTTCTTCATCCGCTCCAAGATGAAGGAAAAGAAAACGCAGGTAAACTGATTCCTGTATCCACCAAAACAAAAAAGAGATAAAATATATCCATAAGAAAGGATTCATAAACATTTATGATCATTGCCAATATCACAGATATCAAAAAAGACGAATTCGCCTATTCAAAGAACCTCACCATCGCTTTCGAATACCTCCAGAAGTTAGGACTTGACGGTCTTCTCAAGTTGGAAGCCGGAAAGCACATCATCAAGGAGGATGGTGAAGTCTATCTCAACCGTTCCAGCTATGTCGGAAAGGAATTCAAGGATGCAAAGATTGAAGGCCACGAAAAGTGGTTGGATATCCAGATTGTCCTTTCCGGTGCTGAAGACATCGGTTATGTCGACAAGAGAAAATATGATGAGAGCAACATCACCATTCCTTACAATACCGAAAAGGACAAGACCAATTACGAAGGAAAATTGGACTGTGTCGTCAGAGTCGAAGGCGGTTTCTTCGCTCTCGTCTTCCCAAACGACCTTCACAAGCCATGCATAAAGGTAAATGACGAGGTCATCGAAAAGGCTGTCGTCAAGGTAAAGATCGACTGGTAAGAAATGACTGGAGAGAAATCTCCAGTTTTTCTTTTGTTTGCTTCATCAAAAATACCTCCCTGGCATCCAACCAGAGAGGTACATAACACAACCTAGGATTTTACTTTGATCTGAGAATCGTATTCGTCTTCTTGAGAGTTTCGACCAAAGCCTGCTTCTCAAGTGGCTTAAAGAAGGCATAACCCTGAAGATAGGTATCCTCGTTGATTTCCTTGATGATCTTGTACTGTTCCATGTTCTCAACACCGATGAGACCGACCTTGACCTCAGAGAGTTTGGCTTCCTCGAGAAGGGATCTGACCATAGTGTATTTGGATTTATCGGAATCGATGTACCTGGTATAGGCTCTGTCGATCTTGATTTCGTCAAGATGCAGTTCCTTGAGTCTGCTGAAGGAGAGATATTCACCAGTGTATCTATCGACGATGAACTTGACACCGAGGTTGGATAGCGTCTGGATGAACTTCTTCATGTCAGCGAAATGGTCATAAATATCCTTTTCGTTGATTTCAAAGCCAAGGAAATACTTCGGAAGATGATAGTTCTCATATAATGCCTTTACCTGATCTGGCAAGGTGGAGTCGGCAAGATAGGAGGAATCCGTGTTGATGGTAAGACGTTTGAAGCCATACATCCTGAAGATGCTGTTTCCATACTGACTGTAAAGATTGGAGACATAGTCGAGAAGGGCAGAGGAGATGAGGTTGATCTTTCCGTTCTTGGCGGCAACCTTGATAAGTTTGTCTGTGTCGAAGTTGATTTTCCTGTATTCGTCACTGAGACGGAGAAGCAATTCGGCGCCCATGATTTTCTTTGATGTGGTCTCGACAAGAGGTTGCAGGTTGACGGTGAAGTCCTTGTTCCTGAACTTGTCATCGATGACGGAAAGCATGAAGGCGTTGGCACTGGCAGGACGGGTGTAATCGGATTCATCAAAGAAGATGTAGTCCTTTCCACTTTCATATTTCTTGGAGAAATAGAAGTCCTCGCAGTGTCTGAGGAAGTCTGCATGACTTGGATAACCCTGTGGATAGCTGACTGGAAGATAGGTGATTCTGAAGACATCATTCGCATCGGAGAAGAAGGCATTCTGACTTAAGTCGTAGATGGCTTCGCATTCATTGACGCAGTCGATCTGACCGTATCCGGTGAGAAGGATGGCCAATGTATCCGGCTTATAGAAATAGACGTTGTTGATTGTTTCGAATTCCGTGATTTTCTTGGCGAAGACTCTTAAAGCCTGACTGAAGGCTTCAGAGCCATATTTGGAAACCAAATCCATCTGGTTGTCTATCTTGAGAAGAAGGACATAGCCTCTCGAAGAGAGGATATAGGCATTCTTCATGGATAACGTGAGCATATAGTAGGAGTTGACAAGAAGGTTGGTGTCATATGGCTCATCGAGGAATTCATTGTCAGCATTCTGGATTCTTCTGGTAAGAAGAATCTTCTGTGTATTGAGTCTGTTTGCCTCATTCAGGGTCAGGGATGTCTCAACGACATACTGACCGAGAGTTGATTTCATCTTCCTTGATGTCTTCAAAGGACAATTCTCGCACGGATTGTCAAGTCCATAAAGTGCCTTATGACAGACATCCCCAGGATTGACCTTTCCTCCACAGGAGTCGAAGATGGAAGAGGAAAATTCAATCAGTTCATAGTTGCTCGGATTGATCTTGTAGGTACCATAATCAGATAACTTAAGCAAGGAGGCGTTGACCCTCTGTTCCTCAAGAAGACGTCTTTGACTGGCCTTGGCAACATAATAGTCACCGATCTTTGAGCAGATCATGACAAGAGCTTCTCTCATATAGGTATCAAGAACAAGATTTCCCTGATAGTTATGGAAATAGAGGATACCACGGAGATTTCCGTCCCCATCATAGAAGGCATAGAAGAAGGAAGAGGTCATGCCATTCCTGTCGGCAGCTTCGGCAATCATCGGGGAAAGGTTCTTTCTGGTAGCTGCATAGTAGGTATGATCATCATCAAGGATGCTTTCGAGGTCACGGATGAAGTGTTCCTCGACATCCTGTCCCTTCACGAATCCGACATTGTCGACACCTTCCTGGAATTCGACCTTGAATGTCTTGTCGGAGTCATCAAGAAGAATCATACCGCCTTGGTCAATTCTCATATAGGCCAAGAAGAACTGAAGATTCGTCTCGATATCCTTCTTTACGTCCGAGCCTTTCTTGGAGACATCAAGACTTGAGAAGAGAGAAAGGAGTCTGTTTACATAATTGAGATTGACAGCTTCATGATGTACAAGGTTGGAGATATCGGTGAGGTTGTTGGTTCTCATCGGAAGATAGACGTTCGTGACCTTGCCCATACGCTTGGCGAACTGAATATCGGCAAACATTTCGTCGATGTTGGAATATGGGAAGCAGATGATGGCAAAATGGATTGGAAGATTGGACAGTGCACCATTGAGATTCTCTCTCATGAGACTTGCCTGATTCATCATGGTCTGAGTCTTCTCGAGGATATTTCTCATGGAATCGATTCTCGGAAGGTAGAGATAGACGCCATCCTTGCTCTTGGTCGGAGCAAAAAGACGCTTAGGATAATCCTGGAAAGCTTCATCAAGAAGTCTGTAGACCTTATCCTCCTCATCGGAATTCATCTGTTGTCCGATGTCGAATTCATAATAGGCCTGAAGGAGGACATTTCGATAGCTTTGGGAATCATAAATGATCTGATCAAGATATCTATGGATGGAATCATTGGTGAGGATATGTCTTTCCTTGCTGAGATAATCAAGTTTCAGGGCAGAATAATCCGGAGGGTTGGCAAGGATTGTCGTGTGTGACAATGTCTCATTGAGCATTCTCACCTTGGCATTGACCTGACTTACTTCGACATATTTGTCAGCATCGTACAAGACGAGATCATCTCTGTTGAAAAGCATCTTATCCATATTTTCGCTGGACTTGACAAAGATGTCATCATAGAAGAGTGTATAGATCTTTTTGTTTATCCTTCTGACGGAAAGAAGGTAACCCAGGAAGATGACAAATACGGCTCCGACGAAGATATATAGGAAGAAATTCTTTTCAAGGAAGGCGAAAAGCAGAACCATGACCACGGCGACAATCAAAAGTAGAACAAAGGAAACCACGGTGGCGATGATATATCCGGAGAATGATTTGCGGATGGATAAGACTTTTCTGTTATCTTTTTTCATCTTATTCTTTTTCCTCCAGAATATCATTGGAACCGATGTCGATCAAGGAAGCCGAAACAGCCTTTCCGACCGAGATGAAGGAATCCAGAATCCTAGAATAATCCTGGTAATTCATCTTCTCGCCGAAATGATTCTCGACGACTTTCAAGGCAACGGAAGAAACCTTGTTCATCTCACAGGCAAGGGCGATTCCTCCATATGTGCAGTCAAAGACGACATGGGAATCAAGCGGAGTGAGTTTCTTGTAGCTCTTCATCGGTTCGAGCTGTTCTTCCCTGGTATAGAAAGTATTGCTGGAGAAGAAAGTGGCATCGAATGTCTTGATTTGGTTGTTGTCATCGAAGGATTTCTGAATGATGGCCTTGGCATCGGAATCAGAGACAAAGAACGTTGGATAGCCATTCGGAATCTGGCCGATGGAGACAGGACGTATGGCAAGCTGGTCAACATCCGAAAGGGTGACTCTCTCGGATATGGCAACACTGAGCGGTTCGCTGTCGGATGAATATCCGATGCATGTACCGACGGATATGACAAGCATGACAAAGAATTTGTCGATGAAATATGATGTGACGATGCTGGAAATATAGTTCGTGTATATTTCGCTGACGATGGCGACATCCTGATTGTACATCTTTCCGAAAGTGACAGGATAGCGATTGAAAAGAAGGTTCTTCCTCTTGCTCGTCGCCAATGTTTCGAAATAGAGAACATCGTCATGTGTGGAACCGATGATGAGTATCATAAGTCACCCTCCCCTTCGAATGGGTTCCTAAGCAGGAACTTATCATAAATTTCCTTGGTCATAGGCTTCGAATAGTAGAAACCCTGAATGGTATCGCAGCCCATCTGATAAAGAAGGTCAGCCTGTTGTTTGTTGTCGACGCCTTCACAGATAACCTCAAGTCCGTTGATCTGACCAAGATTGACAAGACATTCACAGATTCTTCTTGCCTTGTTATCCTTGTCGATGTTGACGATATAGGCACGATCGATCTTGATGGCATCAAACGGAATCTTGGAAAGGTTGTTGAAGTTGGAATAGCCAACACCAAAATCATCCATCAGAACCCTGATACCCATCTCACGAAGCTTCTTGATGATGGAAACGGAAAGGAACGGATTGGCCTGGGATGTGGTCTCAAGAATTTCTATCTGAATGAGTCTTGGATCGATTTCGTATTTGTCGAGCGAGGAAATGATGAACTCAAGGAAGTTCGATGAATAGAATTCATACAAGGAGAAATTCAATGAGACAGGAAGAATTCTTCTACCTTTCTTCTTGCTTTCCTTGAGATCTTCAAGAACCCTCTCGAAGACATAGATATCCAATTCATGGGACAAACCTGCTGCATTGGCAAGTGGAATGAAGGTCGATGGAAGAATCGTGCCCAAAGTCGGAGATTCCCATCTGATCAATGCTTCCGAGGAAACGAATCTGCCACGGATTGGACTGAATTTTGGCTGATAATAGACGGAGAATTCCTTGTTCTTCAAGGCTTCAAGAATCTTTGCCGCATCATCGACGGAAGAAAGCTCACGGAGAGACTTCTGGTAGAAGTTGAACATTTCGAAGTTTCTTTCGCTGTTCTTTCTGGCGATGTTGGCATTCTCAAAGGCTTCCATCAAGGTTTCATTCGGTTTGACTTCATCAATGCCGAAAGTCGGAGAGACGAGAAGATGGATGTTGTTCTTTTCCATGATCTTGTAGACCATCTCATAGATGTCGTTGACCATGGAAATGATTTCGATTCTGTTGTCCTGGAAGCAATAGATGTAGAAGATACCTTCATCGAAGCAGTAGAAATGCCTGTTTCTCTGTTTCCTGAAATATTCCGAAAGATAATCGATGACCTTTGCATTCATTTTCATGAAGGCCTGTCTTCTGTTGGTATTCAGGGAGACGTTTCCGTTGATGGCAGTGAAGGCAATCATGGTCTGAACGCCATTCTTGAGCTTTGACTTCTTTCTGTTGAGATTGACGACATCTTCGAAGACGACTCTGTTGAAATAGACGTTCTTCTCACCAAAGGCATGTTCGTTCTGGAGACGAAGGTTTTCGATGGTCATCTTGGCATTGAAGAACTTCAAGACACATATGAATAGGACACCTAAAAGGACAAGAAGCAACAGGACAATGCCGAAACGGATGAAGGCATTGAGATTTTCATAGAAACCAAGGAACTCCAAAACCGTATGGCCTATGAAGCATAAGCCAAACAATGAACCGAAGACGATGGATAAAATGGAATATTTCCTTGTTGAAATCTGCATTTTTTATTTTTCCTTGTCAGACTGATTTAGCATATCCTCAAGCATTTCACGCTTAAGTCTTTCCTGGTCTTCCTTGGATAAGGAAGATAAACTGTTCTTTGGTGCATCACCGGATGGTGTTTCACTTACCGGTTCCTCCTCATCCTTTTCCTTGAGAGCCTTGACGATGTCAAGGACGGAGGTGATGATGAGATAAAGGGCAGGAATGAGAAGAAGAATCAATAATCCCCAGACAGAGGAGATGAACTGGAAGAATCCACCAAGGAACGGGGAATTGATCATCACGACACCGAGATATTGGGCTTCGGTGAAGGCCTGATACTGACCAAACTGGGAATAGTGTCCACCAATGTTGGTACCGCTGGTGATGAAGGTATACTTGCCCTCACCTTCCTTCTTGGTCTCATCGACTCTCATTTCCCTGAGTCTGTGAGTCATGATCTGTCCGGCCTGGACAGGCTCGGAAAGATTGCTCAGGATGGGATCGGATGTCTCCTTGCTCGGTTTTACCGAGGAATAGGAAGCATAGCTATCCATGAAAGTGATGTCGATATGCTTTTCTTCCTTTTCCATGGCAAGGATGAGACTCGTCTTTTCATCACTTGTCTTGGCCTCGGAAATCTGTTTCGCATACTTTTCCTGAATCGGTTTGTTGTATTCCTGATTCTCGAGATAGAGAGTATAAACGGAATCGAGACCCTGTTTCTTGGTTATGATGGCAGACTGCTCATCATATTCCGGCTTCATGGAGTCGGTCAGGACGATGAAATTTCCATACACACCAAAGTTCAATGACTGTCCGTTGTTGTTTGATTTGTTGGCGATGCCAAGAATCTGGCCGATGGCAACAAAGCCAAACAGGCAAAGTATGACACCCGTCACAACCCATTCGATGATTTTTCTTTTCTTGGATTTTTCTTTCTTTTCCTGTTTCATAGTTTTTCGATCTTAAGATGACTCAATATCGAGTCACGGATGGCTTCATCATAATCGATATAGACTCTTGCCTGGTTTATGTCTTCCGTGAAATTATTTTCAGAGACATAATATCCTCTTTCGAAATGACGGAGGACATAACCTTCCTTATGTGGCTCCTCCTTCTTCTCTTCAGGAATGACAGGCATCACCTCGACTTCAGATTCTTCAGCTTTGGTGCCATTTTCCATATCCTCATATTCCTTGAGTGCCTTGTTGATGCTTCTCATCTGGGCAAACGGATCGGCAGGTTCCTTCTTTTCGATTTCGAAGGAATCGAGTCCATCAAGGAGGGCTTCACGATTCATTTTCTCATCAAGCCTTCTTTCAGCCTCAAAGTCGACATAGGCCTTGTTGAGAAGATGTATCTTCTTAAACGGTTCCTCATCGTCGTCATCATCCATGAACGGAACTCTCGGTCCTTTTCTATAGACGATTTTCTCCTTCGGCTGATTTGTTGGAAGAAGCCCATAACAGAGAATGGCTTCATTGTACTGATCATCCATATCGGGTTCTGGTTCGGATTCGATATAGACAGGAACGGTACGGACTGGAATGTCGACCCTTTCATCATCCTTGATAGGACGCATGACTTCCTTGTCCTCCGGAGATGTTCCGGCAGTCAATATATCCTCAGGGCTATATGGAACGATTGGGACAACCTTCGGCAATGCAGGTTTCTCATCCTTAGCATCTGGCACAGGTGCAACGACACCGACTGCCTTCTTGGCAGAGACATCCTGTTGCTTTGGAAGATTTTCGATATGTTTTCCCTTTTCAACGGAGTTGACAAGTTCATCCTTATCTTCCTTCTCATGAAGAAGAGAGAGTTGCTGGAGAAGAAGTTCCTGGTCGACCTTGCTCATCTTGGCAAAGTCGATGTTGTTGTTCATGCTGGTAAGGGCACTTGGCTTGTAGGAATATTCCTCCGCCTCGTATTCCGGTCCTTCTTCCTTCGGGCGGAAACGCAAAGCCTCATCGACAAGTCTCTGACGGAACTGAGAAAGGTATTCTTCCTCTTCCCTGAGCCTTGCGTTAATTCTTTCCTGGAGAAGACGTTTTTCCTCTTCCTCGCGCTGGCGGATCCTGGCTTCGACTTCCTTGTCGAACTGAATCTTCTGCCATTTCTTTCTTTCGAGGAGTTTGACCTTTTCCTCATATTCCCTGCGATTAAGTTTCCTGACATCAAGTTCCTGGGAATAATATTTCTTTTCTTCCTTGTTCAGTTCACGGTCGATGTCCTTGCTGACAAAGCTGTCGAGATATCTCTGATAGGCTTCATCGACTCTGACAAACTCGATCGGGCCTTTGAGAAGCGGGCCATAAACAAATGCTTCATCATCGCTGCTTGTGAGGATGATTGGTTTATAGTCTCTGATCTTTTCCTTGTACTGAATAGACTTATCCTTGCCCTGAAGGGAAAGATAGTTGGCAAACATGAGACAGTTGAGCTCATTGAGTTCCGTGGAGCTGAACTGAGAATATTTTTCATCGACATTATAGGAAACACCCAATCTGTCGTAGGATTCAAGGAAACGATAAAGTTCATAGCAATGATGATAAAGAGGGTTCTTCCTGATGATGTTTGTCATCAAAATCGGATTCCTCACATTCCTTTCGTTCTTGAATTTCTTCATGAACTTGGAATTGTAGTAATACAGGATGAACTGTCTCATCTGCTCGATTCTTTCGAGATATTTCGTATTGGTGATGGACTGTGGATCCGTCTTAGGGGAAACAACCTTCACCTTCGTCTCGATGAAGACATCAGAGCCATTGACTTTGGATTCATTCTTGAAGAAAAGAATCTCATGGTCATGAAGGACAGCATATTTCTTAACAAATTCATATCTCTTTTCAACAAAAAGAACCAATCTTCTGATCAATGTGGCAATGAACTTGTTTTCATATGTCTTGACTTCATCATCAGCACCGATGTTGAGAACCTTGTTTGGAATGACATCACCTTCCTCAGTGACATCCTTGATGAACTGGGTATGACTGGCAAGATGCTTGACGGAGTCGGCGTTGGTCTTTCTGGCCAATTCGACAGGAACGAGGTCCTGGACTTCCTTTGTCGTAAGACGTGGATTGTTGACGATGGTTCCCAGATCCGGAATGCAGGATTCGATCATGTCAATCCAGGCGACATCATAGGAAGAGGATTCAACCCTGTCGACTCTCATATAGGTGTTCTGACCAGATCTAAGGGAATCAAAAATCCCACGGGCATTCTCATCGGAGAGAAGCTCGGAGACTTTTGAAGAAAATTGCTGATAGAGTTGTTTTTCCTTGGACTGGTTTTCCATATGATTCAATATTGAGATTAGTTATTCTTGATCAGATTGTCGACATAGGCATGGGCCATCTTGAAATTGCCCTTGCCATAGAGCTTATCAAGTTCAGCGTTGAGCTGATTCAGCTCATCCTTGAGGAAGGCGATGTTGAGGGATTCAAACTTCTTGAGGACCTTATTGGTGAAGATGAAGTCAAAGCCATCGACTTCGGTTCCACCGCAGGCGACATAGACTGGAATGAAGGTGTCAAGCTGCTTCATGATACGGTTACCGAAGGCAAGCTTGAAGTTCTTGATGACGAAGTTGTCAAGTTCCTCGAACTTGTTGAGCATGTTCTCACTGATTGGGAACTGCGTGAGAGCCTCATGATAGAGGTTGGAAAGCTGTGAATATGGAACAGACATGCTATCCTGTTCCTCACATTCGAATTCTCTTCCCTTATCGTCAAAGAAGATGGAGATGGCACGGTCGTAGACCTTATCGGAAATGGTGAAGGTGGAGTCGTCGTTGTTGGCGGTGCCGAAGAATTCAACATTCTGAGGAATGAGGAGCTTACCATCCCTGATGTTGGTTGGATCATCATCCTGTGGAGCAGGAATGAGGTCGATCAGCCATTCGCTGGTATCTCTCATTTCCATGATGGAAAGGAATTCTGCGAAATAGTATTCGATACGGGCCAAGTTCATTTCATCGAGGACGATGACATCGAGGTCCTGACGGTATGTAGTCGTATAAAGAGCTCTGAGGAATTCGGATTCATTGAACTTCTTGGTGAATTCGTTGTAGTAACCAAGCAGTTCACTTCTGTCCTTCCAGGAAGGCTGGACAGGAACGATTGCTGAATCGAAATTGAAGAACTTTCCTAAGGCATAGGCCAAGGAAGTCTTACCGGTACCGGAGATACCTTCCAGAATGATGAGCTTGCTGGTAGCCATACCGGCAAAGAGCTGACGGATGACATCGATCTTATAGTAGAGCTTCAGCTTGGAAGCAGCGAAGTTTCTGAAGGCGTTGCATAGTTCTTCGAGGGAAAGCTCGCTGATAGGAGCCAAATCGGTTGAGACGCCTCTGTAGAGGTCATCGACATGGGAGAGCTTCGGGAATCTTGAAGAGGATTCGGCGACATTCTCATCCTTCTTTTCAGCGGCAGACGGAGGAAGTCCCATAGCCGTGACCTTAAGGTCGAGGACCTTCTTTCTTTCCATGTCGGAGAGCTGAAGCTGATAGGACAGCTTTTCGACCTGTTCACGGAGTTCTTCCTTATCATATTCACGCTTGCAGAAGCGAACATATTTGCGAATGAGAAGGTAAAGTCCAAAGAAGATGGCGCCGATAAGGGCGATGAAGAGAATGGCGAAGAGTACAAAGAAAAACCATCCCCAGAAGCCGAATTCTCCGGAGTAGGTATTGAAGAAGGCATGATATTCGGAGAAATTCTCTCCGACTGCTGTCCATGGTTCCACGATGGCAGTCGAGAAGAAAGCCACGAAATCCCACCAGACGGCGATGATCATCTGTCGTAGGTATTCAAAGTATTGTGCCATAATTACATCTCCCTTGCGATCTTGAAGCTGAGTGTGGACAAGAACGTCGCACCCATCGTATCATTGATGCAGTCCGTATCCCATCCTTCAAGATAAATAGACAAAACAATCTTCCTCACCTGTCCACGATAGACAGGAATCATGAGTTCAGAATTAACTGAACCCTGATCGGCAAGAGCATAGGAATGCTCACTGGCCACCTTCATTCCGTTCTTCAACGAGGCTTCGAAGTCAAACGGATATGTGTTTTCAGCTGTTTTGGCCTTGAATGAAGATTTCTCGTCACCATCTAATATTGTATCACCAGATGATGAATCATTCGTGACAAGTTGACCATAAATGGCTTTTTCCCTTGTAGATTCATCGATATCACCATAAATGGTTTCCTTCTGATGTTCCGTCCCATCCTCACCGATATATTTATAGGTGTCATAATATTCATCCGTGTCGGCATTCAACCTACCGGCGAAATATGTTTCCTTGTAACTTCCATCCTCGTTCTTTTCCTTGAAGGGATCGATGACGGAATACTGATAATCGTTTTCGTCAGGTATGAGTATGGAAATCCTCAGTGATTTGATGAGGTTATCCATCTTGTCAGCCCATTTTTCGATTTCCTCGTCACTGGCTGACTTATAAAGCCTTTTTGCTGTCTTGATATTTTCCTGATGGACGACATTCCTGGCATTGGCATTCTTAAGCTCCTCGCCATCTGATGAAGCGATATAGCCATTGAAGAAACAGGCTTCAGGATCAAGTGTGACATATACGTCATCATCAGCAAGAAGATACAGTTCCTTCGTGAAATATCCGTTTGTTGCCTTCGAAGGCCTAGGTGGTATTTCAGAGGATGTGACGGTATAGGAATCAGTGAAGACAGGCTTATCTTCTTTTCTGTCCATCCAGGAATAAGTCTTGTCCTCGTTCGACCATTCCTCCTTGAAGGAATACATGCTGGATAACGGCTTGAACGCACCCGTGGATGCCAGATTCAATGATGTGTCATCATATGTCGAATCATCATTGGCCGTATATTTGTGATCGACGAAGGAATCCTTTTCCTCGCTATCGGAAATCTGAAGATTTCTTGTGGATTTAACGCTGATTTCAATCTGTGAGATGGTCAGTTCCCTGGAGGATGCATACCAAGCCATGGAAACGCCGACACCAAGGCTGGAGAGGATGACAAGCGAAATCATTCCAGCCATCAATAGTCTGTTTCTCTTCATGTCACTCCACCTTGTTGATTTGGAAGGTCAGACCCAACTGGAAGGTATAGTCGATGTTCTTGTCGATGATGGAATGATCCCATCCTTCCATATAGATGGTCATGGAAAGGTCACCGATGGCAAGATCATCATTTCCAGTCGTAGTCATGATGGTTCCACCGTCAAGTTTGCCGCTGTCATCACTCGGATACACGGAATCCGTGCCCTTGTATTCCGCTTTTGGAAGATCAAGACCGTCATAATTCAGATAACCTGTGTTTCCGCTCTTGTGTCTGGCATAGAAGGAGGAATGACCGGAAGTGGTATCCTCGACTTGGTTGATGTTGTCCAATTCCTCGGAACTGATGGTCTGGTCAGGTGTCGTACCATCTATTCCATATAGATATTCTTTTCCAGTTCCTTGGTCATAATCCGTGATGGTATAGTCATAATATCCGTCATTATCCAGATCGAGAAGTCCGGCCGTGGTAGTATAGCCATCATCCTTTGAGGATGGATTGAAAAGAACTTTGCGTTTAGGATTTCCTTCAGAATTGTCATTTCCCTCAAAATAAAGTCGAAGGGCTGGGCCAGCTGAGCCCTGTACGCTCTCATCGGCATTCATCAGCCAGATGTTCTGGTTCTTCACATGATTATCATCGGATGTGCAGACGCGGAAGGCAAAGTCAATCTTGGAATAGCAGTTCTTGCTGGCTTCTCCATGATCATATTCCAGCTTGGATGGGTTCTGATAAAGCTTGAAGTCATCGCCGTCAGAATACTTTCTGGTCGTGCATGGGATGAGGGTGGTCGTATTTCCCTGCATCATGTGGGTAGGATCTGTAGCCTTGAGATAGGTCAGGATGTCTTTTTCACCCAATCCATTTCCGCCCTTGGCAAACCAATATCTTTCATTTTCCGTCTCAATCACTTCAGTATATGTCTCATTGGCGGAAGCATTGAGAGTGTAATAAGACACACCGGAAGTGCTTTCGGCAGGATCAAGAGTGTATTTCTCATCAAAGGCATCGACAAGACTGATTGTCTTGTCCGTCTTCAGTCCAATCTGAAGCTGGGAGGTGGAATAGACGGAAGTTCCTCCATAGGAAACACTTGCCTGTGTGACATAGGCATACCAAGCCAAGGTGCCTGATATGGCACCGGCGAAGGCGGTGATGGTAATGGCAGATAAGATTGCTGCCGTAATACGCCATTTCATTTTTGTTTGTTTCCTATTTTATTTATTTCTTTTTATATACCGAATGTCATACCTACCTGGAAATGGACATTCTTCAATGCATCATCCCATATATAGAAGATTTCGGCAATGTTTTCGATTTCCT
This sequence comes from bacterium, assembly GCA_963648975.1. Taxonomy (GTDB): domain Bacteria; phylum Bacillota_I; class Bacilli_A; order RFN20; family CAG-288; genus Enterosoma. The sequence goes on along the minus strand of CAVJFW010000007.1, from coordinate 25,408 downwards.
TATCATAAGTTTCCATGGCATCGTTGATTGATGTCCTGAGCTTATTTTTCGCCTCTTCCATTTTCTGTAGCTCATCCTTGATGTCTTGGATATCTGTGACTTTCATGCATTCTCTGCTGAAATCGGACAATTTAAGATCAGACACCTTTTCAGCGGTACCTTTTTCATAAAGTCTGAAGTAATCTTCTGCATCCTTATAGACAGTCTTTGCTTCATCCTTGTTGTCTTCATCCTTCTTTTCGGCAGCGACGAACACCGTTTTCTTTGCTTCCAGATATTGGGCATTGGAGGTGTTTGCCTTCAGAAAGAGCATATATGCTTTCTTATATTCGTCAAGAGACACCTTTGCGTTGGATTCCTTGGACGAGTCGACATTTCCGTCCTCGAGATAATATTCACCCAAGGCTGTTTCAAGGGCATTTGCCTTCTTCTCAAGATTCTCCATTGCATCATTCAACGGATTGGAAGTCATATTCTGGGAGTCATCGGTTTTGGTGTAGGTATGCCATCCTTCCAGCCATAGTGTGACCGTGATGGTAAGATAACCATCATCTGGGATTTCACCTAGGCAATGACCTGTTGAGGTATCGATGTTTCCGTTAACATCATATGTCGGTTTGATATCTTCCGCCTTGTAGGATGTCTGTACGGAACCATCCATGCCATAGAAGATATAGCTTTGGTCCGTGGAATAATCGTATGTGTATTTTTTCTTGTCAAACTGATTGTCATTGTTCAGATCAAGTGGGCCATAGGTAATGGTCTTGTCCGTATTCTTGCTGACAAGAGTATCCGTGGATTCTGAACTTTTTTCATAATTTGTCGTTCCCGTAGCTTTTGTATATTGTACGGAATCGAAATGTACACGAATGGAATCAGATAGTCTCTGATCCTTGTCATCACTTGTAATGGTAAGATCCTCAATGAAGATCTTTTTCAACGCAGTGCTGACATTATTTGTGTCACCACCATCGATCTTGAAGGTGAGTGGGAACTGAATGTAGTCATTCTCAGAGGCAATTCCCCATTCTGACGGAGTTGCACGCTGATAATGTGGATTCGAATAAAATGTTCCGAGTTTTCCATCCTTTGTAAGTGAGCCATCACCATCATCAGCATAATTGGTGATCAGCGAGACATCACCGACTTTGGAATCCTCCAATGTCTTTGCAGCCTCATATTCAGCCGCGGCTGTATCGTAGGCTTTTTTCTTCTCATCTTTTTCTTCAGTGGAAGCATTATCGTATGCCGTCTTGGCTTCGTCCATGGCTTCCTTTAGTTGATTCGTTTTCGTCTCACGTGTGGATTTGATGTAGGAATAGATATCAGAAGAGTTGAGTTCGGAAATCCATTCATCCGATGTAGCCTTGTCAGCTTCATCGCCATATCCAATCATCATCTTCAGATTATCTGTGCAGGAGGCATCCGTACCCATGATGGAAGCAGTCGTTCTTGTCGAATACTGATACCATGCGATGGTTCCGCTGAGCGAACCTACAAGAGAACAGGCCGCCAATGTGGAGAGTGAAGCAATGATAAATTTTCTTTTCTTCATCAATGTTCCTCCTTTTTAGGCGATATAATCCACGCCGAAAGTCATACCGACATTATATGTGGTGCCCTTCAATGAATCATCCCAGATGGAACTTGTCTTGGCTTCATCCCCTTCACCTGTGGTAAAGGTCTGCCATCCATCGAGATAAATCGTCACAGTTACCGTAAGAACCCCGTTTGCCGGAATCCTTCCTACGCAGTGTCCAGTATCAGCGGTATACTTGCCGTAATCATCCTTTTGGGGAATCATATCCGATATGGAGTAACTGGTTTCCTTGGCACCATCGACACCATATATGAGGTCATCCGTTTCATCGGAAAACTCATATGTGCCCAAAGGTTTGTCGTATTTGTCATCCCCGTTGAGATCCAAATTGCCAAAGTCATTGATTTCCTGACCCTGAATGGAAACAAGGGTATTCGTATCATCTTCATCTATCTTGCTGGAAAAATGGACACGTACAGCATCAGCAAGTTTCGAATAGTCATTCTTGTCATTTTCATCGGCATCCTTTTTAGAAGAGATGACGATATTTTCAAGATACAGATCATGGGAAGTCGAGGAATATCCTTTGTTCTTCACGTCATACATCCTGAAAGTAAGAGGGAACTGAACATATTCAGAGGCATCGGCCTTAGCAAGTCTTACATCCTGATAGCGTGGCATGGAATAGAAATCCCCAAGCTTGGAATCCTTGGTGACACCACTCAAAGCGCCGTCATCTTTGGTGACGTAATTGGAAACAGGTTTGATGTCTCCAGGGGATGTAATCTCCGTATTTTCCTTGATGTAGGTTGCAATGTCCTTGAACACAAAGTCACTTTTCCAGTCATCTTCCGAGACAGTATCCGAAGAATCGCCGATATACATCTGAAGATTCTTCGTGCATGAGCCGTCAGTGACGACAGCATACGCATTGCTCTTGGTCGAATACTGATACCAGGCGATGGTTCCACTTATGGCACCCGTAGCCGAAAGAATCGCGAGAAGCGACATGGAGCAAATCAAGACATTTCTCTTAAATCTGCTTGCTTTCATATCCGTTTACCTTCACTTCCAGTTTGAGGCTTGCACCTTCTGGAGCAGAAATGCCGTTCTTGTCAGAAGGATCCTGTCCTTCCAACCAGCAGACCAAAGTGTATCTGACATAGTTGTTCACATCCAAACTGTCATATTTGTAAGAACAGATGACGCTGTCACTGACAAAAGGCTCAGCAAAACCATAGAAAGGATTGAGTTTGGTCACCTGATCGACCGGAGTAGAAACATACTCCTTCTCGATGGTCTGACCATCCAAATTCTTTCTTGGAGTCTCCGGCGCCTTGGCATAGATGACCTTTCCGTCATGAGAAATATTCCCATCCGTGCTGGCATTCTGATAGACGATGACATGAAGCGTATCAAGCAATGTTCTGTTTGTTCCATCAGTGGACTGATTGTTCTCCACGATGTTGAAGTTCAGATCATACCCGGCAGTCTTTGTTCCCTCGTTGGAAACATAGAAGGTGTACTTGAAGAAGTTCAGCGAGGCAAGTTTTTCCGTCTCGACATCATAGTTCGCAGCACCTTTCATGTCGTAGTCATATTCATCGTTGTCCAATACTTCATCCGCCGGAAGATCTCCATAGGTGAACTGTTCAAAGCTCGGAAGTGAATTGATCAACAGGAAAGACGTCTTCTCATCGGAAGCGTATTTTCTGGATAATGCGAGCTTGACGCCATCATTTTCCAACTTGACGGTAAAGGAGCCGATGTCGCGTCCTAGGAAACTTACGATACCCAAAACGACAAGGCCGGCAGTGGAAGCACTGGCTACAGCTGTAGCCACTTTCTTCTGTTTGCGTCTCTTTTCAAACTTGTTATCTGACATAGTGAATGTTGTGGTTTTATGTCGCAAAGCCACTCAAAACGATTTGCGAGTTCATCAAAAGTGTCCAGTTTCTGATGTTCTCGGTCGAAATTCCCATGAATTGACAGAATAAAAACCAGTGCCTATTGTCCATTTCACCGAAGTTTATGAATCAATTCTTTAAGGCAACTGGCTATCTAGATGCTAGACCCTATAGTTTTGCGTCCCAAAATCTCTTTTGGTTTGCTTTTTACTCGGATAGAGTTTAGCAAAGTCCAACCAGTCGCACAACAGTTTTTCTTTTTCAAACGCAATATTTATTTACATATTTATCTTTTTGTTAAAATGCAAATGCATAGTAAATGCATATTGAAAAAGCCCCTTTAGTATACAACTTAGGGGCTTGTATTTAAATACGGCTAACTTATTTTTTTTCAGTTTTTTCTTCGGGTTTTGTCTCAGTTGCAGCAGTCTGTTCAGCCTGTTGTTTCTGAAGGTCGGCGAGAATCTGCTTCCTCAGTTCAGCTTTCTGTTCCTCGGTAAGATCGTTTACCTTCACAGGTTCTGACTTCGTTGTCTTTCTCACATAGATGACAAGGCCGATGATGTTGGCAGCAAGAAGGAAGAACAACGGTAGGACGAAGAGGCAGAAATAGAATGTCGTATGATTCTGAAGATATCCGATGAAGCCTTTGGCACTCAATATTTCCGCAGCTGACTTACCGACGGTATTGGCAAGCATCACGATGGAGATGACAAGCAATGATATCGTAATCACCACATCTATCGCAATCAGGGTGATGATAAGAGGTTTTTTGTTTTTCATATATATTTCCTTAAGATTCAAACTTATAAAAGTTTAGCACACTCATACTACATTAGTCAATTTTCAGCAAAATATGATATGCAACCAATCAAATGACATATTCATCCTTCTTCCTTGCATAGGAAGTCGGAACTGTCGTCGAATCAGATGAACCATAGGTATGATACTTCACCGATGTTTTATTGTTATCCGTCCATTCCCAGATCAGCGTTCCAGAAGCCACATTTCCTGATGCGCTCTGATATGCGATTCTTGCAGTATAGGTATCACTGATCTTGGAAAAATTTCCGGTAGTCTTACTTGAATCATAGGCAAATGACAGACACACGATGCCAGTTCCATTCTGTGAGGAAAGCTGAGTCATTCCACTGAAAATCTGATTGCTGGTGCTTATGTCAAATGTAGAAGGCAGGACTACAAGCACAAGACTTGAACATCCGGAAAATGGATTTGAGCCATATCCGCCATCGCTAACATCACCCAAGAATATGACACTCTTCAAAGAAGTGCATCCACTGAAGGCGGAATTAGACAGCATGAATCCTTTCGAAGAAAACTTGGCAGTTTCCAATGAGGTACAGTAAGCAAAGCATTCCTCTCCCAAAGAGGTCAACGCAGATGTGACATCAATCTCAGTCAGGCCTGAATTATAAAATGCCTTTTTGCCCAAGGATGTGATGGATGAAAAAGTAAAGTTTTTCAAACCGGAGCATCCATAGAATGCCTCTTCACCTATCGAAGTGACATTGGAGGCATAACTGACAGAAGTCAGACCAGTACATCCCTTGAAGCCGTTGATTTCCGTCAGTGAAGTGTCATTGGTAAAGTCAAGCGAAGTAAGACCCGTGCAGTTTTCAAAGGCACCTTTCGTGATGCTCTTTACGCCGGATCCAAAGGTAACATTCGTCAATGAAGTACACCCGTTAAAACTATCTGTGCCGATGGTGGTCTCCTTGGAACCGAAAATCACTTTTGTCAGCTTAGTATGTGATTTGAATGTTCCGCTCAGGGAAACACCTCGGTTGGAAAAGTCAAATTCAGTTATCGGACAACTATTGAACACCTGATTACCCAAATTCAAAATCTCATCACCACTTTCGAAGGTAATGGTCGTGATTTTGGTATCACCATTGAATACATAATCTCCCAATTTTATGACGCCACCACCGATGGTTACGTTGGTCAGTTTATTGCAATTTTTGAACGCGTCGGACTCAACGGAAAATCTTCTCCCTGTAAGATTCAGGGTCGTAAAACCGGAGTTATAACAATTTTCAAATGCATTGCTATTGATAGTGATTTGGGAGGCCATGTCTTCACCAAACGTCAAGGATTTGAGGGATGTGCAGCCATAAAAAGATTTCGAACCAATCGAAGTGACTTTTTTGGGAATCATGATTTCCGTCAGTGCAATGCAATCGCTGAATGCCTTCGATCCAATCGTGGTCAGGTTGGAATTCGCAGACAAAGTGACTTTTGTCAGTATTTTGCAGTTTGAAAAAGCCTCTGAACCGATGGAGGTCACGGCATCTGGAATCGTGATTTCCGTAAACGGGTCTCCCCAAAAGGCGACGTTGCCGATTTCCGTAAGATTCTCGGGGAAAGTGATGGAAGTCAATGCGTTACAGTTATCAAAGGCGTAATTCGGTATCTTTGTCAAAGCGGAGCCACTTTCAAATACGACACTTTTCACCGAGTCCATGTTTCTGAAGCAGGTTTCTCCCAGGGTAGCGACACTTTTCGGAATGAATAAATAATCAGCGTTTTCTTTCGTCGTAGATATCTTATTTGGAGTTCTTCCGTCATCGGTATTAAAGGCCTTTGATCCAATTGTGGTGAGATTATCCGGGAATGTGATGGTGGTTAAGGATTCACAATTATAGAATGCGTAATCACCAATCGATGTAAGACTGCCATTCACAGTGACTGTCTGTATCTTACTGTCATCAAAGGCGTGTTCTCCGATGGCACCGAAATTATTGGACAAAGTAATATTAACTATGTTGTCACAATCAAAAAAAGCATAACTTCCTATCGATGTCAGATTATTTCCGACCATATCCATGGTGGTGAGGCTGTCGCAATTATAAAAGGCGCGCGAGTTTATAGTCACAAGACTATTGGCGGTGACCTTCCGAATTTTGCTTTCTTCAAAAGCACTCGTTCCAATCGTCTGGAAACCGGTCGGAAGCACAAGTTCATTGATATATTGGCATCCCTTGAATGCATTGTCTTCAATGCTTGTATATCCACTAGCCGTCAAATCCAGAAGATTAGCCGTCCTATTCGTATTGGAATATACTCCGCTTCCTTTGCTGTTCTGTTCTACCCTGAAGATGACACTGTTGTTTTCGGAAGTGACGGATTCAAGAAGCTTGGACGGAAAAGTGCCGTTTCCTCCACCATATGGAATGAAGATTTCCACATTTATCTTCGTTCCGGAAAGGAAATCAGTCGGATAAACAAAAGTGGAAGAATCACTGTCATTCATGAGAGTCAAAGTATCTATCGAAGCCTCATTGTCCATCTTCGAAACCGTGGCCCTTGACTTGAATCTGCATTTTTCCCTGATGCTTTTCTTGCTTGTGTATCCGGCAAAGATGGCCTGGGGAGTGATGTCAGTGGAACTATTTGGGAAATTCGAGGAAGAAATCGTGAATGTCTTTATCCATTTGACGGCACGATAGGCGCCATAATAGAAATTGGAGGAAACAAAACTTTTATCCGTTCCCTGATAATTCGGATACACGACAAGAATGTTGCCATTTGTATCCGCAAGTGCCTTTCCATCAAGGGACTTGATTTTCGAATTGTCCTTCGCATTCAGTGTTATCGTTTCAAGCTGAGGACAGTTCATGAACGGGGAAGAATACGCTCTTCCATTGGAGGCGGTCAACTGGGAAGAGCCACCATAGAACAAAAAGTCACAATCAGAATTCAGATTCAGAATCTGCTTTATTCCGCTAAGTCCGAATGCCATCTGACCAATGGACTTAAGCGAGGATGGCATTTCATATGTGGTGACTCCATTGTTTTCCTTTTTGACACCGATATTCTCGAGTCCCACGCATCTGAAGAAGGCATAATGTCCGATCTTGGTTATGGTATCCGGAAGTATGACCGTCTTGATGGTCCTATATGTATCATCCGATGTGTTCTTGTTTGCAAAATCATAGCTGTCGGAATTTCCAAAAGCACCGGTTCCTACTTCATTCACGGTGTAAGTATCACCATTGAACGTGACTGTTGAAGGGACTTCCACTTCCTTCTCGGTCTTGTTGGCTTCGCCTTCCATGTTGAAATGATATTTGGCAACAACAGCAGTCTTGGCAGAAGTATCCAGCACATAAGTGAAATCACCATATTTATGTGCAACCTTTGTCTTGCCACTTTCAATCGACTCATATGACACGTTCTCATATATGCCGCAGCGATAAGAAAAGGCCAATTTGAAAGCAGATGCCGCGCTGGTATATGTCATGTCATCAGTATCGGAAGTCTCACTTGTTGAAGCCGATACTGTATTTGAAAAATAGTATGTGGCGTACTTGATTTCATTTGGTGCACTTCCACTGCAATAGAAAGCACATCTAATCTGACGGCCGAAAATCTCATTGGAAGTACTTGTCAGGCCACTGATGTTTTTTGGCAGAAACACGGTCTGAAGTGATGGCTTATAGGAATAATCCCTATAGTTACCGTTCCATTGGGCAAAGGCTCTTGCATTCAATGTCGTCGTGCCGGTCCTATCCTTGATGATCAGGGAAACAAGACCGGAACAATCAAAGAAAGCTTCACTGCTTATGGTCAGATTACCGGCAGTCCCACTTGTGTCATCACCTTCGAAAGTAAGATTTCTCAGGCACTTTGCCTTTTCAAAGGCATTGGCTCCGATACTGATCAGTTCCTTTGGAAAATCAATGTCACTTGTTGCCGCTTCCGATTCCTTATCCTGACCGAGATATCTGAAGGCATAGTTTCCAATCGTAAAGGCATTGGTGTTGGTTCTTCCATTTTTCAGGGTCAATTTGGTTGTTTTCTTAAAGCCATCAAAGGCACTCGTGCCTATGGACTCGAGATTTTCCGGCAGATCGATTTCAGTGACATTGCCCTTCAGTCTTGTGTTGTTGAAGGCATTTGAGCCTATCGTCTTGAGAGATGACATAGCACTGATGTCGATCTTATATTCATTGGATATTTTATAGTTATAGCAGTTATTTCCATCGACGCAGCCGACATAGATCAGATTGGAATATTTGTCGGTGACAAAGAAGCTGTCCGGGATGGATTGCAGAGTCTTAGGAAGAAGGATGTGTTTCAGCTTTGACTCAAAATCGATGATGCAGGAAGAGTCCATGGAAATGACCTCTTTCCCATTGATGGTGTTAGGGAAGGCAAGAAGGCCGCTACTATCGATTTCACCATAATATTTCAGGATCTTGATGCCACCATCAACCTCTTCATACATCCATAGTCCATTGGCATTGACATCCGTCGAACTCCTTTGGCAGGTATAGGAGTCAGAACTGAATTTGTTCTTCCTGTTCCACAAACCGGAAGTAAAAGTATTATATGTGGTCTGATCCGCGGATGATATCTGGAAACTAAGATTCGAATCGCAGTTGGAGAAGGCAAGATCAGCGACACTACCATTTACCAACGAATTGGGAAGATACACCTTGCTTAATGATGAGCAGTAATTGAAGGCATTCGTCTTGATGGTGGTAAGTCCGCCAAGAAAGACCAACGTGGAAATCGAGGAACAATATTCGAAGGCACTTTCATCGATGGTGGTAAGCTGACTTGAAAAGGAAACCGTCTTCAGATTTTCGCATTTGGCAAAGCAATAATCCGGAATGACATGGAGATTTGATTTCGTCTCCGTCTCCTCAGTCGTGGTCGAAGTACTGCAGGTATCGATGTTCTGGGTCACACCATCGGAAAAATATATTTCGCTGATATTGCTTTTGAAGAAGCAGGCTGTTCCCATCTGTTCGACGGAATAGGGAATCTCAACCTTGGTGTTCGATGTGAAGCTTGTATTCATGAATGCTTCATAATCGATTGTGGTGATGCTTGAGGGAATATAGATGGAGCCGACTGACTTGTTGCTGAAAGCATTGCGGTATATGCCCGTCACCTTATATTGAGTGCTTCCGGATGTATAGGTTTCAGGAATCGTGACACTTTCCGATGTGTTTGTCTTCAGACTCACCGCCACCTCATCCGTCCTCCCATCGATCTTATAGTAATCGAAGGTGGTGTCATTTCCCTCATAGGTTCCATCCAAAAGGTATCTGACAGGTATCTTGTTCTGATACTGGATGTCAGAGATGAATCCTGAGACGATGAATGATACTGCCCCGATGAACAGGGCCGACGCAATTACTTTGTATACTTTTTTCATGTTTCACCTCTAATTGGATGAAGAATAGGATATCTTCGAATCCCTGGATGTCGTTCCGTTGAACAATCTGATCGTCATGTTATCCTTTGAGGAATCGATGATATGGTGATAATTCGTCAAAGTCATGTTGGTAATTCTGCTGATCTGACTGCTTTGGCCCAATTCGAAGACAAATTCCGAAGATACCGAATCGTATTTCATCCTCAGTACAAGTTCGTTGTCATTGTTCTTGCTTGAGGCATTGAAATGCGTGACATTTCCGGAATCGAAGATGATGAAGCAACGTTTCTGATTGGCTGTAGTCTGATCAAGAGTGGCAGTTCCGTTACTCAGTGTGAAGTACTTGTTGACATCAGTTCCTTTGGAATCAAATCTTGATTCCGTCACGAAGTCCACATTCTCGATGAGGTTGACCTTGCTATAGATGTTTGCATTCATGGAGATGTCACCCTCATCCTGACCCTGGGCACAGATGTAATAGACCCTGCAGTCACCAAAGGCGGAACCAAGACAGTATTTTCCCTTCGGAAGCTTGAAGGTATGGGCATAAAGCGGATATTGCATATAGGATGAATAGACACTATCTGATACAACCCCATCACTCCCCCTCATGTCCGTGGCTGAAAGTGGATTGAGTGAAGTGATTTCACTGAATGAGGAACCATCCACATTGGAAACTCCAATCTGACCATAACCGCTTGTGGAATTTGTCTGATAGTCAAAGAACGACATGGCATTGTCAGAAGTAAGAAGCATTCCATAATCCGGATTATTCCAGGAAGTGCCTTTTGGAACCTTATATGCTTCACCACTGACATCTTCCAAGGCATCACTTCCTTCCGGGAGCTTATAGACACCCAGCATGGAATTCTTGCTTTTGGCATCGGAGGAACCTTCGTAGCTGCTGGCGATGATGGTGACGTTTGCATATTCCGTCTTGATGTCGAAGTTGATGGAATTGGCAACGGAATAGCTGGAACTTGCACTATCCTCAAGAACATACATGTTTCCGGTACTCGTCAGCCTATAGTTCGTGGTCAGCTCCGTGATATTGGCTCTCTGCTTGTTCTTGATCATCAATCCGAACTGACTTGAGGAAGTATCCAAGGCATTGCCTTCCTCATCGACGAGCTTGTACTTGAAATAGTTGTTCAGGAACCTTCCACCGGGAGTCGAATCATTCAGATCAGAGAAATAGAAGCTTTCCCTGTTGGAAAGACTGAAACGGAAAAGATAATTGTAGTATGCCTCATATAGGGACTGACTTTCCACGGAATTCTCCATCGGGATGGATGAAGCTCCGATGGAAAACAAGCTTGCGGAAGACGCGTTACTGATGGCAGCAGACAATTTGTCAAACGAACTCAGTCCATATAGAGAAGAAAGATTTTCCTTGTCATATTCGTATGTGGAATAGAATACCTTTGACTTATCGTTTGTCACATAGGTTTCGCTTCCGTTCTTTGATTTGACGATGGCGGAACGTTCCGCATTGCTGAAGACATCATTACCTAAGCCCTCATTTGCATAATCGGTGGCAATCTTGAAGACACCTAAGCCCAAATCATGGGTGTCGTCATCCTGAACAAGTGTCTTACCCTTGAAAGGTATCGTGTAATCAGAAGTCGAATATCTGATTGTTTCACTTTCGCCTGAGAAATATCTCAGATAATCCATGTACTCATTGTCCGTAACTGGGACATAAGTATAGTAGGATGACTTACCAGCAAGAGTCTGATTCACATTGGTGAAGCTTCCATTTCCGATGATGCTGTTATAGACATCAGTGAAATCCAAAACACCGACGTCCTTTCCGGCACCGGCAGTCTCACCTTTCGAAGTACTCGATGCGGAGTTGGATACACTCGGAGAAACATATCCGATGAAGCCCATGGCTGATTTCTGGTTGGCGGCGTGATAGTTGCTTTGGCCGTTGATCTTGAAGCTTCCATCATGGACAAAAACGTTCTTGCAGGAACCATCGCAATGACCGATGACAAGTCCGATGTTGTTTCCATGCTCTGTTTCTCTCGGTTGGACATACATGGTGATGGATTGACTGTCCTGGGCAAGTTTCTCAAAGGAGATGTTGAGGGCAGTAACCACCTTTGAATAGTTGATTCCCTGACTGTCCATATAGGTGCCGACAAGCGACATCGTCATGGAGAAGGTAAGAGGATAAGAAGTATCCTCTTCATTTTTGAAGCTGTCAAAATAGGAGAAGACATCATCCAGTGAGGAAGCCTCCTCGGATTTTTTTATGAGAGTATATTTTCCTTCATTATCCTTTGTGAAGAATTCATCGGAGGGGAGAAGAGAGAAGGAATAGTTCGTATAAGTTCCATCAAATGAGAATTCCGGCATCTGGTATTCGTTTTTAGTGGAACTATCCGCATTTTCCTCGTAAATCTGGAATGAAACGGTATTGGTGGAATCCGCTCCGGAACCATTGGTATCTTTTACAACATTCTTCAGATCGGAATCATAGGAAAAAGTCGTTGTCCTGGTACCCTGTTTCACGGATACACTGAAGGCCTTCTTCATATTGCTTTCAGCATCTTCCGAATAGAAATCAGAAAAATCATCCGTATAACCATCATTGACGATGGTGACATTATCCAGAATGAAGTTTTCGACAACACCTCTTGAGGCGACATAGCCGAAAAGGCCGCTGTCCTCAAGGTCGCAGTGTACCGTCAGATTCTTGATTTCCATTCCCTTTCCGTCGAATATTCCATAGAAAGGGGTGGCCTCATTTCCGATGCTGTTGATGTCATAGGTAAGGTCTGACATATCCAGATAAGAAGAAAACTCCGAGGAACTGTCATCCTTGAAGAATCCATAGGTTCCATCACCCATGACATCATATCCCAACTGGAAATAGTTCTTTTCGGAAAAGACACCCAATGCCTGAAGCCTGGAAAGATTGAAGAGATGTCTTGGCCTTGTGATGACATAGGGATCATCCTCTGTTCCGGTTCCACAATGGAAATAACTTCTCTGTCCGATGGTACCAAAGGCTCCGCTCTTGTCTTCCATCGTCTTTATGTATGCGGCAACGCACACGAAAGTGGAGGTGAAGAACCCTAGAATCGTAAAGGCTAACATGAAATAGAAAAATATGTTTCTTCTTTTTTTCATACTGTTGCCTCATTCACCACCTGAGTGGAGGAAAAATAGAATGTATAATCCCTGATCAGGTCATATGTCTTGCTTAGCTGACTCTCCTCAAAGAAATGGGAAACGGCGACAGGGGAATAGTCGACAGCAATGTAGAAATGGAATTTCGTGGTTTCAGAATCATGGGATTCCGGTCCTTCATTGCTGAAAAGAGAAATGGATGTGTCTGTTCTATTGTCGAAGGTCAATACTTTCATGTCAGATGTCGTGGTCGAATCATCATTGGAGGAAGTATTTTCCGTATAGCTATCTGGTTTGTTATAAATTTCATTATCTTTCTTGGCATGGAAGGTAGAAGAGAAAAGAGCGGAAACCGTATCTCCAGTTTCATGTTTCTTATATCTATAGGTCACATATCTGGAAAGATCATAGCTGGTATCCGTGATTTTCCCATCTTCGGATTGTAGTTCTTGTCTTTTCACGTCCAAGGACAATGTGAAATCCCTGGTCTGGTTCTTCACGCTGATTTCGACGTCATAAATAAGACAGGTATTCTGATCATAGATGGCATCAGCTCTGCCCTTGACATCATTCTGCGTTCCGTTGAGAAGGGCATAGGTGGGATCAAAAAGGGTCATACCAAAAATGGATTCATCATCTCTCGAATTTTTTGTGATGGAAATCGAATAGGTTGCATCGGCATCAGCTGAACTTTTTGTTATCCTGACATCATATAGTCCGGCTTTCCTGCAAGTGAAATGATTGTTGGAATACACGATGTCATCCGTATCGGCAAAACCAGTGAACGAAACAATCGTACTGTCATTCCTGGCTACGGTGAAATGACTTCCTACGGATAGTGTGACATCCTCTATGGTGAAAGTCAGAGCATCTGTCGAAGAAGAGAAGATAAGTCCGGAAGAAAGTGAGAATTCCGTGGATGTGTTTTCTCCAAGATAGGTATGGTCACCGACAAGATATAATGCCGTCTTCGTGAATGATTCGTCCTCGGGTATCGTTGGTGCAGTCTCCAAAGGGTTGATCTCGGTCGTATCCGTAATGACGAATTGCTTCAGCTGCCCTTTATCTTTTTTGGTGGTAGGATCGATGGAATAGTCGATATAGGAATTGCTGTCCTTATAGTAAGGGTAGACATAACGATAGGCAGACAATTTATCGACAGTGATGGACATGTCTCCGCTTATGGTATCCAAGGAAGCGTTAGGTTTTGGAATCATGAACCACGCAAAAGTCGCACACATCGTCGCAACGAGTGTGAAAATCGACATACATGTGGCGATGATGAGATTTTTCCTGTATCCGCTTGTTCTTTTCATGGTGTATCAGATGGAATGTCCACCTCAAACTTCTCTGCCTTGAAAGTCAGATTCTCATAACAGGCAGACTGACTCGAAGCTGTATTAGACTGAGACCAAAAAGCTGTAGTCTCGTTTTTCTCATAATATGTGGAGCTGTCATTGCTGAACTCGACGGAGAAATAGACGACCACCGATTTGGAAGTATCGTTAACTGTATAAGACAAATCAGACGTCCTTCCCTGAATCATCGTATCGGAGGTATCTGTTGCCAGACTGGAAAAAAAGCTTTTTTTCTGATAATCAGTGAAATACGTTTCAGCTTTGCTGAATGTCGTATCATCCTCACAGATATAGGCATACATCCTGATAGCCCAGGATAACCGGATACCCTTTCCCTCAGAGACAAACTTGTCCTTGCTTTCCTCACTGCTCCAGGATTTGATGCTGAACGAATAATTTCCAGTTCTTTTGGGAGTAAAGACAAAGGCATATGTCAATTGGAAATTCGGCCATAGATATTGTGTAGTTGTAGGTGATGGAGTATTCGATCCATCTACCAAACTGAACTTTTTGTAGTTCTCATTATTCAATGATGACTTCTCAAATCCGGAATAAGCCTGAAGAGTACTGTTGTAGTTCAGGGAATGATAATAAAGCTCTGCATCCTGACCATCAGGAACCGTAACCTCAAAAGAGCCAGCCTCTACACTGACTTTGCGATTTGACGTGAACCACGCCATAGTTCCGGTAACCGCAACAAGCAATATCGATACGGATAGCAAAAGTGACGTGACGATCGTATATGACGACTTCTTCATTTTATGATGAAAATAACATATATTTTGGTAAACCGACCAAAATCGTTACTTCAAAACCTATTGAGGCTGTAAGCCTACGCTTATTCTATCACAGTAATAATAATAATAATAATACATACTAAAATTATCTATTTTCATCATTTATGAAAATAGTATTATCATTCATGAAACGACATAATCATTTCCTGTTGAGTTTCTTTTTTCTCTTTTTCTTCGGATCGATGATCTTGATCAATGGAGAAGGCATCTCCGCCTTGAACTGGGCAAAAATGTCCTCAGCCGCCTGGTTTCCGTTTATGATCTGGGTTCCCATGCCGTCCCCGGACATCTGATGGGCACCGGCAAAGGCCAGGCCAGGAATGAAGAATTCTTCCTTGTGGGACAAAGTCCTGGCAACGACATTGTCATCCATGGTGGGGACATAGCCATAGATGCATCCGAGATAGGATCTCGAATAATGGGCGATGGATACCGGCGTGATGAATTCGATTTCACGGATATGGTCATATAAGGAGAAGCCGAGCCTCTTCGACTCCTTGTCTATCATGTCCTTGGCCGTGGCATGCTTCCACTCATCATAGTTGTCTTCCGTCACATCCTTCCAGGCATCAGCATAAGGTAAGGCAGTGATGGAATAGATGCATGTTCCTTTTTTGGAGCACTCAGGGAGTATGACATTGAAGCAGACATTCATCATGTACTGATAGTCATTCGTCGTATGGTACTTGTCAACAATCAGGGAATAATCCATCCCTGATGGGGCGTAAAATGTCATGTAGTCATCAAGTCCAAGTTCCTCACGGGACTTGTCAAGAACCATGAGCACACTGAATGGGCTCATGGAAATTTGCTTGGAATTGACAAACTGGAACGCCTTTTCATCAACAGTGCTTTTCGGGAAAATCATCTTGTTGTAGGCCGTCTCCGGGTAGGCTCCGGAGATGACATAGTTGGAATATATGACCGTTCCATTGTTCAGTTTCACACCGACGACATGTTTTTTGTCGACCAATATCTTCTCCACTTCCTGATTGAATTCGACCTGTATTCCCCTTTTCTCACAGGCTTCAAGCATTTTCATGGAAAGTTCATGGCTTGTCTTTTCACAGGTATATGGTCCATAGGCAAGATAATCGGTGATCAGACATGTATATAGGACAAACGGCAGATCATCCGGTATGTTTCCAAGATATACCCAATAGGCCATAAGCAGTCTCTTGACCTTCTCGGGAAGTTCATAGATGTCGAGGACTTCCTTCGTCGAATAGGACATGGATCTAAGAAGATCGATGTGGGAGGAAATCAGTTCGGCATCCAGGAATTTTCCATCGGAAAGAGACATGATGGAGGAATAGACCTTTTCGCAGTCATTGAAGAAGGCCATGACCTTCTCATAGAGATGTTCGTCCTCATCTCCTACGGCAGAGACGATATCATTGCAAGGAACGGAGAAATCTCCGCCTTTTCCGGCGTGCACGACACAGGAAAAGCCAGGTTCCTCATATTTGAACGCCTCATCGATTCTGACCCAGTTGATGTTCACACCAAATCTTTCCAGGAACTTTCTTACACCCAAAGGGAATTCAGGACTGGATACGGAAGAGATCTCATGGAGAGAGGCTTCCATCTCAAATCCGTTTCTCACGAAAGACGTGGACACACCTCCAGGCATGTTCTGTCTTTCCAGGATAAGGATTTTCCTGAATCCATGTTCCGTCAGCCTCAACGCGGCAGCCATGCCGGCCAAGGCAGATCCGATGATGATGCACTCATAATTGGATTTGTAGAACCGATTACTCATAAATATATATTATCGCACCCTTAATGAATCTTCCAAATCAATCGATGCTGATCCTGATTGTCATGTCACCAAGTGGATATGTGGAACAGGCATGGACATAATCGAAATCCCTGTCCGCTGCCCTTCTGTAGTCATTGATTGGAAGGACGAAATAATTCCCCTCCTCAACTTTGATCCTACAAAATCCACAGATTCCGCTTCGGCATCCGATATGTATCTTCATGCCGGCCCTTTCCAAGGCTACGGCAAGAGATTCATCAGCCTTGGCGGTGATCACGTCTTCCCTGATTCCCCTTCTTACATGAAGCTGATATGTCTTTTGCTTACATTCAGCGGGATAACCTTCAAAAAGTGAGATGTCACCAGGCTGTCCATAGCCTTCATGACGTATTCTTCTTTCCGGAATCGATAGTTTTGATAATTCCCCGGACAGGAAATCATACATCCTCTGAGGTCCGCAGATGAAATAGGTCATGTCTCCATCCTGGTATTTCCTGATGAGATCTGCGGTGATGAAGCCTTTTTCCCCTTCATATCCATCACTTGGGGAAGATATGACATGGATCACCTTTATCCTGTCGCAGACCAAGGCATCCAGTTCGTCCTTGAAGATGATGTCGTCCTCATTCCGGGAACCATATAAAAGAGTGGCGGAACAATCCATCTTTCCGTCATGGATTTCCTTCAGCATGGACATGAACGGGGTGATTCCACTTCCTCCGGCAATGAGCATAAGCTTCCTGCTGTCTCTGAGAGGTTCGTAAAAGAACTGACCCAAACCGATTTCGGCGGTGAAGACATCTCCGATCTTGGCTTCCCCAAGCATCTTTTGGGAGACAAGTCCATCTTCCTTCTTCTTTATCGTGATTTCCACAATCGGATTCTCACCCCTTGTCTGATAAGGAGCAGAAGAGATGGTATAGGTTCTTGTCACGACAGAATTGCCGATATGGAATTCGAGTGTCAGATACTGTCCCGCCTTGAAAAGCGGAATATGTCCTCCGAAGGAAGCAAAAGTGAAAGTCTTTGAAGCCTTGGATGACTCCCTGATTCCGATGAGCTTTATCTGTATCTTGCCTGGGTGAAGCGCCCTGGCACAGTCGGTGATGGGGTCTTTTCCATCAGGAACGTTGCTTGCCTTCCTTATGGCATCCTTCCTTCTCTTGGTCACTTTGGAACTACCTATGACATCCTGGAAAAATGATTTAATCTTCATCCCTTATCTCCTTTCATCCTTCTTCATGAAGGCAAATATGTCCTTGGCTGCCTTTCTTCCGTTTGCGATGGCTGGTCCCATCCCATCTCCGGAAGTCTGATGCGCGCCGGCAAAAGTCAGGCCATGGATGAAGAATGTTTTGTCATCGATGTTCATTCTGGCATAGATTGTATCATCCATCGTATGCTGATAACCATAGACAAGGCCTCTGTAGGCACCGGTATAATGGGAAATCGTGACCGGTGTCTCGATGACGATTTCCTTTATGTGGTCAAAGAGATTCACGCCGAGACGTTTGCTTTCCGTCGCGATGAAGAATCTGGCATTCCTCTCCTTCATCTCATCGTAGTTCTCTTCGCTGACGTCAAGCCATCCGTCACTGAAAGGCAAGGCCGTCATGGAATAGATGGTCTCATTCTTCTTCTCCCTATAGGCCAAGGATGTGCAGATGCTGGTGATGTACTTATATGGGCCACATCCTTTAAGTTCACCCATGATCCTGTCAAAGTCAAATCCATCGCATGCATGGAAAGTGGAATAATCATGAATGTTGAGCTTCTCAGGAGATTCGTCAAGAAGAAGGACAACAGAAAAACAGCTCAAAGAAAGTTTCTTTGAATTATAGAACGGATGGACAGAGGGTGGAATCTCACTCTTCGGTTCGACCATGGAAGTATAGACATGGTTCGGATAACATCCGGAAATGACATATCCGGTGGATATCTCAGTCCCATCCTGAAGCCTTACTCCCTTGACTCTGTTCTGGGAAACAAGAATCTTTTCCACACGTTTTTTATATTCGATCTGGATCCCTCTTTCCTTGCATTTCTCAGCCATCTTGATAGACATCTCATGGGAGCATTTCTCAGGAATGTAGGAACCATATCCAAGGTAGTCTGCAATCATGAAGCAATAGATCATGGCTGGCATGTCCTTCACCTCATTTCCTATATAGATCCAATAGGCGGAAAGAACCTTTCTGATCTTTTCGGGGAGGTTGAAGGAATCCATCACCTCCTTTACGGAATAGCCGCAGATCTGGGCGACTTCCGGATATTTGCGGACGATGTTGACAGTGGAAATCTTATGGGAACTGATGTAGTTCATTCCGTGATACACCTTCAGGCAGAGATTCAGGAACCTCAGGACTTCATCATATACCTTACCGTCCTTATCCTCGACGACAGATGCTATCTCCCTGGCTGGCACCTCCATATTCCCGTCCACACCGCCATGGACCAGAACATCAGTATCACCATCGACATATCTGAAGGCATCAGGTACCCTGATCCAGGAGATTTCGATACCATTGTCCTTGAAGAATTTTCCGATGGAAAGCTGGCTGTTTTCTCCAATCGACATCATCTCATGAAGAGTGGCTTCCATCTCCACTCCACCTCTGACGAAGGATGTGGCAAGGCCTCCCGGAAGATTATGCTGTTCAAGAATCAGTATGTCATCAACTCCATGGTTGGACAGTTCCAGGGCCGCAGCCATGCCGGCCAGGGCGGAACCGATGATGACGACGGAATATTGGTTCTTGAAGTAGTTTGACATTCTGTTATCCTTTGGTTTCACGGAAGAAGGAAAAATGAATCAATGTTGATTCAGAATCGCAAATCTTCGCATATGAAATTATTTTATCTCATAATAATGAAGAAACAACATCAAAAGTTAAAAATATTGGTCATTCCATATCATTTCATTCAGAAAATGAGATACGACAAAAGCCAGCCGAAGCTGGCTTATGGTCTTATAGATAACAGATGAACGGGTAATCGGATTCGACATATTCGTCGACATAGACGACAGTCGTATGCTTGTTTCCGTTGTCATTGAGATCGTAGTCGTTGATGAAGGTTGAAAGTTCCATCTTGGAGAAGTCATAGCTGACCTTTTTCCTGACGGATGGAGAGACGGTGTAGTCACCACTGACATTTCCGTCGACCAGAGAGATAAGACTATAGTATCTTTCCATCTTTCCGGCAAGATAAGTCTTTCCATCCTCATCGTTGCTGACATATTTCATGTCGACATTGTTGGCGTTGTCACTGACGACGTTGAAGCCAGCCTTGAGGGAAACCTTGCAAAGTCCGTCAAGGACATTCACGCCACAGCTCATTCTTGCGGCATAGAGCGGAGTGGTGGATGTGCCATCGGAATATTTCCTCGTCATATGATAAAGCTTCAATGAGACATCATCAAATGAGAAGAGGGAAGTATCCTTGACCATGACGGAGAGAAGGTTGTTGAGGTTGAGATTCATGCTGAACTTCTGCTTTGATTCGTCATAGAGGAAGCTAGAGACATTTCCGTCATCATCATAAACGGAGAAAATCTTGGAGAAATCGGAATTGAGACTGACCTTCAGGTCCTTTGTCAGGGATGAGGCGTTTTCCGTTTCCGTGGATGTGGAGGCAGTGGCTGTCTCCGTCGTCTTTTCCTTCAGGACATGATAGATGTTAGCCATGATCGTCTTACCGGCAATCCTGTCATCGATGCCAAGACCCTGGCTGACAAGATAATAGAGGATGTTGGAATTGAATTCCGATCTGCTGACCCTATAGGCATTGCTGGTGATCTGATTTCGGATTGAGTCATCATCAGCAAGGACGGCATCCGTCCTGGTGTTGTTCATGTAGACATAGTCAGCCTTTTCATCCGTGGATGTATCCTTGCTTGAGAAGGCAAATTCCGTGACATAGTATCCAGCCTCAGTGAGTTCCTTGTCGCCAAGTCTCAATGAGAGATAGCAGTTCACCTTTCCGTCATCATCGATGTAGAGAGAACAGTCGAAGCTGATATCAAAGGACAACGCATCGAGATTGATCGGTTTCTGGCTTTCCCCATTGAACAGGGTGAAATCAAGATTGAGATAGCCATTGATGTGGAAGTAATTGCTTTCGGTGGTGTCTATAGCCATCTTCACAAGAGTTCTGAATCCATCGAGAGAAACGAACTTTCCCTTGTTTTCGTCATTATATTCCATGACGGAAGGAAGATTCTCCTCATCATAGGAGACAAGACTTAAGGAAGCGGTGGCAACAGTCACATTCTCCTTTGAGAGGTCGACATTTATCGATTCGATCGTCGGTTCGTTCTGATCATCATAACAGATGGTCAGGGTAATGAGGTCACCCTCAGAGGAAATGTCGAAGAGTCTCTTGTCGACCTGAAGGGTAAGCGTGTTATCGGAGGAATTGATGTCTACCTTTTCGATATATGGATATGAAAGGAGAAGGGATGGTGCACTCTGTGAGATGACATCCTTTATCGGCATTCCGGAAACGACATCGGAAGCCTTGGAGAGAAGGCTGTTGAGAAGATTCGTCTTGCTGGTGCCGGAGATGACATCGACCATGTCAGTGACAGTGGAGGAATGAAGCATGACATGCATGTTGTCGTTGTAGTCGGCAGTGAACTGGCCATCCTTGATGCCATTTTCATCCGTGATGTTCTGATAGGCGAATTTCAGGTTCTGGTTTGCCTTTGTCTTTTTGATGCTTAAGGAGGAATCGATTTCGACATATGGATGTTCGATGTCAATACTTCCATTTACCTTCGGTGCGGAGGTATCCGTCAGATCCCAATAGGCATTGCCTGACATGCTGACAGCCGTTCCATATTCACTGACAGTTCCGTTTTCATCGAGAACCGGATTCTTCTTATAAAGTGCTTCGATCTTCACTCCATATTTCTTTATGTCATTGGCAAGATTGTAGAATGCCTTGGTGATGGATGTGGCGTCATCGATTTTCGTATAGGTGGAACGTGTCGATTCATCGAGGGTCAGATCCTGATAGTCATCGAAGTTGATGTCAAAGGAGAATTCCTGATCGGAGGAGATGCAGGTGGAGATGGAGATGCTCTTGAAGGACAGGTCTGAGCTTCTAAGGACAATATTGATGTCAGAAAGATTCTTTCCAAGGAGAGAGTCGGCAGTGAACATATTTCCGGCCTTTATGGTCAAGGACAAGGCATCGACATCCTGGTCATTCTCCTTTATGGTTCCGGAAGTGATGCTGACAAAGGATTCAAGGCCCTTCAGGGATCCTTTCCTTATTTTCTCCATCATGTCGTTGAACTCTTCGCTGGTGGATAAGAGGCTAAGAATCCTGGATGTGTCATCCAAGGATGAGGAGACATCAGTCCCGGTCTTGGAATCAAGGATTGTCTTCATTTCGCCAAGTTGGGCGTTTTCGATGTAATTGCGGAAGACGGTGTTGTTTCTTGTCGTGGCATCGGACTGATGGACGGTGTCATAGCCGACATAGAGGTTATGACTGTCATTGACGTCCTGATATGTCATCTCGATGTTGTGGGTCGTATTTCCGCTGTTGGCATTCATCTTCAGGAAGTAGGTTCCTTCGGCAAAGGTATCCAACAAGGTGTTCTTCTTTGTCAATGCACTGAGGTCAGCACCGATTGCACCATTGCAGGAAAGAACATTGTAATTTCCGGTCGTGCCATCATTGATCCTATCCTTATAATTAAGGGTATATTCGGCATAGAACTTCTTTCTGTCGATGACATCGGCGATGGAGGAGAAGAGGGAGACGGTCGTCTTCATGTCCTGATATTCCTCTTCGTTGACACTCTCGATGGCCGTGGATTTCTGTGGAGTCAGGCTAAGGGTGACAGTGGTGATGCTTGTCTCATCGGTTTCTTCATCAGTGGAGGTGAAGTTCAATCCCTCGAGGACGATTTCCTTGATGCCTTTTGTGCTGACGGAGGAATCGTTGCAGGTGATCTTCAATACGATCGGAGTGGATGTAAGTCCGAGATATTCCCCGTCGATGGACAAGACGAAGCTTCCGGAGGTCGTATCATAGTCAAAATAGGTATTGTTGCTATCCAACAGTCCCTGGATCTGGCTCATGTCACCTTCCTTCAAGGCGTCGATGTCAAGGCTTCCCAATGTAAGATTTGCCTGGGAAGATATCGTTTCGATAAGAGAACTTCCGGTGATTTGAGTGATGGAGGAGAAGATGGAGGAGATATTCTGCTTTGAAATCTTTGCCTTGATCAGGTCATTGAGCTGGAAATAGGCATTTTCGCTCATGTACTTCATGGACAGCGAGTTGAGCGTTGAGGCAGAATCGGTCCTATCGGAAAGATGATCAAGGGAAAGAGCATATTTCTTATTGTTGATATCCATCTGCATAAGTCCGTCGACATCAAAGCCAGAGGATGAAATTTCCGTTTCATCCTTCATGATCTTCCTTGACACGGAAACGCCAAGGGCAATGTCGGCATCATTGCCGATGATATCCCTGACGGTGGAGAAGACGGAGGAATTGGCATCCGTCATGGAGATGTAGTTTCCATTTTTAATGTCTTCCTCACTGAGTGTCTTGTATCCGGAAGCTTCCCTGAGGGAAAGATTTCCAGAAAGGGAAATCGTCATTTTTTCCTCAAAATCATGATTTTCGTCAGAACGGGTGGAAATACAGATGCCATCGCCAAGCGTGGAGACTCCCTTGAGGGAGTAGCTGTCCTTGGTGGTGGTGAGAGTAAGCTTCAGATTGCTGATCCTGGTATTCTTGATGGTGATGTCCGGAATGGAGATATCCATGTCGACAAGATTGGAATCACTGGCATTGGAAACAGGATCACCGGCCGTGATGTCACCGGCGATGGACTGAACCTGGGAGAGAAGAGAGGACAGGTCAAGTTCGGATGTGGATTCGGCGGCATTGTTGACAAGAAGTCCGGTTGCCTTGACGATTTCCATCACATCGGAAAGATTCTGTGGGATGTTGAACATGAAATTCCTGTTCTTGTAGCTGACATAGCAGGCTTCGTTGTTCTCGATTCTGAGACCGAGAGTCTGATCTAACCTCGTCAGTGTCTTTTCACCGCTGAGGCTTTTTCCATACTGAACCTGCAAATCCGTGCTCAGATTGACGATGGAAGTGTTGATCTTGCTGAGATCGACATTCAATTCGTTCAGGTTGAGATTGACCTTTTCACCGCCGTTCGGTTTCAGGGAAAGGGAAATGTTGCCATCATAGATTTCCTTGGAACCCAAAAGCGTATTCAACGTCTTGGAAAGCGGAGTCTCGCTTTCCTGCTGATTGCCATCATCGACGTCAGGAAGGACAATTTCACTGTCATCGGACATGTTCTGGTTCTGATGGGCGACATTCATGCCAAAATACACGGCGCCACCAGATGCACCGGCTGTCGATATGGAGAGAAGTGCCAACAGGGCAAATCTTCTGATTTTTGTTTTTTTCATGATTTACTTAACCTTCTTTCGGAAACAACTGATAACCCGCAAAATCATCCGGACCATCACATTCAGGAACACTGATTTCCACACCTTCCATGGTGGAGGAATCAGAACGGAAATAATACTGATACATGTCCGTCTTCGTCGTCGAGGATATCGGTCCGACCGAAGCGGAACATTCATCATGGAAGTAGGAGGATTTCAGCATGAGTTTTTCATCCAGGCTGAATTCCAGATGAGAGGAGGAGAACACCGGTCTTGAGCCTAGGCCACCGGTCGTCCTCATCTGAACGGAATAGTACGAAGTGCCGACGGAAATCTTTTTCTTCAGCGTGTCATCAGCTTCCTTCTTGTCCTTGTCGGTATAAAGATCAAGGCTGATGGTATAGCCTGAATCGGTTTTCTCCATCTTGGAGGACTTTACGCTGTTAGGGCCGATGAGATAGATGACGACACCATTGACATGATGCTTCGTGGCATCAGAGGAGGCATCGTAATCTTCCTTTTTCATGGAAAGATATCGATCGGAAATCGGATTTGCCTCCGTAACCTGAGAGGAATCGGAGACGGTCGTGCAGTAGTAGGAACCCTGATTGAGTTTTCCATACTTCTGAAGATACTGGTCGTAGGTGTATGTGGTGGGTTCATTCTTCTTTGCCCAATCATCTGGAACGGATTCAAGATAGCAGGATACTTTTCCATCCAGATAGTCATAGAATCGGTTTGCCGTCTTGACGATGCTCGACGAAGAGACATTCTGGTTATAGACAACCTCTGGAGTCGTGTAGGTGCAGGACTGAATCTTCTGCTCCACGGATACGCCGGCATTGGCCAAGGTCGTGGCCTTGCCGATTGTCAGGGAATATGGACTCATGGCCTGGACAGAAAGGGAATAATTGACCAGCTGATAGGCTTTGTCCTGGTAGTCACTTTCGATTTTTCCGGAAGAAAGGGATTTGGAAATCTCCGTTTCACTAGGAACATATCCTTCATAGCCAGTTCCCCCAAGGGAGGCTGACTCTGGATTGTTCCACTTGTAGAGAAGGAAGCCTCCTCCTCCACCCAGAATCACAGACACGCATACGATGATGGACGTGGAAATGACATGACTCTTCTTCTTGTCCTTACTATCCGTATGTTTCTTTATCTTTACCCGATTTTTTTCTTTCTCCAAAGGAGTCTTCTGAATTTCTTCGGATTGTGATTTGTTTTCGCTGGATTCTTTTTTCAGATCTTCACTGACTGTTTCTTCCTTGTTCGTA
>CAVJFW010000006.1:0-57115 GCA_963648975.1 bacterium | reverse complement strand
GTAATAACAATAAAAATGAAGGATTCATTCCAAATGATTCAACTACTAAAGAAAGTGAAACTACAAAAGAAAGCAAAGTCATTGCTTTAAAAAACGGTGGATACATTGAAGGACTTAATAAAACACTTGACCTTGGAACATGTTTTAAATTCGAAGGAAAGGCAACTATCAACGATTTAAATTTCTATTTTCTTGACGAGTTTCCCGTCCGTGACATTGACACTGTTAAAGATATTATAGGCATCATAAACATCCCTAGGTGTTGTTCTTGTAAGCAATGCATTGATCTTAGAACCAATAAGTTCTTCACTTGCTAAAGTGTTTATGGAAGTTGTTTTACCTAAAATATCTGTCGAGGTTTTAACTTCCGTGTTTAATATGTGGACTTCATCAAAATAATTAATAAGGTTCACACTATCACTGAGATTTTGACTGTTTTGGCTAAATATCTTATTTTGGGCCATTGAAAAAGCATTTGCCATTTTGACAGATACCTTGTGAAGAAATATTGTGTTTTGGATAGCATCTACTTTTTGAATGGTTCAGAGCGTGTATCAAGTCGATAGAGCATTAATACAATGACGTTGTTATGAATTTCATGAATAAGCAGCCGGTCAGGTTCGATGTGGCATTCACGCGTTCCTTTATAGTTGCCGGTAAGATCATGGCCTCTATACTTTGCATCTGGCGTTTTTCCATTCGTTAAAATGTCAATCACCTCGAATGGTTTATTAAGATCCTTATTTTGCTTTTTTGCAAGTTTTAAATACTTTTTAAACTGATTGATAAACTCTACATCATATTTCATACTTCCAATGCTGCCTTAAGATCAGCCATGCTAGAATATCTTGGAGCAGTAGGATTGTTCATAAGTTCTCTACCTTCAACAATAGCAGCAGCTGCAGTGTCATTAGGCACGTCCAGTTTTAAATCAAAAGGAATTCCATGTTCGCAGATAGCGGCTCTTAAAAATAAATTAATTGCGGTGGACATGTTGTAATGCCTCCAAAATAAGTGCCTGAATTAAAAAATCACTTAATTAATTATTGTGAAGGTAAGAATCAAACCATAAAAATTTTTTACACAGGAAGTGTTTATCTAAGATATTGAATTATAATTAAATGAGTTGTTGGTTATTATCATATTTATTTTCCTTTCTTTTCAAAATGAATTTTTTGATATTTCAAACCACAATTATCGTTGTACTTTCTAACGTTAATCTCTACGGCAGAGCTACCATCAGTTGATGTTATTTCTCAATACACTATTATTGTGCTATCTTTGGCCTATATCCGATGAATCATCCGAATGAGAGTCAGATCAAGGAGATGAAGGAAGTTGGGTTTGAATATTGCATTGATCCATATATTTATTGCAAGGATTATCTTGAACTGATATTTTAGAAACTGAAATGAGTATTTGAACTATATTCGGAATATGACCGTTTGACTTTTAAAATACACCATTTATAAATTGTGAAACCTTTTACAGCTATCAAATGGTAAAATCTTGACATGACACCATATGAAATATTCACTACCTTTGTCATCGAACCTAGCATCATCATAGGAAATTTATGTTTTGCATCGGCTTTGGCTGTTTCCGTCTTGCCGAAGAAATGGAAGAAACGTCTCTTTTCGCTTGCTGAATTTGCTGTTCTGTTCCTGACACTTTCATTGCTGACTTTCCTGTTACCGCTTATGGGGATGCAGATAGCTATATCTTTCTATGTCAAATATTTCATCGTTGCGGCACTATATCTTACATATATTGGCATAAAATTCAGGAAGATGAGGAAATCTCTATGTATCATCTTATGCTCCTTATATGCGATGACATTTCTTTTGGGTGAACTTGGAGGGTCCATACCGATTCTCGTCCAACAGCTTGAAAGCTCGAAAATATTGGATTCCATCATCCGTAATGTTTGCACCTTCTTGATTGTTCCATTTGCCTATATCATCAACAGATATCCGTTTTCGAAGATACGATTCATTCCTTTTTCCGTCTATTTCTTTACTGCATTCTTCAATCTGTTCATCCTTGTGATATCCTGGTATTCCACTTTCCATCTTCAGATTCGTGAATTCAATTTTGCGATGTTTGAACTTATCATCTTCCTCTTCCTCGTCATAAGCGATGTATTTGCCTATCTGATGCTGTTCAATCAATGCAGGAAGAATCAGGAGAAGATGGATCTCATCATAAAAAATGACGAACTTGAGAAAAATGAACAATTGATGATGATTTCCGATCAGAACCTTGAAAAGCTGAGAATGCTCAAGCATGACTGCAAGAACCAGTATGCCACGATGAAACTGCTTCTCGAACAGAGAAAATATGATGAACTTGATCAATTCTTCATGGAATATGGTGACGGAATCATCGAACCGGTATCCTTCATCTCCGTCAACAACAAAGTCATATCCTCCATTCTGAACATGGAATATTCCAAGGCGCTTGCGCAATCCATACATTTTGATTGCAAGCTTGCCATACCAGATCATCTGGATATCTATTCCACTGACCTTACTTCCCTATTATGTAACCTTCTTGACAATGCCATCGAAGCCACGGTTCTGACTGAGAAGGAAAAACGTATATATATAAGAATGAGGGTCTATCAGGAATTCCTGTATATCGAGATTGCCAACCCCATCCGCTCAGGACTCTCTCTTGATGACATAAAGAAGGTAAGGACGACAAAGAATAATTTTGAGCAGCATGGATTCGGAAGAAAGGTCATTTCCTCCATCGTGAGGAAATACAATGGAACAATCCATGATGATATCAATGAGGACGGCATGTATCATGTGACCATCATGCTCTCCATGCCGAACGAGAAAGGGGAAGAAGAATGAAAGCTTGCATCCTAGATGACAATCAGAGTGTCATCAATGCCATACGTGGTGCCGTCGAAAAGGAATTCGAATCGGCATCCATGAACATCGAAATCGAATCCTATACCAGTGTAAGGAACTTCAAGGAGCATATGGAAGAATATGACCTTTGCTTTTTGGATATCCGCATGCCTGAGGAGGATGGAATCGAACTTGCCAAGGAAATCAAGGAAAAAAGAAAGGATGTGGATATCATCTTCATCTCTTCAAGGGAAGAAAGAGTCTTCGATACCTTCAAGGTATCCCCTTTTGCCTTCATCAGGAAATCCAATTTTCTTCTTGATGCCACGGAAGTCATTCAGAGATATGTGAAATCCAAGAGGGAATCCGTCAGTGAAATGAAGATGATTTCCTTCAACAGCCATGGAAAGATGATAAAGGTTACGCTTGAGGATATCGCCTATATAGAAGGCAAAGGTGTCAACCAGGAAGTTTTCTTTTGTTCAACCCAAAAGGGCAGCATTCTTGTCTCCAGCAAAATGGAAGACCTTGAGAATGATTTATATGATGATGGCTTCATCAGGATACATAAAGGATATCTAGTCAATTTCCGATTCATCAGATCCATAAACAATGACCTTACTCTCACCTTGAAGGATGACCGTATCCTCATCATTTCCAGAAGAAAGCTCACGCAGGTGAAGCAAAGGTTCCTGGAATTATGCAAACAGCATGACATCCTGACTTTCTGACCACTTATATAGAAAAAAATACCGCTTACATGTATACAAAACTGATTTGAAAGCTCTTTCCTACCACTTACTCATGAGCGATTGAATCAGTTTTTTCCTTTTCTAAAATATTGCCAGAAAGGAAAACTCAACATGAGAATTTCAAAAAAACAGTCGTTACTCTCTTTCCTTGTTTTCTCCTCCATACTTACCGTAGGTTGTAGTCAGAAAACAGATTCGTCAACGAAGGAGTCCACCAAGGATTCCTCCATCCACTTCGTCGCCGTTGAAAGTACATCATGGGATGCCGAAGTCACGGTCGGTTCCCACAAGTATCAGTTCGACATCGAGCTCAAGGCCGACAACAATGTCAACTTTGCAGCCACATGCACCGGAAAGGTTCAGTCCGGTGGCCAGGGTGGTGGCTTCCCTGGATTCGGTGCCAACGGAACCGATGCAACCTCCTCCGCTGAAGAAGAAACGGATTTCACAAAGTACAACTTCAGCTATTCCGGTACCTGGACTCTTGAGGAAGGCTATGGCTACAAGATCGACCTCAAGGACAAAGCCTTGAGCGTCATCCACACAAGCTATGACACCACTCAGGGAAGACATCAGTTCTACTACAATGTCACCACCGATGAAGGAAGCGCAACAACCTTGTTCCAGTATAAGGATTCTGCCTTCAGAAAGTCCTTGGCCAAGGATTACAAGACCTGGGATGAAAGAGACTCCCAGTACATCTTTGTCGCAGAAACTGCCGGAAACAACAATTCCATCGCCTTATCCTATCTTTACTTCCATTCCGACAAGAGCGTCGTCTATAACTATGCTTCAGGATCTTCAAGAAAGGCTACCTTGGGAATGACATGGAAGATGGAAGACAACATTCCTGTCCTTGTTTCCGGAAAGGACGAAATCAAGCCTGATGTTGCCCTTGATGGCAAGGGATATCGTCTTGCCTATAACAACTATGGCTTCTTATGCTCCACGGATGCCAGCAAGGATTCCTTAAGTCTCACCAGAGCTGATTTCGATGGAAAGACCTTATATCAGTTCACCGGAAGCTATACGACCTCTGGTCCGGATGGCGGAACAAAGCAGGTAGAACTCAACCTCACCGACAATGGCAACAAGATGTTCCTCTATTCTTCCAACTCCCTTCTCAAGAAGGGTACCTATTCCTTTGCGGATGAAACCTTCACCCTTACCTTCGATGGCGAAGACCCTGTCACGGCCAAAAAGAATGACGAAGGAAATTATGTCTATTCCTTCCAGATTACGACCAGCAGCTTCTTTGGTACATCCACCGTTGATGTCGTTCTCACCTATACTCCAGGAGCATAAAACCAAATGGAAAACAGAATGAATCTCTTAAGAAAGCTTAACACCATCTTTTTCTATCTGTCCTTGGCTTTCTCAGCCGTGATGATCATCTTGCTTGTCTGCTACAATTTCGCCGGCGTCTTCACCATTCAGACTTTGCCTGGAACAAAGTATGAGAACGCCTTCACTTATCCTGGATGGCAGAGCATCTACTACGGTGTCGGTGAAATGATCATTCAGAACTATACCGAATTCACCTTCAACATCTTCAACTGCCTTGCCTTATATGTTCCATTCTTTGCCTTGATTGTCACATCGATCATTCTGCTTAAGAACCATAAGGTAAAAGGAACCAACAAGAAGAAGGCAATCGTTGAGATCGTCGCACTTGTCCTCACCCTCATCGGTGGCATCATGCTCTTCAACTGTGACAAGTTTGCCATTCTCAATGCCAAGAACGTCGATGTCGGTTCCTATCAGAACTACTATACGGAATATCTCTATCCGGCTTTGAACGGAGAATTGTCCTTCAAGAAGACCTTCTACCCAACCTTGATTCTCATCTTTGCCCTTCTGACCGTAGTGGTCAAAGCCGCTGATGCCTTCATTCTCATCTACCAGAAGAATTTAGCCAAAGAAATGAAGTTACAGAAACAAAATGAGGTAACAAAATAATGAACAAAGCAAAAAAATCCAGAATTACCCTGATGAGTGTCATCGGGGTTGCCGTATTAGCTGTCAGTGTCGGTGTCACCATTGCTGCCAACGTCAATGCAAAGAACCTTGACCTTTTATTCCCCGGAGAGAGCAAAGTAACGGATTCCGGAACCGGACTTGATGCAAATTACATCGACTATACCGTCAAGAGTCAGGACGAAGCTCTCAAGAAGGCTCAGGACATGACTCAGAAGACCGCCGAGGAAGGTATCACACTTCTCAAGAATGAAGACGATGCTCTTCCGCTCAACAAGAAGCAGAAAGTCACCATCTTAGGCTATTACAGCTGGCATAACAATATGTCCGGTGGCGAAGATCCGGCAACGACTTCCGGGGCCATTTCCATCGCCAAGGGTTTACAGGCATCTTTTGATTCAAACCAGGCCGTCAATGCTCTTTATGAAGCAGCAAAAGGCGAATTCGAGGATCCAACCGCTTCCCTTGATGCCGTTAAATCCTCTTTCAGCGAATATGACACTGCCATCGTCACCATCAAGCGTAACTCCGGTGAAGGCAATGACCAGTCCATGGATGCCGGCAGCAAAGAACAAAACAGAACCGGCCTTACCCTGAATAATGCCGAGCTCAAGCTTCTCGACTACGCCAACAAGAACTTCAAGAAGGTCATCGTCGTCATCAACTCCGCCAACGCCATGGAACTTGGATTCCTCGATGAGAATGATCCGAACATGAACAATGGCATCTACACCGATCCATACAACAAGACCCAGTCCTATGACATGAGCAAGATCAAGGGTGCCATCTGGGCGGGGTGCTGCGGTAGCCAGGGTGGTACTGCCGTTTCCAACATCCTTGACGGAACTGTCAATCCAAGCGGACATCTTGTCGACACCTATGTCAGAGACCTTACCAAGGATCCGACCTACAAGAATTTCGGTTCCTACAAATATTCCAACTCCGCATCCCTGAATTCCTATCAGCAGGAAACCTACTTCGTCGAATATGAGGAAGGCATCTATTCCGGCTATCGTTATTATGAGACTGCTGCATATGAAGCAGGCAAGGGAAACTACACGGGCTTCAGCTATGACACGGAAGTCGTCTATCCATTTGGCTATGGCCTTAGCTATACGGATTTCTCACTCGAATATGCAGAAAAGCCAACCTACGATGCGACAACTGGCGAATACGCCTTCAAGGTCAAAATCACCAATACCGGTAAAAAGGCTGGTAAGGGTGTTGCTCAGATCTATGTCAACATGCCATACACGAGCGGTGGCATCGAAAAGAGCCATGTCCTTCTTGCCGGATTTGCAAAATCCAAGGAATTGGCTGCCGGTGCAAGTGAAACTCTCGATATCACCGTCAAGGAAGACTATTTCACATCCTATGACTATAAGACTGAGAAATGCTACGTCATGGAGAAGGGCGACTACAACTTCTACCTTGGCGACAACGCCCACTGCTGGACTGAAATCGACAAGGAAAGCACTGCTGACAAGGAAAAGCACCTCTATACCTACACCTATTCCGATACCCTGATCTATAAGGATGGAAAGGCTGGAAAGAGAAAGACTGATCTTAGTGTCGCCACCAACAAGGAAGACAATGAGCTCAACTACAAGTTCAAGAGCTATCAGGAAGGCTCCACCGGAGATGGATATATCCATGACTTCACCAGAGCCAACTTCAAGGCCAGTTTCCCGACTTCACCAACTGGCAATGACTTTGTCATGACTGACGAGAGAGCCAAGAAGCAGGTTGCCAAATTCGATGTCTGGGCTGATGAGAACAACACCATCACCGAGATGCCGGAAGTCAACACTGACAAGACTTCCTATACCTTGGCTGACATGAGAGGCGTTGACTACACAGACACCAAGTGGGATGACTATATGAATCAGTTCACTGTCGACAGCATGGTCAACATGTTCTCCAATGGTGGCTGGAACGAACTTGCCGATGAGGAAAACGGTGTTCCGATTTCCTATGATGCAGACTCTCCATATGGTTACTATGCCCATGCCCTTACCATCAAGAACGTCAACAAGTGGTATTGCGGTGATCCGATGGTCGCTGCCACATTCAACACGACCCTTGCCAGGGAACTTGGTGAAACATTCGCTGAGGAATCCTATGGCAACAAGCTTGCCGGCGGTAGTTTGGTTACCGGTATCTATGGCTATGGCCTTAACGTCCATCGTTCCGCTTTCGGTGGTAGAAACTACGAATATTATTCCGAAGATTCACTTCTCTCCGGTAAGATGGCCGCAGCTGAGGCTGGCGGTGCTTCCGAAAAGGGTCTTGTCACCTTCATGAAGCATTATGTCCTCAATGAACAGGAAACCAACCGTCAGAAGAATGGTTATTGCGCCTATGTCAATGAGCAGGCCTTCAGGGAAGTCTATGTCAGAGGCTGGGAAATCTACATCAAGGAAGCTACCATGGAAATCAATTACTATGGTACAAATGCCGATGGTAAATATGAGATGATGACAAAAACCATGCCAGCTGCAACTGGTATCATGACTTCCTATAACCGTGTCGGCGCAACCTATGCCGGTGCCTCCGATTCCATTAATGATATCCTTAGGGATGAATGCGGATATATCGGTACGACCGTCACCGATGCCGGTGGTGAACCGACTACCTACATGAACACTGACCAGATGCTCAGAAAAGGTGGCGCATTGACACTCAGCAACAATGGTTCCAACGGTTTGTATGATACGGAAAGTGCAACTGCCATCTATTGGCTCAAGGATGCCACAAAGCACATCCTCTACAACAAGGCCAACAGTAACATCATGCAGGGTATGGCTCCTGGAGCCCATGTTGTTGTCTCCACAGCTCCATGGCGTATCTTCATGTATTGTGCCTGGGGTGTCGTCGGAGTCCTTGCCGCTCTTGATGCCGTCTATATTGCTCTTGTCGCCCTTGACAAGATCACTGTAAAGGAAAAGAAGGCAAAGAAAGTCGAAGACGGAGAAGAATTCTAATCGTAAGTAAAAACAAGCTATGTGTCACCCACACATAGCTTGTTTTATTTGAGTTTGTTTGGAAAGATGAAATGAGATGTTTGCCTAGGCGATGTTCGTATCTCTTATAAGGACGGTGTCCTTTGCTTCATCAAGTCTTTCAAATGAGGAAAGTATATAGGTGTTTCCTTTAGTCCTTGTGATTGCCGTATAGACAATCTGTCTGTTAAGCAAAGGATGTCCCTTTTTGTCAGGAAGAATGACAAGGATGTTTCTATAGTCAGAACCCTGGGATTTATGGATTGTGATCGCATAGGCAAGATCGATGTCTTCGCTCGATATCATTCTCAGAGGATAGAAGATGTAATCGTTCTTCAGCCTGAAGATCCTGTCTTTTTTCTTTCCTATATCGCTGAGAAGATTTGATGATTTCTTCACCATGAAATAGAGTGTGTCATCATCCTTGAAACTGACGAGGATTCCACTGTCTCCGTTATAGAGATCGAGTTGCCTGTTGTTCTTGTTGATCATCATCAGTTCACCAGGAAAATGCTGATGGAAGGAGGAAGAACGTCTTGTTACGTCGATGAAATTCTTTTTGATATACCTATTTATCTCACTGACACCTCTCTGTCCCCTGTTTGCGGCACAAAGAATCTTTGCAAACTCCGTCTTGGAGAAGACCTCATTGAGTCTTGCATCGTCATTCTCATCAAGGTCAGAGGCCAAATCCTGCAGATTGTCATAATAGGCTTTTCCCCATCTATCACAGACATAGGAAATGATTTCCTTGTCGTTGATGCCGTCTTTCTTATCCTTGTAGAAGAAGACAGGCTTTTCCTTGTTGTTCTTCTCGTCATTCGGTTGTATTTCAAACTGGGAGTAATCTAGGAAGTCTTCTTCCTTTATTGGTAGTGTGTTTCCTTCGTTTATTGCTTTGGCAAGAGCATGGATTTTCGTGTCTGACCTGAATCTTTGGGATTCAGTCAGCTCGACGATGTTGTCCTTCAAGGATTCCTTTATGAGCAGGTCTCCGAAGACTGCACCACAGTCTACGCTGGGAAGCTGGTTTTTGTCCCCCATGATGTAGACTCTTGCTTCGTCAGGGATGGCTTTGAGAAGTGAGCTGAAAAGTGCGGCATCAATCATGCTTGCCTCGTCGATGACAAAAATTGAATTTTTGGAAAACATATTGTTTTCGTTATAGAGGAATCCATTTGTCTCACTGTCTCTTCCAAGAAGTCTGTGGATGGTTGATTCCTCAAGGCTTTGCAGCTTTGCCTTGATTTTGCAACATATGGGATCTTCAAGGAAGGAATCGTCGATCATGCTGAAACTGTTGATGATGCTTTCCTTCATTCTTGATGAAGCTTTTCCACTTGGTGCGACAAGATAGATGATTGTATCATCGATGGCTTTGCCATAAAGAAGGTTGATGAGGAGGAAGAGTATGGATGTCGTCTTTCCGGTTCCAGGGCCTCCTGTGATGACAAGATTCTTTTTTACGCCTTTGATGACTGCCTCTTCCTGACCATCGGATAGTTTTCTGCCCTTGGCCATATACTTTCTGTAATCGAATGCAGAATTTGTTTCATGGCTTGAGGAAAAAAGTCTGTCCAGTGATTTCAGTATTGATTTTCTTGCAAGATGATATTTCTGGATGTAAAGATAGGAATCCTCGACCATGAACATCCTGTTTGGCCCGATCAGTGAAGGTAAATCCATTTGACTGATGAACTCAAGGCATTCTTCGATGGCCCTTGTTGACAATTCCCTGATCTGATGGAAGCAATTTTCGATTTTGCTTTTGTTTGATTCGTTTTCATCCAGTGACTGAATCATGGCATATTCCAGTTTTCGGTCCCATTTTTTCAGTAGAATGTCTTTGTTGAGTGACATGGTGATGTTTCCGTCGCTGAGAAGGGAAAAATAGATGAGAAACAGAATGATGAATTCGGATTTCCTGCCTTCATCTTCCTTTTCCAATTCATCATTGATGATTGGAACAAGAAGACCATAGGCTTCATCTATCAGCTTGCATTCCTTAAGAAGGGAAAGAAAATATTCATGATCGTTCATTTAGATACCTACCTTGTTCCTGATGATGTTTTCAAACGCGGATTTCAGGGATTCGTATGAGTCCCAGGTCTGACAATAGATTCCGTTGGATGTATCACTGTTGCATCCCTTGATATAGACATAATAGATTCCACCGAAATGTGACTGGAAGATTTCTTCTTCCGTCAATGTTGGATAGTTCTGTCTTAGTGCGTGTATGAGACAATAACTATATAGGACTCTCTGAATGGAATAGGAATCATCTGTATGCTTTTTCAGTTCTTTCAGACTTGAATAGGAAGTAAAGTCCTCATTCAGGGAATCGGATTTCCAGTCGATGATGGAATAATATTCCCCACGCCTGAACATAAGATCGATGAATCCATTGCAATAGTTCTTGAATCTGTCCAAGAGATTGAAGTTGAATTCGACTTCTGCCTTTTTGTCCTGTGAGGATAAGTCACAAAGAGAAAAGAAGTTATCCGTGGAATTGTTGCCGTGTATTTCCGGGAGTTTTGCATGCATGACATTTGAAATGATGTCCTTTGTTGCATCAATCCAAGATAAATTATCTGATGGAATGCCTTGCCTCATAAAGCATCTTTTTATCAGGGAGGCGAGACGTACATCATGGTTTTTAAAATCAAGCTTCTCAAGAACTTCATGAAGGGCAGTGCCGATGTATGTTCCTTTTGGATAATCTGCAGGTGTCGATATCGGTGACAATGAATTGTCGTACTTGCCTGACAATGCCAAGGAATTGCAGTCAAATGTATTTAATCCTTCTTCCTGATTTCCCTCTTTGTCAATGAAATCCTCATCCTGATATTTTTCTTCGTCCTTGTCATGAGTCAGGGAGGAATAGGAATGCTTATAGCTTCTTCTTGATGGATCTGACTTGCTGATTTTCTTTAAGACGGATAGTTGTTCTTTTGCACTTGTGACATCATGAAGTTTCCTTGCACCATTTTTAAGTATGTTTTTTGCATGGATGAAATATTCGTTGAAGTCATTGATTTCTCCCGCTTTCCTGACCTCGTAAAGGCTTTGATCGCTTTCTCTTAGATTCTGCACGGATTCCTTGAGAAATTGCTTTGCATTATCAAACATCGGAAGAATCAAAAGGAATTGAGCACGTGTATTGCCGACATAGAAGAGCCTTTTGATTTCCTCGTCTTCTTCTTTCTTCTTTTCCGTCGTATCAAAGGAAAGAACGGGATATTTCCCACCATCGATTTCCTTGTGATAGATGACAGGGGGCTTGGTCTTATTTGGCCCCCTGAAGCCTCCAATGTTGATTACGACTGGAAACTGAAGACCTTTTGAGGCGTGCATGGTCATGATCTTGACACAGTCAAAGTCTGTGCTCTTCTCGATTATGCTGCCGTTCTGTTCGATATCCTCGCTGTTGTTTTCTGACAAGGCTTTAAGTGTTCTGATGAGTTCGGGAAGTGTGTGATCCTTTGATAGATATTCGATGCAGAATCTGCTGATTTGCTGTATGACGGACAAAGATTGCATGTCTTTCGGACTATGCATGGCTTTTTCGATGTTGGTATCGATCATGATGCTGTCGAAAAGATCTTCCCAGTGACGTGCGCTGGAAAGAATTTTCCATCTGTTGATCATTTCGATTTCCTTTATGTCGTCCTTGTCAAAATGAGTGGTACTGATCTGTGTGAGGCTTCTTCTGAAAAATGGCGTGAAGAGACACTTCCTGAATATGTTTCTTCTTTTTCCGACAAAATCCTTTGCTTCAATGGCGCTGAGAATGGCAATCCAGTAACTGCATTCCCTTGAAGTGAAAAGATTTTGGTCCTTATATCTGAGATAGGGTATGCCTGCTGCTTTAAGTGCATGCTCGAATGGAACCATTTCAGATCTACCTTTTGCCAGTAAAGTGAAATCCTTGAATGTAACATTGCGGAAACAATTTGCCTTTGAATCCTTTACGGTAAGTTTTGTTTTGCCATCAGGATTTGTCGAACAGCAATCGATGATGATTTTGGCAACCATTTCACCATAGGAACTGATCTGAGTTTCGTTCTTCGTATTTTTCTTCTTCTTGCCATCGCCATCTTCGGCTTTGATGTTTTCTGATGCATTCTCCCCGTTGGATTCCAGAATCCATATCGGAACATCACTTTGAGTCACTCCATCGGGAGAGTAATGCATCAAATGTTCTCCCTTTTCTGTTTCCTTTGTGTTTTCTTTGTCTTCAAGGTAGCCACAGTCCTGGAAATCTTCTGGAGTGAAGTATTTTTGGAAAAGCAGGTTGCAGGCTTTTACCATGTTTGCGCTGGAACGATAATTCTTGTTCAGTACCCTGAAAAGGCCACCCTTTTCCTGTATTTTCTTGACAGCTTTTCGGTAGACTTCTATGTCGGCTCCCTGGAAGGCATAAATGGATTGTTTGGGATCTCCGACGACGATGATGTGGTGTTCATCGTCTTCAAGGAAAATGGATGAAAATATGTCAAACTGCTTTTGATTGGTATCCTGGAATTCGTCTATGATGCCATAGGTGTATTTCTTCTTTAGTGCTTCCAGAAATTCTGGATTATGTACCGTTGCTTCACGTACATAACGTAACATATCGTTGAATGTTTCAGCTTTTGCTTTCTCTTTTTCCAGTTGCCATTTTTTATAGAAGTCAGCGAGATATTTGTTTACGAAATATGACTGGAATTTGAATTTGCTCGATTTGATTTCGTAGATGAAGTTGAAGGCATCGTACTGAGTGACGTATTTCATTTCTGGATCATCTGTTTTCGGATCATAATATGGATTTTCATATTTTGCGTTTTTGTCGAAAGCTTTTTTTATTTTAGACTTGCTAAAACCACTTCCATTGAAAGAGAAAGGCATATCCTTGTTGAAGGATTTTTTAAGTTCGCTTGCGAAATCGGTGATTAATTTTTCTTTTGAATCACATAGGATTCCGTAATAAAAATTCGTCTTTTCATCAGCTTTCAATACATCATCAAGACTATCTGCCTTTTTGAAGTCGATAAACAGTTTGTAAAGATAATCTTCGTCTTTCTCTTTTTCGAGACTGATGATGGATGCGTCTTCCTTATAGTCCCTGTCAAGGTAATACAGGTTTGCACCATCTTTCATCTTTTTGGCAAGATCTTTGATGTTGATGTGGATTCCCAATTCGTACAAGTATGTTATTTCCTTAAGTATGTTTCCCTGGCGGATGTATCTTTCGGTAAAATCGTCTATGGCATGTTCATCGATGACCTGAAGGCCAAGTGGCATATTTGCAGATAGGCCGAACTCATTCAAGGCATCCTTGCAAAAGGAATGAATGGTATAGATGGATGCGTTGTCGACATCCTGATCGGACAGCTTTTCTCTTATGCGTGACTTCAGTTCCCCGACAGCTTTTTCGGTGTAGGTTACGATAAGAATCTTGCTTAGAGGTATGTTGTGCTCCTTGACGAGCTTTTCGACGATTTGGATGACGTTATAGGTTTTACCGGTTCCTGCACTGGCTTCGATGATATAATTCCTGTTTATATCGAAATCATCAATTCTGAAATCAATGTTCTCCATTGTCAGTCCTCACTTTCTTCTTTGTTGTCGTTGTTTGCGTCACTTATGAGAACAAGTGATTTCATCTTTGCCCTTCTTTCTGCGTAGAGCTTTTTAAAACTTGTCTTGTCATATCCGAGGTCCTTATCGGGATCAAACATCATTTTGTGTGAAAAGAACTTTTCATCCAGGAAAGTTTCTTTCAGTTTTTCAAAAGATTTGAAATCATTGTCCATTGGAGAGGAAAGGTAATACATATCATTGGAGTCATTCATCTCATGATAAATCTTATTGAGGATGTCTCTGGCTTCATCCGAAGATACAGAAAAAGTATCCTTGAGCTCCTTGCCATTTTTGTCAATTCCGCAATACAAATTTATTTCATGGACATAGGAAGAGTTCTTTCCGATCGATGCTATGTCCATAAGTGCATAGGAATATAGCTTCAGCAGATCATGATTCGATGGATTGTCCTTGCAAAGATAATATGAGTTGAGGTTTTCTGACTTGTGCCGACAGATTTCATTGTTGCATGTCAATACCCATGTTTCTTCCGTTGTGCCGTCTTCAGAGGAATAATGCATGGGCAAGTCTTCGAGTCTTAGGATTTCATATGAATTGCCGCTTTCCTTAGAGATGA
The DNA here is from genome assembly GCA_963648975.1 of bacterium. Classification (GTDB taxonomy): domain Bacteria; phylum Bacillota_I; class Bacilli_A; order RFN20; family CAG-288; genus Enterosoma. Next base: position 42,324 of record CAVJFW010000006.1, on the reverse strand, counting down.
GTCTTTGCACTTTGATGGCACGGTCGATGAGATTCCTGAAATCTTCATCGTTGATTGGCTTGTTGATATCCGGAATCTTATGTTGCAGATTAAGTTCCCTTTTAAGTTCGTCGTATTGTTCATAGTCTATCTGAATTTTCTCCTCGTTTAAGGAAACATCAATGGGATGGTTTCTTAAAAGATCAAGAATGATTTTTCTTACCAAGACAGATGATTTTGCATTGTCGAATTCAAATGGTTCGTATTCATTCTGAATCTGTTCATCCTTGTCATCACCCTTGCCAAAAAGTCTGTTTGTCTTATAAATCAAAGGCTCATGGAGGAAATCAGCGATTCTGTTTATGTCAAACTTGTTTAAGTTTTGGAATTCCTTTGTGATGATGTCGTCGTTTTCCTGAACTGATTCATGGTCAGAAAGAAGATTGTTGTAATAATCTTTTTCGACGAACTCCTTTTTTGTGAACAGTTCGGAATAGTCTCTTGTTTCATCAAGGCTGATGATTTGTTTCCTTTCCGTAAGATTTTTCAGATCACCACCAATGAGTTCCAAAAGAAAACCAGACGGATATTTTTCTTCATCAGTCTTTAAATCGCGATTGATGTATGAAATCTGGAAATGTTCGGCATTCCTGCAAAGCAAAAAGAATGTCCTTTTTTCCGTCTCTGTTTTAGAACGAATGACTTTCTCTCGGTCTCTGATATCCAATTCACTGATAGATATTTTCTTTGGAAGACTTGCGCTTCCGGCATTTAGGAAAAAGATGTATTTGGCAGAAAGTACAATATTATCTTCGAAGGAAGTAAAGGTGATTCCGGATGTGAAAAAGTCTGTGGACTGCTTTTTCTCGATTCGACTTTCTTCTTTGGCAAAATAGACAAAAGCTTCAAGGGAAACACAACCACAGTCTTTTTCGGTTTGGTCAAAGCATTTTAGTGCCCTGAGAAGCTTTTGGTATACACCGTTCGTCTCGTTTCCGTTTTTATCCTTGATGGAAAACCATTTGTCGAACTCGGTAATGATCTGAACATAGGAATCATGAGTTATGTTTACTATATTTTCCATCGTCTTTTTGAATGACATGATGTCGTCGATCATCTTGACGAATTTAATGATTGCCTCATGATTCATGTCTATCGAAGAATAAGGAAGATATTCTTTGTCTTTTAACTTTATGATCCCTTCTTTTCCATCATTTATGGAAGAGACCATGGATAACAGAAGTCTTTTCTTGGCATAATCGAAATCATCTCTGGTCAATGCCTTTCTATAGACTTCCATGTCAAGAATGGAATCGGTGAATGCCGTGATTTCATCTTCCGTGATTCCTCTTGCTGCCATTACTGTCTTGTTTGATGCCAAGGACATGAAATCATTTCTTGTGTAGGATTCATAGGCTATCGTATTGAATAAAATGTTTAATACGTCGGTGATGTCGCTGTCTACTTTTTCTCTTTGGTTGATACTATAAGGAATGGAGGGGAATTTCTCATCTCCAGATGTGAAGACTCTTCTTATTGTCGTGGCATATTCATTCATACAGGGAATGATGACCAGGAAATCGGAATAGGATACAGAACTGTCATCCCTGATGATTTTGCAGATTTGGCTATGAAGCGCTTCGACTTCCCTTGTCATGGATGGGGCCAGGACCAGATCAGGGCTTACATAAGTGCGTTTTTCATCTTCAAGCTGATAAAGACTGAAGTCATATTCCAAGGCGTATTCATCCAAAATGGTTTCTTCCAGTCCGGTTAGCGATGTGAAGCCGAAAAAGAAAAGATTTTCCATCCTTTTCATATCACTTTTATTTCTCAACATGTCCAACAATGTCGTCTGATTGTGGCTTTTTGCTCTGATCAGAACATTGTCATGGATTGTCTTTTGGTAACCTGTGATATTCATCGTCTCATCTTCGTATTCCGTGAAAAGGGAAGTGAATGTCTTTGCCAGATCATAGGCTTTCTGTGGATTCAATGCCTTAGTGTGTTCGTCCAGGAGATAGTTCCTGATCTGTTCTGGAAGATATTCCTGACTTTTCTGGTCATGAATTTCTTCAAGGATGTAGGAAAACAGCTGTTGTCTTGACATGATTTCGAAATTTCTGTCATCGTCAATCAACATAGGCATGACTTCCTTCATTGTCCTGAAGTTGATGTTGATGAGCATTTCGGATTGATTCTTCAACCAAAAAGCCTTGAACCACTCGCTGACTCTTTTTGATGGCACAACAATATTCATTGAGGAGAAGAATGAATTTCTTTTCTTTATTTCATCTATCATTTGGTATCCCAAGTCATTGAGCTGACTCGATTTGATAATTTTCTTCATTCTTCTTCCTCCTTATTCATCATATTTTAAAACATTCGTCGTCCTTAATTTGGTACATATTTCAGTATATGTGTCATTGACCGGAATAAATCATGAAATATTTTACAACTTGTTCAGGCTGTCTTTCTCCTTTGACATGGATTTCAACAACTTTTTGTCCTATATGCAATACCAAATGGTGGATATTTCTATATTTGACGGGCGAAGAAGCGTATAATGAATTAATTATCAAAACTGCGAGGAACGTGAAATGAATATCGAAGAATTTGGCTTTGATGATGAACAGGCCGTGGAATTGAAATATGCCAATCTTGTCAAGGCATTATCTGACGATTATCTCAATGTTTATTTGGTTGAACCGGAAGCAAACAAGGCATCCGTCATCAAGCTGGATGGCTATATCACCAAAGGTATTCTTACTGCACCTAAGCTTTTTGAATATAGTGCCATGCTAAAAGCATATGCCACCAACAGGGCATATTATTCCGATAGGGCCATGTTCATGGAAAGACTTTCATGTCAGAGCCTTTTGGCTTTGGAAGATGATCCAATAGGAAAAATCGAATTCACCTATCGAGTCGTGGAAGACGAAAAAATCCATTATTACAGTGCAAGATATATCCGAATCTCAAGTGGGAATGAACCCATCAAATTCATCGCGGGTTTCAGAAACGTCGATGACATCGTCCTCGAACAGCTCAAGCAATACGAAGAAGGTATCTATAAGGCATATAAGGCTCTTTCGAGCATTTATCTTGCCATGTACAGAGTTGATGTGATACATGACAGGTTCCACGAGATCAAAGGCACTGCCTTGGTTACCAATTCCCTGATCCAAGGAAATTATTCCTATCGTGAGAATGTCATAAAGGCTACTAGAGCAACGACTAATGCGGCATATGTGGAGAAACTCATTGACTTTGTCAATATCGACACCCTTCCGGAAAGAATGAAGGACAAACACTGCATATCCATGGAATTCCTTTCACGCATCTATGGCTACTGTAAAGCCAGCTACATAAAGGAAGATGATGATGCGAATGGAAATCTCTTTCATGTCCTTTATGCAGTCGAAGTCATCGATCAGGACAAGCGCAGGGAAGAAATTCTTCGTAATCTCGCCGATCATGATTCATTGACCAATCTCCATAACCGCCGGTCAGGAGAAAGTCGGATCAGCGCTTTGCTGAATGAGAAGAAGAAAGGTGTATTCTGTCTGTTTGATTGTGACAGCTTCAAGGAAATCAATGACACATATGGTCATGATGTCGGAGATGGCGTCCTTGTGAAGATTGCTGAATCCCTTGTATCCTCTTCCAATCCTGATGATATCGTGATGAGACTCGGAGGAGATGAATTTGCCTTGTTTTCGACTGCCATGAATACGAAGGATGAGGTTCTTGATTTTTATGAAAAACTTAAGGAAAGACTTTCTTCCATCATCATTTCCCCTTCTTCGGATGAAAAAGTCTACCTCAGCGGTGGTGTCAGTCTTGTGGCTTCCGAAAAAGAAACGTTCTTCCGCGACATCTATCGTGAAGCGGACAAAGCATTGTATCGTGCCAAGGCAAATAGAAATCATTCCATCGAGTTCGCAAAATAATTCTTGCCTTTGTTTGAATTGAGACTCAGAACAGAGTTTATTCTCTATATACTCTCTATGATGGAGAAACACGAATATTGGAGGAAATATGTCAGATATCAAGGAAAAGTTTGGGTTTGGAATGATGAGACTTCCACTTGTCGATGGCAAAGTCGATTATGAAGAAACATCCAAAATGGTTGATTATTTCCTTGAACAAGGATTCAATTATTTCGATACCGCCCATGGCTATCTCAATGGCCAAAGTGAAATCGCCATACGGGAATGCCTTACGAAAAAATATCCTAGGGACAGGTATGTACTGACAAACAAGCTTACTTCCAATTGTTTTAAGACTGAGGATGATATCGTCCCTTTCTTTGAAAAACAGTTGGAAATCTGCGGCGTAGACTATTTTGATTTCTATCTCATGCATGCCCAGGGAAGAACGAATTATTCCCATTATCAGGAATGCCATGCATATGAAAAAGCCTTCCAACTTAAGAAAGAAGGTAAGATTCGTCATGTAGGTATATCCTTCCATGACAAACCTGAATTCTTAGAAAAGATATTGACGAATCATCCTGAAATTGAGGTTGTTCAAATACAGTTCAACTATCTTGACTATGATGATGTCGCAATACAGAGTAAGGAATGCCTTGAGGTTTGCAGGAAATACAATAAGCCTGTCTTGGTCATGGAACCGATAAAAGGTGGAAATCTTGTCAATCTACCTCTTAAAGCCAAGAACATTGTTGATGAACTTGATGAAAGTCCCGCAAATCTTGCCCTTCGTTTTGCATGTGACTTCGACGGTATAGTCATGGTTCTCTCCGGCATGAGTGATTTTAAGCAGATGAAGGAAAATCTCTCTTTCATGAAGAATGCCAAAAGACTTTCTGACAGGGAGAAAGAAGCCATAAGGGAAATTGTTTCCATTTTCAGACAGACGAATCTCATTCCCTGCACGGCTTGCAGATACTGCATCGATGGATGCCCCAGACATATTTCAATTCCTGATCTGTTTGCAACCTATAATACGAAAATCAAATATCATGACTGGAATGCTGACTATTATTATTTCAATGTTCATACTTCAGCTGGAAGAAGAGCTTCTGATTGCCTGAAATGCGGTAAATGTGAACTGGTATGTCCTCAGCATCTGAAAATCAGGAATCTTTTGATGGACGTCAAAAAGGAGTTCGAGAAATGAACATGCTTTTGACCATTCTCCTATCCTTATCGATGATGCTCGGCTTTTTCCTCATCCTTTTCGGTGCTGTTGCCTTCATCCAAGACAAGAGACTTTTCAATTCTGCGCCTAAGGATATTCAAAAGGCTATATTGCCTCATGCTGAAAGATTCAGGGGTGCACATATGTTGGGATGGTTCATCCTTGTCCTTGGCGTTATTTTGATGATGGGTAGTTTGACATTTGGCGTTGTGGATGCCAAATACAGAAGTTTCGATTATCTTCATATGTCATCAAGACTTCTTGTCATGCTTTTGTCGACTGAAGCTTTCGATATTTCGTTTTTTGATTATTTTTTACTGAATCATTCACACTTCTATCAGCATTATTTTCCCGAGACGGAAGGATTGGACGGGTATCATGACTTTGGATTCAATTTTCGCTCACATCTCTTCACGTCATTGCTTCTCATTGTCCTTTCGTTTGCCGTCTCGTTTGTTTCCTTCATCTGAAAATCTGGAATTCAGTCAGTCAGGGTGACTTTTGTTCCATTGGATTCCATATGCTTACCATTTTTTGTTTAGTAATACTTCCTTTTTCTGTATAGTCCTAGATGTGATAAATTCGATATATTTTTCATTAAGTCAGTCAGAAAATCAAGAAATTGGTTTGTCAGCATTTCTGGCGATCATGAAATGCAAAATTGCTTTGTATTTTTAGAAAAATGTTTCATTCCTTCCTTGAATGCCTTCAAGCAAAAAGGATGCCTTTTGGGCATCCTGTCTTATTGGATAAGCATTGCAAGAAGCATGAACCCGGCAACGAGATATCCGATGCCGAAGAAGATGAAATAGAGAATGAGGGTGAAGTAATCGACCGGTTTGTTTCTCTTTCCGAGATGAGGATGATAGAAGAAGAGGAATGGAACAAGGAAGACGATCTGCCAGTATTTTCCCATGCCTTTGACATTGTTGGTCAGATTGCGGAAGATGAATTCCATCAGTGACATGACAAGGATGATGAGTGAAATCAAGATGTTCTTCAGGAAATAGAACCTGTTGCCGTTGAACATCTTCGTTGCGTTTACTTCTCCGTATTTCCTTTTGAAATACAATCTCAGGAAGAACAGTCCGACAAGGTAAGTGATGCAGAGGATGGAGAACTGAGGTCTTTCGGAATCGAAGAAATAAAGTTGCCATGTGTTCATATTCCAACCCCATTCCTTATAGTTTTGGAAGATGGTCGATGATATGGTTATCCAAAGGATTGGAAGTATGCTCATCAATCTGAAACAAATGAGTTTTTTCTTCGTGTTTGCCCATTTTGGATTGTAGAAAAGGAAGAACATGATACCAAAATAGCAGGAAATTGTTCCGAAGTTGTTCGGAATGACATAATAAGTGGTTGCCAATAATGCTGCGCCTCTCGTTCTTTCGAGATATTCGATAAGCACACATTCGACGATATATAGCCCGAAGAAGACAATGCCGTATAGGAAGAAATTCCTAAGACTTCTTTCATCATCCATGAAGATGTCAAAGTCTATGAAGTAGAGAAGGAACATACCCAATGTGAAATACATGAACAACTGAATGGAAGTCTGGTCATAGGTGGCCTGGCTTATGGCGTTGTTGGCAAATAGGGCATATACATTGAAGATTACTCTCACTGAACCGAAAAGGATGAGAATGATACCTATGATTTCAAAGACGGTTTCGGGTATGAAAGGGAAGAAACGGATATCTTTCCTCGGTTCCTTGAGTACCCTTTCGTAGACGATCGGTTTTGTGACCTTTTCCATCCTCTTCTTTTTGCTGATACCGAAGAATAGGGCAAAAAGTATGGCAAAGAGGAAACCACCGGTCAGGGCAATTCCGAATATGCCAGCGGCCAATGATATGACTTCGGTCCACAAATTTGACGTGGCGCCTTTCTGATGATCGACGAGCAATTCGCCATAAAAGTCATAATCCATTCCAAGTTTGTCCTTGATGAGCGAGGTGAAGTCCTTGTTCACGTTGTTGACGTTGGCTTTCATCTTTTCAATGACTTTTGTCTTGGTTTCATCCGGGATTGCAACATTTTCTGATGCGCCTTCGATTCTGATTTCATTTTCGTCAAGCAAGAACTTATTGTCCTTGATGGAAAATGTGGAAATGTATTTTGTCAAGGTGGTGTAATCGATATATTGGACGTTGAGTGTTTCCAGGCTTTGATTGGCACTGTTGGGTACGATGTAATATGTTGCCTCATTCTCACCCTTATAGACGGCATAGGCATTCATGCTACGCATGGCATAGTCGTTGCTTGATGCGGAAATGGATATGAATCTGTCTTCTTCTGATGAATGGATCTCAGGTCTTACCATCTCGTGAAGGAGAGAAAAAGTTCTTCCTCCCTTTTCCCTGACGCCATCAGCGAATTCCAGATATCTTTCACAATAGAACTCCCTGGCATGATCCATGGTGTAGTTGTATTTTGCGAATCCGGCTATCATGACTCCGATGGAACAAAGCATCAACACGGCAAGAACGATTCTTGCCCATAGTTTGGAAAGAATGTTTCGGTACCAGATTTCGAATCGGGATGGTGGCTCCTCAATATCGGCAGGATAGGAAGAGATTCCTACGAGATATTCCGAATAATCGACATTGAGAGCCTCGGAGATTCGTTTGACATACTTTGAAGAAGGCTTTACATAACCGATTTCGTAATAACGATAGAAAAATGAGGGAATTTTAAGAAATTTTGCGAATTTTTTTCTTGATAATCCCATCTCCATCCTCTTCTGATAGAGAAACTCATTGAATGACAGTTTTGTTTCCATATAGATAAAAGTATATCATCCAAGCGATTTGTTTTGTTGATTTTTATGCTTGTCGATACATTTCTTTGTTACAATATTTCCATGAAAAAGACCAGGCTTGTCACTTTTTTGGCCCTTGGGGCACTGCTGCTTTCTTCCTGTAACACCAACAAGGTGCCATCTTTCACGTTCCATTATTCCCAATCAAATGAAAACGACTATAAAGGGATAGCCTATTATTCTGATTCATATTTTGATTCTGATTCGACTGTATATGATAATTCCCTTTCCACCTGTTCACTTGCCTTTGCCATGTCTAGCTTTGCCTCCAATGTGAATTCATCAACTTACGACCATCGATACAGAAATGGCGAAGAATTCCTCAATGTAAATGGCTTTTTTGATGTCGACGTGAACAAATACTACAAGGAGAAACCGACCACGGATTCTCTTGGTGTCATCATGGGACATAAGACCATAAATGGAACCACCCTTCTTGCCGTTGGAATCAGAGGCGGCAACTATGAGATGGAATGGGCGGGTAACTTCACTCTCGGGGATGGAAAGGAAATCAAGCAACATAAAGGTTTCTATGATGCTTCCACCATTTATCTTGAAAGTCTTCAGGAATACATCGACAAATATTCCATCAGCGGAAACATAAAGCTCTGGTCTGTCGGATATTCCCGTGGTGGTGCTTCAAACAATCTTGCAATCGGGAGAATCGATCAGAAAATCAGCAAGGGAGAATCCCTTTTTGATGGCAAGGTGACTTTGAAGAAGGAAGACATCTATTGTTATTGCTTTGAACCCCCTATGGGTGCCTCCTTCAATGAGGAAATCTCTCCGAGAAGTGAAATCTATTCCAACATCCATAACATCGTCAATGCCAACGACCCCGTTCCTAAAGTCGCCATGAAGGAATTGAGATATACCAGATATGGAGTTGACTATTATCTTCCGGACCGTGTGAGAAACGTGAATTATTCTTCACTTATTTCTCCGGTCATTGAATTCTACAATGATGTCGATAACCGTTCTGCACTTGGTGATTATGTCATATCCGAATTCGAAATGTCCAAGAATGCCGATTCGAACTATGATGTCCTCGAGAACAACAATGTCAGGGTCAACTATACAAGCGGACTTTTCCTTGAGAGCTTTTTAGGTGAGCTTATTCGATTGGGTGTCAAGGACTTGGATAACTATGTTGCCAAATTCCAATCCGGACTAAGGAATATCCTTGAAATCGTCTACAAGAATGGTGGACCGAAGTTTTCCTTCATGACACTGGGAATGACTTTTGCCAGATATCTAATCAATTCGAGCAATGTCGACATACTGATCAATGACCTTCTCCATGATACTTCACAGTTCGTCAATGATTTCATTGTCCTTCTCAATACCGTGCTGAAGTCGTTGGGCATGGAAATTTCACCTAATGACCTTCTTGGATGTGTGAAGTCTCTGATAATGATATTGGCCGTGGTATTCGTAAATCATTTTGATTATTTCTTTACTTTCATCAACACCACGAATATCAAAGCCATCGCCAGTGGACATTTCCCGGAACTTTGTCTTTCCCATCTCATGGCACAGGATGAAAACCATTCTTCCTCAAGGAAGGAATATAATTCCGATGGAAGCTATTATTATCTTGAGGTCGATGACATCACAAAGGATTCCGTGATTGTCATATCAGATGGCAGTGGAAAGAAGGTCTGCTCACTGAGTGATGGCGTTCTTGATTCATCCCTTTCCCTGACCTATGGATCATCCTCAAGGAGCTTCTATGCCTATATCCCTGTCGAGGATGACTATACGATCGAAATGGAAAGCATTGCCGGTTACAGGTTATCCTATTTCGACCAGAGATATGAAAATATGGTGAATTACAAGGAAGAAACATCACCGGTTGTGAAGACGACGGTGAAGACGGAACAATATATCGAAAGGAAAACAAAATAAGATGCTTACCAAAGATCAGAGAGAAAGACTTTCCCTTCTCAAGACAATGAAGGGAGAGGAAGTTTCAAGAAAGGATGCCATCGATGCCTTGGAAAAAAACTACTGGGATACGGCAATGGCTTTCGAATACCTCAAGAGGAAGGAACAGGATGGTGAAGTTGATCTCGAATCCTTCCACGCCCAATATGATGATGCCAGAAAGAAGGCGGTCGTCCTTCCCGGCGACAGATACGACACCGGATCTGACGGCAAGTCAGCTCCAGCCAACCGTTCCCAGAGACGTGCGGCGAAAAGGAAGTCAAGGAAATAATCCTATCCGGATTTGATTTTCATTTTGCTTATACTTCATTGTTGGAAGGAAGTATAGCTCTTTTTTGGGCTTTTCAGCTTATTTTGCCCATTATCCAGAATTTTTGGTTGCATCATGATGAAATGAACTATAATTTTGATTGTCTCAAGGAGAAATGATCATGTCGAAAGTAAAGAAATCAAGAAAAAAAAGAGTCCTCATATCCATTGGCTGTGTCCTTACATTCCTCGCCATTCTAGTCGGAACGTTCTTCATTTATGTTTCCATCTACAGTCATGCAACTGACAATGCCAAGAATTATCTTTCTGATTCCACGTTGAGTGAAGTGAAGGATGAGGATGACTATGTCATATTCGAACCAAAGAGCAAGCTTCTCAATCCCCTCAAGGATGTCGGATTCATCTTCTATCCGGGAGGGAAGGTGGAATATAAGGCCTATGCTCCAATACTTCGTGACCTGTCTGACTCAGGAGTGACCTCCATCCTTGTCAAGATGCCTTTCAACCTTGCCGTATTCAACATGAATGGTGCAGACAAAAAACAGTCGCTGTTCACTGACATCAAGACTTGGTATATCGGTGGACATTCCCTGGGAGGAGCCATGGCTGCAAGCTATCTTGAAAAGAACCATTCCGATTATCGTGGCATGATCCTGATGGCATCCTATTCGACTTCTGATCTTTCCGGATATACGAATCTTTCCACTCTTTCCCTTCTTGCCGAAAACGACAAGGTCATCAACAAGGAAAAATATGAGTCGAACAAGAAATATCTTCCGAATATGACGGAATATACCATCAAGGGTGGTATCCACTCCTATTTCGGAGATTATGGAATTCAGTCCGGTGACGGAAATCCGACAATAACCTGTGAAGAGCAGACAAAGGAAGTCAAGACATCCATCCTCTCCTTCATCGCCGTCAACAAGGCAAAGGACCTGTTGTCCTGATCTGAAATTTTTTCGATATGAAGAACCATACGTTGGGTGAAATCAAGAATGAGCTGTTTAAGGAAATAGAGATTCTTGAGAGTAAGGAAGAAAAATATCTCCGATGCCGAAAATGCCCGTTCAAGGGAAAATGCTGTATCGACAATGATATCGACATCAGGGAAGATGAATGGAATCTCATCAGGGAATTCCTGGATAATCATGCTGATGCAAGAAATGAAGTATATGACAATTTCATCCATGACCATAAATGCTATTTCCGGACGGAAAAATGCTGTCTCATCCATCCCATCAGACCGACAAACTGCATCTATACACCCTATCAGCTGATACAGAACAGATACGACAATGTCATCACTTATTCCCTGATGGATGAAAACTGCGATTTCATCACAAAGGAAATGAAAATGGAACATAAACTGGAAATCGATGAACCTGTCATTTATCTTGAACAGGAAAAATCCTATTTCCTGTTTCTCAACCATTGGTTTGAAAAATACGAGAATCAGTCAGAAGACACCTATAAAATGCTCGGACATGACAGGCTCATGGAATATTTCGGAAAATGAGGCTGTTATCCTCTTTGTTTTGAATGTTCATTGAGCTGAATGATGTCAAAATCAGTTGAAATGCCTGCTTTTCATGATTTCTTTTCAAAGAAAATCTCAGACAGGGTGTTTTCCCGTTTTTTTACTTATCAATTTATTTTGTAATTCTTTTTCTCTATAATGTAATGGTTTTAAGGAGACTAGTTACAATGTACGCAAAAAACATCTGGTTGGATGCAGACGAAACCAAGAAAAAGGAAATATTTTCTTTTGCCACGGATTATATTTCATTCCTGAACAATGCCATGACGGAGAGAATGGCTGTCAAGGAGACAATCCGTCTTTCCGAAAAATATGGATTCAAGCCTCTTGAGTCCTATAAGTCACTCAAGGCCGGTGACAAGGTCTATGTGACAAACAAGAACAAGAACATTCTTTTTGCCGTCATCGGCAAGAAATCCATCGAGGAAGGCTGTAGGATCTTGGGAGCACATATCGATTCCCCAAGACTCGACATCAAGCAGAATCCTCTCTTTGAGAAAGAAGGCTATGCCATGATGGAAACCCATTATTACGGTGGCATCAAGAAATATCAATATACGACAATTCCTCTTGCCCTTCACGGTGTCGTCTATAAGAAGGATGGAACGTCCTTCGATGTCCATATCGGCATGGATGACGACGATCCTGTCTTGGGCATCACGGATCTTTTGATCCATCTTTCCGGCGAACAGATGCAAAAGCCTGCCGCAAAGGTCGTCGAAGGTGAAAATCTCGACCTCATGGTCGGCAACATTCCTTCCACCTCTGCAAAGAATCCGGTCAAGAATTACATACTTGGTCTGCTGAAGGAAAAATATGGCCTTGAGGAAGAAGATTTCCTTTCGAGTGAACTTCATGCCATCCCAGCCTACAAGGCAAGGGACTTCGGCCTTGACAGATCCATGATCTCCGGCTACGGACATGATGACAAGGTTTGTGCCTATACCTCCTTTATGGCTGCCATGATGGCAAAGGATCCTGAATATACTTCCATTTGTGTCCTTGTCGACAAGGAGGAAGTCGGTTCCATCGGTGCCACCGGTGCACAAAGCGATTGGTTTGAGAATTCCATCGCCGAGCTTCTCTATCTCGAAACAGGAAAGGATTCCCATCTTGCAATCAAGCATGCCATGACGAATTCCTACATGCTTTCCAGCGATGTCAGCTGCGCCGTCGATCCCATCTATTCCTCTGCCACCGAGAACAAGAATGCCTGCTATTTCGGTAAAGGTATCGTGTTCAACAAATATACCGGTGCAAGAGGCAAGTCCGGATGCAATGATGCCATGCCGGAATATATGGCCTTCATCAGAAATCTCATGGACAGCAACGACCTTCATTATCAGACAAGTGAAATCGGCAAGGTCGATCAGGGAGGTGGCGGAACCATCGCCTATATCCTTGGCAACTACAACATGTATGTCCTTGATGCCGGAATCCCAGTCTTAAGCATGCATTCCCCGATGGAAATCGTCTCCAAGGCAGATGTGTATGAAGCATATCTTGCCTACCTTGCCTTTCTTCAGGCATAGTTGATGGTATTTCTCTTCTGATATAGAATGTATAGGCATCTTCAAACAGGAACAAGTGGATCTCTCTGTTCCTGGTCCGTTCATTGGCCTGACATTGAAAATAATGAATAAAGCAATGTAATTTTCTTCTGTGCAGCAATGAATCAGGATGAAGATGCACTTTACTTTTTACAAATCATAACCGCTTTCAACATTAACTGAAAAAATATAAGAAAGGATAAAAATGAAAAAAATCAATCTTTTGGCTTTACCTCTCCTTAGCCTTCTCATGGTTTCCTGCAACAACACGGCAACCAGTTCGACCATTTCCTCCTCAGCACCTATCAGTGCAAGTGCCGATTCTTCCAACACCTCTTCATCCCAGGTTTCCTCATCTGAGGAAAGAATCAGTTCTTCCTCCTCCTCTTCTTCTTTTGAAGAAGTCTCTTCTTCTTCTCCTGAAGTAAAGACAGGCTGGAACAAGACAAATGCCGAAACCATCATGAAATATCTCAATGGAAATCTGATTCCTTATTTTGATATCGGTGATCAGGATGACCTCGATATTTCCTGGAAAGCAAGTGATGCGGACTATGGCTCACTTGTGATCACCGGTAGCAAGTCCTGGGACGATGATACTTCCACCACTGTCCAGACAGCATACACCAGGGAGGAATATGAAATCTCCACTTCCTCCTCACTTGTTGTCACAGCAAATGACAAGACAGGCAAAATCCATGTCATGGTCGCAAAGAAGAGCACCTTTGATTCCACGATTGTGATTACCGTGACGATGGATGAAGATTATGACAAGACATCATCCTCCGCATGGGATGCTGATACTCTTCAGGCTATCAGTGACAAGATTGGTGTCGAGGTTCCATATGTCTATCTCGGAACAAGAAATCCTTACGCCAACGTCATATCATACAATTCCTATAAACTTTCCATCTATGGTGGAAAATGGAACGCCCAGGTTCTCTCCGATGCCAAAGAAACTTTGGTTGGCTATGAGCTTGTCGAAGGAGCAGAGTCCATTACTGCCACCAAGGCCGTCGGTAATGATACCTTGACCATTCAGGTCAAATCCTATGAAGGAAATGATACAACCTCAGTGAAGAAAATTGTTATGGTCATAACCCTTTCTGAAGCCTTTGAACCTGAATCTTCCACTGAATGGAGCCAGGACACAAAGGATGCCTTTGTCGATTACCTACATGGTCATGAACTTCCATATTTCTATCTTGGAACAAAGAAACCGGATATCAGCTACAGCAAGGATTGCGTAATGGAAGTCAGAGGACATGGTGCCATCACCGATGACAATTACGCCACCGTAATCTCTGCAGCCAAGTCTGCTTTCCATGATGCATCATGGACAGTGGTGAAGGAAAGCAATTATTCCCTGACCTATTCCATGAAATATGACGATGATTGCTTCAATTATGTGACCATCAGCAAGAATTCCACCTATGGTGCCTATATTTCCTGCCGTTTTGCAAAGCCTTTGACTGCTCCTTCCGCTGATTCCGGATGGAAAGAGGAGACCAAGACCTTGATGCAGGAGAAGTTGGGCCTTGAGCTTCCCTATGTCTATCTCAACACGGATGAGGAGACAACAGACTGGAAGGACAACGATGATGGTTCCTATACCCTGACAATTTTAGGTGGGTCATGGGACAACGGAATCCCATTTGAGGCCGAGAAGACCTATTCAGCCATCAAGGATTCCAATAATGCTTCTGTCTGGTCCGTCGAATGGGATGACTATACTCGTGGCTATGCCGTCGAATTCACCGCCAAGATCGATGGAAACAGCTATGACATCATCATTCAATCCTATAACAAGACCACAGCCAGAATGCAGCTGACCTATATTCCGAAATATGAAGCCGCTGACTGGGATTCCACGACCAAGGGATATATGTATGCAAACATGGACAATCATGTCATTCCCTATGTCTATCTCAACAAGAAGGTCACACCTTCCTCCTATTTCTCCTCGAGCAATACGTTGACTATCAAAGGTGGTGTCTTTGATGCTGACATTCTCACTTCTGCCAAGACGGTCTATGTCACGGATAATGGCTGGACTGTCTCTGGAGAAAATTCCACCAAGCTCATCGTCGAAAAGACCTATGCGGATGGTTGCAAGCAAAAAGTCACATTTGCAAAGAACGGCTCTTCCATAAAGGTCACCGTCGTATATACTCCAAAGACTTCCGAATAATAAAAAAATAGAGAGGTGTGATATATGCCTCTCTATTTTTCTTTGGTTTCCTTTTCCTTATGGTGATGGAAGAGATTATGGAAGAATGAATCGTGTCTTTTTCCTTCTTCAAGCATCAATGGCTTTTCATCTTCGATGGCAACCTTTTTGCTGTTCTTGAGTTGCTTTACTTCTGCCTCTATTTCCTGGTTGATTTCCTGAATGGTTTCACTGTTCATCTCAAGCTGATATTCTTCCATGGCCTTTGCTGAAAGGATTTCCTGGAGATGGTATTGCTTAAGAAGAATCTTCACCGTGTATCGTCCGATGAGATAGGTCATTGTTCCGTTTCCGAGGAATTGTGCACCCATGTCCAATACCTGCCCGAATAGCTGGATGAGGAAATTGTTGGAATCCTTGTTGAAGATCTTGGAAATGAGTGTGGCGTTCTTCGGAAGTGTGTTGAGTCCTATGGATATGCAGACGTTTCTCAGAACCTTCATCATGATCTTGTTCATCTCATAGGTTGTCGGTCTGAAACCATATAACCAGATGAGATCCTTTATCAGCTGCATGTTCTTTATGGCGACCACGGACATGTCGACTACAGCATTCTGACTTAGGGCGGTAAGACAACCTGTAGCCAAAGCTCTTTTCATGATGAGTGATTTTGCCTTTTTGTAGATGACACCGCTTTTTGACATCGCCACGGAAAGCGCCTTGGAAAGTTCAATGGAATCCGGATTGTGGTAGGAAGGTACACCGGACGGATATTTCTCCGATATCCTGATGATGGTCTCAAAGGCATCATACTTCTGCGCTTCCTTCTTTGGAAGATATTCCTTTTTGCTGGTGTTTTCCATATAGTTGATGACGACTGACTGGGCTTTGATGTTCCTTGCGATTTCAAAGCGTACCACGTTGTTCTTTCTTTCGGAGAAACGATGGTTTTCACTTCTTTTCATGTCGATGTCAAATGACTGCTTGGAGAATATCTGGCAGATGATGACGATGAAGCAAATGGTATATAATATGACCAGCACACTGCCGACGATGATGCCGGCGATGTCGTTGATCTGGTAGATGGTGTTCACGATGGTGGCAAAAAGGCCCAGCCCCAACAGATAGACAGCCGTCGAAAGGGCAATCAGGATGAAACGGTTCCTTCTTGTCTCCTTGCAGTGGTTGACATTTTCCTGATATTCGATGAAGGCGAGTTCCTCGTCTTCCTCGAGTGTCTTTATGGCTTGGTCTTCATTGACCTTTTTCTCTTCTTTTTCTTTTTCCATACGGATAGTTTAACTTTTTTTGCCCATAAATGAAAGATGGCGCATGAATCGGAGGTCACAGGATGAAAAAAAGATTCTCTCTTATTTCCATATCTCTTGTCCTGATCCTTTTTTCGTGTTCTGGTCAGAACGTCTCATCAGATATGGGAACAGATAGCAGTTCATCCGTCAGGGAATCCTCTTCCAGAAAGGAAATCATCTCAAAGGTGAAACTGGATTCAAAAGGAGGGACTTTGTCTGACTCTGAAGTGGAAGTCATCTATCATCAGCCCTATTCCCTCCCTATTCCCGAGGCGAGTGAGGATATGGGAAACTGTGTCTTTGAAGGCTGGTATCATCGTGGACAGAAGATTGCGTCCACGGGTGATAGCTTTCCGTTTGCCACGGATGTCACACTGACGGCAAACTGGGAAAACATCGATTTCGAATTCAGCCTGAATTCTGATGACACCTATACCGTCACCAAAAGAAAGAATGCAAGGAAGCATATCGTCATCCCTTCTCTTTATAATGGCCTGAAGGTCACCGGAATCGCAAAATATGCCTTTTCGAGAGACATGACGATCACATCTCTTTTTCTTCCCTCCACGATAATTGAGGTGGGCCAATATGCCTTCTATGGATGTGCAAATCTTTCCAGCATGAGTTTTTATTCTTCCATCGAGGGATTTTCTGCTTCTTGTTTTGAGGAATGTGAAAAACTGGACGATGTCTATTGTCTTGGGACGATGGAAGAATATCTCACCATCGATTTCAAGGAATATGCAAATCCATGCACCAATGGAGCAAACCTATACCTCAACAACAATCTTCTGAAGGATGTCGTCATCCCTTCCAAAATCAATGAAATCAAGGCTTATGCCTTTGATGGGGTAAGAAGCATCGTCGATGTATCCTTACATGAGAATGTAAGAGCCATAAAGGAATATGCATTCCATTCGGCAACGAATCTTATGACCATTGACTTTCCTGAGAACCTTTCCATTCTCGGTGAGTATGCCTTTGATGGGTGTTATTCCCTGAAGAGTGTCATGATTGGTTCCTTGATAACCGAAATTCCAGTAGGCTGTTTCAGGAAATGCTATGATCTTGAAACCCTCAGTCTTCCTGATGACCTATCTCTCATAGACTCTTCTGCCTTTGAGGACTGCAGGTCACTTACAAACCTGATAATTCCTGACAAGGTGACGGAAATCGGTCAGAAGAGCTTCTATTGCTGTTATTCCCTGGAAAGCGTAACTCTATCCTCTTCATTGGAAAGAATAGGACAATCCGCCTTTTCTTATGACAATTCCATTAAATCCATCACCTTTGGTAAAAAGACGACTGTGATACCATCCTCTGCCTTCTCAAGCTGCTCAAGCCTTGAATCCATCAACATATCCAGTGAAAATGAAATTTATGAATCAAGAGGGAACTGTCTCATCCGGAAAGAAGACAAGGAAGTCGTCCTGGGATGCAGGAATTCCGTTTTGGATGAGGACATACTCTCGATTGGAAGTCAGGCTTTCTTCGGATGTCGGAAACTTATATCCATCGATTTTCCTTCTTCCCTGACAAGGATTGGAGATTATGCCTTCTCCAACTGTGCGGGACTGACTTCAATCAGCATTCCAGTCGGTATCTCCTACATCGGAAGGAATGTGTTCACGGGGTGTGATGGCATCATTTCAATCTCGGTTGACAACGAAAATCCGAATTATGCCTCGGATGGAAACTGTCTGTTATCCAAGGATAAGAAGAAGCTTATCCATGGATGCAAGGCATCCCTTATTCCCTCTGAGGTTGAGGAAATATCCGATGAAGCCTTCTATTATTCCTCAATAGAGGAAATCACGATTCCATCAAATGTCAAAACGATTGGAAACATGGCATTTTCCCACTGCTATTCTTTGAAAAATGTCACGTTCGAGGATGGAGTGACCACACTTGGGACACAATGTTTCAGTCATTGCATGGACTTGACTGATGTCAGCCTGCCTACGACCTTGAAGGAGCTGCCGGATGGATGTTTCAGGAACTGTCAGTTCCTTGAGGAAATCGTCATTCCCGAAGGAGTGGAACTGTTGGGTGTGGACTGCTTCAGGTCGAATGCCGACCTCAGAAGCATCAGCCTTCCTTTGACTCTGACGGAAATCGGTGATGGCGCATTTGCCTTTGACATGGCTTTGTCTGATATCTCCGTTTCTACGGAAAATCAGAGTTTTGTATTTGAAAATGGCCTTCTTACAGACAAGGATAAGGAAAAACTGTATTTTGGATACGGAGATGTCTCATTTCCTTCCTCTCTGAAGGAAATTCTTCCCTATGCCCTTTCCGGAAATGACTGGATTACGGATCTTGTCTTGCCTGAAGGCCTTGAAAGAATAGATGAGAATGCTTTCTGCAACATGAGAAACCTGAGGCGTGTATCATTGCCAAAAAGCCTCACCCTTATTTCGGATGAGGCGTTCAAGGATGATTCTTCCCTTTCCATGGTAAGCTATTCGGGGACAAAGGGAGAATTTTCACTGATAAAAATAGGTTACGGAATTTTTTCTTCGACGATCACAGAAACAGTTGACTGTGTGGATGGATCCTTCAGGATGGGAGAGAAATATTATTCCTAGATGTTTTTATTTATCTCGGCTGAATCGAAATCGAAGGATATCGTCGTGATCTGACCGAAGGGTTTCATTTCCAGAAGGAAGGAAATCCTTTTTTTCTCATCGTAGGATAGCTCGACTTCCCTGATGAGGAAAAAATCCTGATAACGGCTTTTCCTTTCATGGCTCTCTGAGATGGTGATGTCTTCTTCCTTTTCCATATTGGTGACATGGCTGAAAAGGTATTCCGAGAATCCGGTGGAGAACTGGCTTCTCAGCCCGTCGAAATGGAAGAGGAACTGAAGATCATCTTCTTTGTTGATGATGTCGACAAGAGGTGTGAAGTTCTTCTTTCTTAAGTCTGTTTCCATGTCGGAGAATTTATCTTTCACGGTCTGGAAGTATTCCTCTTCCATCTTTTTTGCCTCATTGCAATAGGCCTGACATTCCAAAGTGTATTTCCTGATTTCCTCATAGACATCCTTGGGAATGAGATATATGGCAAGTAGACGTGGGTCTGCCTTCATCCTGAATTTGTATGGTATTTCTATAAAACCATTCTCAAGTCTTTCCTCATATTCCTTCTTGAAAAGATCTCTCACCTTCTTTTCATCAAAGGAACCTCTGTTTTCGAACATGAGATCCAGCTTTGTCTTCTGATAGTCATAGGATTTCAAGACTTCCTCAAGGGTGAGATATCCAACGATTCTTCTTGAGACAAGATCGTATTTCGGATATGCCTTTGGAGTATAGGAATCGATGGTTTCCTCTCTCGTCTTCATCATCTTCTGCGGTGTGTCAAAGGAGATTTTGGCCTTTTTGATTCTCTCGTTCAGCTTTTCCTCATACAGGAACTCAAAATCCTTTTCCCCATCAATGGGGGAATAGTCGTTAAGACAGTCTATATAGCTCTTTTTGAGCCAGTAATCCTTATTAAGATATTTCATGTTGACCTCGTGAGGAAATTATAACATAGCAGAAACGTTTTTCTTGATTGGTTTTCGTTTGAAGACTATCATACTGAAAACGGAGGATGGCAGAATGAACCCAATATTCGAAAAAAGACATTCGACAAAGGCTTACCTTGACAGGAAGGTTGAAGAGGAAAAGGTTGAAGAAGTCATCAAGGCCGGACTTCTTGCCCCATCTGGAAAGAATCTTCAGGCTCCCGTGATCGTCTGCATCACTGATGAGGACACGATTGGAAGATTATCCGCATTGAACGCAAAAATCGGCGGATTTCCGGAAAATGTCGATCCTTTCTATGGTGCAAAGACGGTACTTCTTGTTCTTGCAAGAAAAGTCAATACCGCTGTTTATGATGGCTCGATTGTTCTTGAGAACATGCTTCTCCAGGCCAGCGACATGGGATTAGGCGCATGCTGGATACATAGGGCAAAGGAAGAGGTGGAATCCATGGAGGGAAAGGAAATCCTTTCTTCCCTGGGCCTTGATCTTGATGATTATGTCGGTGTCGGACATGTCATACTTGGCTATGCCAAGAACGAGCCAAAGCCTCATGACATCAAGGAAGGAAGAGTCCTGTATATCAGATGACAATGTTCCTCTGACGGTGTTTTCCCGTCAGAGGAATTTCAGTTTCCGGAACATTGTCTTTCATGTAACCGATTTTCTTCTTGAAAAAAAGTAAAAGTAGCGTACAATTATTTAGGTCAGTACGAAATCTATATATCTTGACCATAATGTGCCTTTTTTCAAAAAGGTGCTTTTCTTTAAGTAGGGTAGTCAAAATAACCAAAGGAGAAACAAGATATGACTGGATTGTTCAATTTGAAAAGACTGAAGACTGAGCAGATCGTCGATATTCTCGAATATGCAGAAAAATTAAAGAACGGGTTGCGTGTTTCTTATTCCGATAAGAGATTTGCAACCCTTTTTTTTGAAAACTCCACGCGTACCCAGAATTCCTTCGTCATGGCGATGATGAAACTGGGAATCTCCGTTGACCAGGTCAATGTTTCCACCTCCAGCGTCAACAAGGGTGAAACATTATATGACACCGTCAGGACGCTTGAGGCCATCGGCTTTGATGGTGTCGTCATCAGACATAAGCAGAACGAATATTACAACGAGCTTGAGAATATCAGGATGCCGATATTCAATGCCGGAGATGGATCCGGAAGTCATCCTACCCAGTCACTTCTCGACCTCCTTACCATCAAGGAAGAATTCCATGACTTCAAGGGACTTAAATGCTGCATCATCGGTGACATCGTCCATTCCAGGGTTGCCCATACGAATGCCGAAATCATGAAAAGACTCGGCATGGAAGTCTACATTGCCGGTCCAAAGGAATTCCTCGATGACACGGCTGATGTCATCTCCGTCGATGAGGCCATCGACAAATGTGATGTCATCATGCTTTTGAGAGTCCAGTTTGAAAGAGATGCCAATCTTTCCATGACCAAGGAGGAATATAACCATCTCTATGGTCTTAGCATGGACAGGGTCAATAAGATGAAGAAGAATGCCATCATCATGCATCCGGCTCCGGTAAACAGGGGAATCGAGATCGATGATGATGTCGTCGAATGTGAAAAATCCCGTATTTTCCCTCAGATGACAAACGGTGTTTATGTCCGTATGGCTGTCATTTCCATGGTTTTGGATGGTAAGCTGAAATGATTCTGAAGAATGTTAGGATTCTTTCCGGCGATTCGCTTGTCAGGAAGGACATGCAGATCGAAGAGGGAATGATAAAGAAAATCAGTGACGACATAAATGGGGATGGTATCGACATGCATGGCTGTTATTGCATGCCGGGTCTTACCGACATCCACGTGCACTTCAGACAACCAGGTCAGGAAATGAAGGAAACGATTCTCACTGGCTCGAGAAGTGCTGCCAAAGGTGGATATACCACTGTTTTCCTCATGCCTAACCTCAATCCTGTTCCGGACAGTGTGGAGCATCTCATGGTCGAAGAGGAAATCATAAAAAGGGATGCAGTCATAGAATGTATTCCCTATGCTTCCGTTACCGTTGGAGAAAAGAGTTCAGAAGTCTCTGACATCGACAATCTTAAAGATCATACAAGATATTTCAGTGATGATGGAGTCGGCTTCTCCAATATGGATGTTCTTGCCGAGGCGTTGAAGAAAATAAGGAAATATGGCTTGTTTGTCGCCTCCCATGCCGAGGATAAGGTCTATAAGACACTTCCGGAAGGCGAATATGTCGCCGTTGAAAGGGAAATCGAGCTGGCCAAGAAGCTTGATGTCCCTTATCATTTCTGCCATATGTCGACTCAAGAGAGCTTTGATCATATCCGTAAGGCACAGAAAGCCGGATATAAGATCACCTGTGAAGTCACACCTCACCACTTATTCCTCAATGAGGAAGAAATCCATGGCAATCCGAACTTCAAGATGAATCCACCTCTGAGAAGCGAGAAAGATAGATTGGCAACCGTTGCTGCCCTCCTTGACAAAACGGCAAGTGTCATCGCAACGGACCATGCCCCGCATACACAAGAGGAAAAATCCCGCGAGTATGATAAATGTCCCAATGGCATCATCGGCCTTGAGACGGCAGCTCCGCTTGTCTATACCCATCTTGTAAAAACCGGACTTGCCTCCTATCAGGACATGGAAGACTATATGAGCAACAATCCAAGAAAACTGACCGGGCTTAAACCTAATGAAGTGAAGGAAGGATGTGAGGCAAACCTCTGCTTCCTTGACATCGATCATGAACACACCTATACCAGGGAAGAAATTCAATCCAAGGCAGTCAATTCGCCATTTTTGGGAATGAAGTTATA
Source organism: bacterium (assembly GCA_963648975.1). GTDB lineage: Bacteria > Bacillota_I > Bacilli_A > RFN20 > CAG-288 > Enterosoma. Next base: position 19,220 of record CAVJFW010000006.1, on the reverse strand, counting down.
TGGCTTCAACGTGATGACGGTATACAAAGGCGAAGTCGTCTATAAAAAGGAGAATCTCTGATGAAAAGAAAATTAGTTCTTGAAAATGGAATGATATTCCATGGTGATGGCTTCGGAAGTTCAGATAAGAAGATATCCGAAATCGTCTTCAATACATCCATGGTCGGATACCAGGAGATTCTCTCCGATCCTTCCTATTGTGACCAGATTGTCGTCATGACCTATCCTCTGATCGGAAATTATGGTCTTGCCGATGAAGACTACGAAAGCAAGTCAGTTTACATGAGCGGCTTCGTGGTCAGGGAATATAATGACTTACCTAGCAACTTCCGCTATACTTCCACACTTTCCGAAGTCATGGAAGAACATCATGCCGCCGGCATCTACAACATCGATACGAGAAAGCTTGTCCGCATCATCCGTGACTACGGCTCCATGAAGGCGATGATCGTCGATGAGGATGAAAGCGATGAGGAGTGCCTGAAGGAACTTCAGGAATATCAATATCCACATGATCAGGTTTCCCGTGTTTCCTCAAGGAAGGTCTGGTATTCCAGGACTCCGGATCCTCTTTTTAACGTCGTTGCCATCGACTGCGGATGCAAACTCAACATCATCCGCAAACTCAACCAGAACAAATGCAATGTCGTCGTCGTTCCATACAATACTCCTGTCGATACCATCCTGAAATATAAGCCGGACGGACTTTTCATCTCCAATGGCCCTGGAGATCCTATCGATTGCAAGGAGGTCATCGACACCATCCAGAAACTGAAGGGAAAGCTTCCGATTCTCGGTATCTGCCTAGGTCATCAGATGATTGCCTTGGCCTATGGGGCAAAAACCTATAAGATGAAGTTCGGTCACCGTGGCGCAAACCATCCGGTAAAGGATCTTACCACGGGGAAAATCGAAATCACTTCCCAGAACCATTCCTATGCCGTGGACAAGTCCTCCCTTGAAGGCACCGGACTTGAACTGACGCATGTCAACATCCTCGATGATGAGGCTGAAGGCATCATGGATGAAAAAAACAAGGTCATCGGTGTCCAGTATCATCCGGAATCCGCTGCCGGTCCTGAGGATTCTGCGTATATTTTCACCAGATTCATGAAGAACATGAAAGATTTCAGGGAGGGAAAGTAAAATGCCGAAAAGAACTGACTTGAAGAGAATCATGATCATCGGCTCTGGCCCGATCGTCATCGGACAGGGTGCTGAATTCGACTATGCAGGAACCCAGGCATGCCTTGCCTTGAAGGAAGAAGGCTATGAGACCATCCTCGTCAACTCCAATCCTGCCACCATCATGACCGACACCAAGATTGCCGACAAGGTCTATATGGAACCTCTTGACCTCGAAAACGTCGCCAAGATCATCCGTATCGAAAGACCAGACGGCATCATCTGCTCCATCGGTGGACAGACGGGTCTCAACCTTGGAATGAAGTTATATAAGAACGGCATCCTCGATGAATGCCATACCGAGCTTTTGGGTACGAGCTATGAGGCCATCAGCAAGGCTGAGGACAGGGAACTGTTCAAGGAACTCTGCCAGCAGATCGGTGAACCGATTCTGGAAAGCTACTCTGCCAAGAACTTGGATGAAGTTCTTGCCGCAGCCAACAAGATCGGATATCCGGTCATTCTCCGTCCTGCCTTCACCTTGGGTGGAACCGGTGGCGGATTTGCCGACAACGAGGAAGAACTCATTCCTCTTGCCACAAACGGTCTGAAACTTTCGCCTGTCAATGAAGTCCTTGTCGAAAAATCCATCAAGGGATTCAAGGAAATCGAATATGAAGTCCTCCGCGACAAAAATGACACGGCCATCGTCGTCTGCAACATGGAGAACATCGATCCTGTCGGCATCCATACAGGTGATTCCATCGTCGTCGCTCCAAGTCAGACCTTGACCAACAAGGAATATCAGATGCTGAGAAATTCCGCACTCAAGATCATCCGTGCACTCGGAATCGAAGGCGGATGCAATGTCCAGTTCTCACTTGACCCATATTCCTTCCAGTATTATGTCATCGAGGTCAATCCTCGTGTCAGTCGTTCCTCTGCCCTTGCCAGTAAGGCAAGCGGTTATCCTATCGCCAGAGTCTCTGCCAAGATTGCCACGGGCATGACGCTTGACGAAATCGACATCGCCAACACCAAGGCAAGCTTTGAGCCTACGCTTGACTATGTCGTCACCAAGATTCCCCGTTTCCCGTTTGACAAGTTCGATGATGCCAACCGTTCCCTTTCCACCCAGATGAAGGCGACCGGTGAAGTCATGGCCATCGGCAGAACCATCGAAGAGAGTATGCTCAAGGCCGTCAGATCACTTGAAATCAAGGCCTGTCATCTCCATCTTCCGAAATTCGACAGTTACAGCGTAGAGCAGCTTTTTGAACTGATAAGACAGCATACCGATGAAAGACCTTTTGCCATCATGGAAGCCTTCAGGAAGGGCGTTACCATCGATGACATCTATTTCACGACCATGATCGACCGCTTCTTCCTTGAGAAGATGTACAACATCTATCGCATGGAAGAGAAGCTCAAGCATAATCCACTTGAAAAATCCTTGTTCGTGGAAGCCAAGAGAATGGGTTTCTCTGACGAATATCTTGGAAAAATCTATCATATGAGCAAACTTGATGTCTATCGCTACAGGAAGGAAAACAACATCTATCCTGTCTATAAGATGATTGACACCTGTGCCAGTGAGTTCAAGTCTTACATTCCATACTTCTATTCCACCTATGAAGAGGAAAATGAATCCATCCGCTCCGATAAAAAGAAGATCATCGTCTTGGGAAGCGGCCCAATCCGTATCGGTCAGGGCGTCGAATTCGACTATTCAACGACTCATTGCGTCTGGGCACTGCAGAAGGAAGGCTATGAGGCCATCGTCATCAACAACAATCCAGAAACCGTCTCCACTGACTATACCCTTTCCGATAAGCTTTACTTCGAACCTTTGACCATCGAGGATGTCATGAACATCATTGATTTTGAAAAACCATATGGTGTCATCGTCGCCCTTGGCGGACAGACTCCGATCAACCTTTCCAATGATCTTGCCAAACTCGGCGTGAAGATCATCGGATCCAGCGTCGAGGCAATCGACACGGCTGAAGACAGGGATCAGTTCGAAGTTGCCATGAACAAGATTGACATCCCGCTTCCGAAAGGCTCTGCCGTAACGAAGCTTGAGGATGGCATCAAGGCAGCCAAGGAAATCGGATACCCTGTCCTGGTCCGTCCATCCTTCGTTCTTGGTGGTCGTATGATGAAGATCATCAATGATGAGGAGACCTTGACGGAATTCATCAGACAGGTCTTCGATTTCGACAATGAACATCCTGTCCTCATCGATCAGTATATCTATGGCATCGAATGTGAAGTCGACGCCATCTGTGACGGAAAGGATGTCTTCATCCCTGGAATCATGCAGCTCATCGAGAGAACCGGTGTCCATTCCGGTGACTCCATGAGTGTCTATCCTCCATATTCCCTTTCCAAGAAGGTCAAGGACACCATCGTCGATTACACAAGAAAAATTGGTCTTGCCATCAACATGGTCGGACTGTTCAACATTCAGTTCATCGTCAAGAAGGAAACTGAGGAAGTATTCATCATCGAAGTCAATCCTCGTTCCAGCCGTACCGTTCCGTTCCTCGCCAAATCCACCGGCGCACCGATTGCCGACATCGCATCTGCCGTCATGCTTGGTCATAGCCTGAAGGATCTTGGATATGTCGGCATTGCCAAGGAGAAGAACAGATGGTATGTCAAGACCCCGACTTTCTCCTTTACCAAGATTCAGGGAATGGATGTCGTCCTCTCTCCTGAAATGAAGTCCACAGGTGAGGCAATCGGATATGACAAGAGCCTCAACAGGGCCTTATATAAGTCCCTGAGGGCTTCCGGACAGAGACTTGTCAATTATGGTACTGTATTTGCAACTATCGCTGACAGTGACAAGGAAGCTGCCTTGCCTTTGATCAGAAGATTCTATAAGCTCGGCTTCAACATCGAGGCCACGCCTGGTACTGCCGAATATCTCAAGAACAACGGCATCAAGACCAGGGTCAGACATAAAATCAGCCAGAATTCCGATGAAATCCTGGAATCCATCCATAAGGGATATGTCTCCTATGTCATCAACACGATGTCCGACAGCAACATCGACAAGGAACATGATGGTGTCAGGATCAGAAGATGTGCCATCGACAACAACGTTCCTGTCTTCACCTGCCTTGATACCGTCGATGCCCTTCTTGATGTCCTTGAGGACATGACGATGTCCGTCTCCACCATCGATGCGGAGTAGAATCATGAAGGAAATGAAAATGACAATCCTTTCCAACATCAACGTCGGAAAGGATACATATTTGATGAAACTGAAGGGAAATGAGAAATTCACTTCCCTTCCAGGTCAGTTCTGTGAGATTGCCTTGGAAAATCATTTCCTCAGAAGACCGATTTCCATCTTTGACCAGAAGGATGATGAAATCAGTTTCCTCTATAAGGTTCTTGGACATGGTACAAAGGATATGTCTTCCTATGCTCCTGGGAAGGAATTATCCATTCTGCTCAATCTGGGAAATGGATTTGACCTTGATAAGTCTGATAAACCTCTCCTTATCGGTGGGGGAATCGGTGTCGCACCATTATATTATTTGGCCGAGGAATTCCTGAGGCAAGGTAAGAAAGTGGAGTTTCTCCTTGGATTCAGGAACAAGGATGAGGCGTTGATGATTCCGGAATTCGAAAAACTCGGAAAGGTTCATCTTGTCAGTGATGACGGAACGCTTGGCGAGAAGGGAAATCCGGTGACGTATTTGAAAAATCATGATCTGGATTTCGACTGTTATTATGCCTGTGGTCCCTTGGTCATGCTGAAGTTCCTCTCCAAGGAGGATTATCATGGCTTTGTCTCTCTTGAGGCCAGGATGGGATGCGGATTCGGTGCCTGCATGGGCTGTTCCATCCGCACAACTGAAGGCTATAAGAGAGTCTGCAAGGAAGGACCGGTATTTTCTTCCAGGGAGGTAATCTATGAATGAAAGACTGAAGGTTTCCTTCTTGGGAAAAGAATTCAAGAATCCTGTCATTCCGGCCTCCGGATGCTTCGGATTCGGTTATGAATTTGCGGATATCTATGATATAAACATCCTTGGAAGCATCGCCTTAAAAGGTACGACGCTTGAACCGAGATACGGAAACGAGCTGCCGAGAATCGCAGAATGCAAGGATGGTCTCATCAATTCCATCGGATTGCAGAATCCTGGTGTCGAGAAGGTCATAAACGAGGAAATCGTCAAGCTTGAAAAAGTCTATGATGACAAGGTGATTGCCAATATCGGCGGTCATTCCATATCCGATTATGTCGAGACGGCAAAAAGATTCAACGATGTAGACAAGGTCTTCTGCCTTGAACTCAACATCTCCTGCCCAAACGTCAAGGAAGGTGGAATGGCATTCGGTGTCGACTGCTCCGTTGCCTCTGACTTGGTAAGGAAGGTGAAGGAGGTATCCACAAAACCTGTGGTCGTAAAGCTTTCTCCGAATGTCACTGACATCGTCGCGATGGCCAAAGCCGTCGAACTGGCCGGTGCTGATGGTATTTGTCTCATCAATACCCTACTGGGAATGAGAATCGACCTGAAGAGTGGAAAACCCATCATCCATAACAAGATGGGAGGATTCTCCGGACCTGCCATCTTCCCAGTTGCCGTAAGAATGGTATATCAGGTATCTCATGCTGTGAATATTCCTGTAATCGGTGTTGGTGGTATATCTTCAGCGGAAGATGTGCTTGAGATGATGTATGCCGGAGCCAGCCTCGTGGAAGTCGGTGCCATGAATCTTGTTGATCCTTATATATGCAAGAAAATCATCGAGGATCTGCCTGAAGTAATGAATAAATATCATATAGATAATTTGAAGGATATCATTGGGAGGACAAAATGAGTAATGTTATCATCGCCTGTGACTTTGCCTCTAAGGCAGAGCTGAAGAAGTTCCTTGAACCATTCAAGGGACTCAATCCATACATCAAGATCGGTATGGAAATGTTCTATAAGGAAGGACCGGAGCTTGTCAGGGAACTGAAGGCTGATGGTTTCAGAATCTTCCTTGACCTGAAGTTATGTGACATTCCAAACACCGTGAAGAAGGCCATGGAAAAGATCGGTGAACTTGGTGTCGAAATCACCAACCTCCATGCCTTTGGTGGAATCGAGATGATGAAGGCTGCAAGAGAAGGACTTGACAGCACTGAGCTTGGAAAGAAGACAAAACTCATTGCGGTCACGGTTCTTACCAGCATCAACGATGATATCCTTTCCAAGGAACTTCTCATCAACCATCCGGTCAATGAGGTCGTAAAGGAATATGCCAGCAATGCCAAGAAGGCTGGACTTGATGGTGTCGTCTGCTCTCCGCTTGAGGCTCCGATCATCAAGGAGATGGGGCTTATCTCCGTCACTCCTGGAATCCGTCTTGCCGGAGACAGCAAGGATGACCAGAAGAGAGTCGCCACGCCGAAATATGCCAAGGACTTAGGTTCCACCTATATCGTCGTCGGAAGAAGCATCACCAAGGCAAACGACCCTGTCGCAGCCTACAACGAATGTGTAAAGGAGTTCGATTGAAATGAACGAAACAGAATTAGCCAACAAGGTCGCAAGCAACCTTCTCAAGATCAAAGCCGTATTCCTCAAGCCGACTGATCCATTCACCTGGGCAAGCGGCATCAAGTCTCCTATCTATTGTGACAACAGACTTACCCTTTCCTATCCGGAAGTCAGGGAAGTCGTCGAAGAAGGTCTCAAGGCCACCATCGAGAAATATTATCCTGATGTCGAGGTTCTTGAAGGTACCTCCACTGCCGGTATTGCCCATGCTGCCATCGTTGCCGAGAAGATGAATCTTCCGATGGGCTATGTCAGAAGCGGACATAAGGACCATGGAAGAGGAAATCAGATCGAAGGTGTCTCTCCGAAGGGGAAGAAGGTCGTCGTTGTTGAGGACCTCATTTCCACGGGTGGCTCTTCCCTTGAAGTCGTCGACATCCTCCGTGAGGAAGGTGCAAATGTCCTTGGTATTGTCTCCATATTCACCTATGGATTGAAGAAAGGCATCGAAAGACTTGAAGCCGACCATTGCGAGAATCATTCCTTAAGCAATTTCGAGACTTTAGTCAGCATCGCCCACAAGGAAAATTACATCGCCGAAGAAGATATCAACAAGCTTCTAAAGTTCCAGAAGAATCCTTCCGATCCTTCCTGGATGGACTAAGAACATGGTCTGTGGATTTATGTCCGCAGACCATATTTTCACCATTCTTGTATACAAATCATCTTTTTGAATCTGCTTTTGTGATAAAATGAACGAAAGAAGTTACTTAAATGAACATCAAGGAGGTTTCATTATGGACAAATTAAAAGGCAATATCGTGATGGTCAAGGATGACAAGGTTCTCTTTGTCTCTGAAAACAAATATTACATCGCCAAGGGAAACGGTCATATCGGAGATATTGAGGAATTCGATTTGAATGCTTGTCTTCCTATGCCAAGCTACATGTTTGCCATCGCAACCATGGAAGAAGAGAATCTTGAGGATACTCTCGACTTCATCAAGAATAAGTGGTTCAACTGATCTGAGCTGTTGATTCTCATTTGATTTCAGGTAAAAGATAAAAAGACTGCTTTCTACAAGACTAGGTTTTGTCGTTGCAGTCTTTTTTGTTGCTCATGAATTTGTGAATAATTTCAGGGTGAATATGTTGTGACTTGAGGTATTATGTTTTTTACTTAAATACAGAAATTTTATATCTGCAGTTGTGATTTTACATCTTGCCTTTGATTTTGCTTCTTTCAAGTCTCCAGCATCCTGGCTTTGTCGTGGACAGAAGGTTGATGTAGAATGTTTTTTGGTGTATGCCACAGGAGTTTTGGACTGACGTATATTGCTGAAACAAAAATCCTTCCAGGACTTGCCTTGGAAGGATTGCTTTTCAGAAATCGTGTTGTTGTTACTCTACAGATCTATATTTCGGAATACATCTTATTTTTCGTTGACGTAGGAGATGAAACGACGTATGCCTTCATAACCGGCTTCATCCTGCTTATAGACACCTGCACACTCAAGGACCTTGGTGAAGGTTTTTCCGATTTCTTCCTGTAGGATGTTGAAGATTTCCTCCTCGGATTTCAAAATGGTGAATCTTTCCATGAAGGAGTCAATCCAGTCAGCATGTTTTGACAGGTTCTCGCAGGATCTGATGTCTTTTCCTTCATGGACAAGGGAAGCAATGTCTTTCATTTCCTTCTTGAGTCTGCTTGGAAGGATTGCCCTGCCCATGACCTCGATGAGACCGATGTTCTCCTTCTTGATGTTCCAGTATTCCTGATGAGGATGATAGACACCAAGTGGATATTCGTCGGTGGTGATGTTGTTTCTCAGGGTAAGATCAAGGACATACTCTCCGTTTTCCATATGGGCAATCGGCGTGATGGTGTTATGTGGCGTATTGTCTGTGAAGGCATGGATGAAGCTTTTCTCATCGGTGTATTCCCTCCAACAGGAAAGAATTCTGTCTGCAAGTGAGATAAGTGAATCCTTGTCCTTTCCTTTCAGTCTGATGACGCTCAATGGCCAATACAGATAGCTTGCATGGATGTCATCATAGCCTTTGAAATGAATTTTGAAGACATCCTTTGCCTTGAACATCGGGAAGATGTAACTTCCACCCTGATAGTGGTCATGGGTAAGAATGCTTCCTCCGACGATGGGAAGGTCTGCATTGCTTCCGAGCATGTAGTGTGGAAGATAACTCACGAAATCAAGGAGATGTTCGAAGGTCTTTCTGTTGATGACCATCGGAATGTGATTTTTGTTGAAGACGATGCAATGTTCCCTATAGTAGGAATAGGGACTATATTGCATGTAATATTCTTCGCCTGAGAAATTTAACGGTATATAACGGATGGTTTGTCTTGCAGGATGAGAGAGTGTACCTCTGTAGCCCATGTTTTCCTTGCAGAGAAGACATTTTGGGTAGGAAGTCTGTTTCATCAGCTTGGCAGCGGCGATGGCCTTGGGATCCTTTTCCGGCTTGGAAAGGTTGATGGTGATGTCGATGTCTCCGTATTGCGTCTTTGTGACCCAGTTCAGATCCTTCTTTATCCTGTATTCACGGATATAGTCGCTGCTTAGGGACAGATTGTAGAAATAATCCGTGGCCTTCATTGGATTTTCCTTGTGAAGTATTTTGAATTCCCTGATGACTTCTTCAGGTCTGGGAACGAAGCAGTTCATGATCTTCGTGTCAAGAAGGTCACGATATGCGACACTGTTTTCCTTGAGAACTCCCTTTTCATAGGCATAATCAAGGATGTTGGAAAGAGTTTCCTCGAGACTGACGTTCAAATAGTCGATTCCGTCATCCTTGAATTCATCAAGGTTAAGCACGTCGAGAAGTAGATTGATGGAATAGGAGAATTCATCCATTGTGATGAGTTTCTTTTCCAAAGCATAACAGGCTAGTTTCTTTATTTCCTTGTTGATGTCGATCATAGGATTCTTCTTCCTCCTTCTCCGATTTCCAGAATGTTGAAGTCTGCCTTCAGACCTGATTTTTCCCTATAGGCTTGATCCACGCAGGTGATGAAGTCATCGATAGATTCATCCTTAACGATGGATATGGTGTTTCCACCCCATCCTCCGCCGGTTTCCCTTGAACCGATGCAGCCAGGCTGTTTTCTTGCCTCATCGACAAGGATGTCTATTTCCTTGCATGTGGCATCATATTCGTATCTCAATCCATCACCGGACTCATTGATGAGTCTTCCGAAGGTGATGATGTCATCATTCCTTAGGGCAGTGACGGCCTTATTTGTCCTGTCTTCCTCGGATATGGCAAAATGTGCACGTTTGACTGCAATCTCATCATGAATCAGATGTTCATGTTTCGCAAATTCCTCAGGTGAGAGTTCACAGAGGTTATTGATGTCAAGTTCCTTCTTCAGATCATTCAGGGCAAGTTCACATTCCTTTCGTCTGTCGTTGTAATGGGATGTGACAAGGGAATGTGGCTTATTGGAATTGATGACGATGATCTTATATCCCTTGAGTACCAATGGGACATATTCGTATTTCAGTGTGGCACAGTCAAGAAACATGGCCATGTCCTTTTTTCCGTTGGCTGAGGCAAACTGGTCCATGATGCCGCAATTGAGACCACAGAACCTGTTTTCGGCCTCCTGGGAAAGAAGAGAAATTGTTGTGCCATCCAGATTCAATGAGAAGGTGTCATTGAGTATGGTAGAAACAAGAACTTCCAGGGATGCAGATGAAGATAGCCCGGAACCAGGTATGTTCCCCTTAAGGTATATGTCGAAGCCATGTGGTATTTCATATCCGTGGTCAAGGAAGGCCTTGAAGACACCTTTTACATAATTCGTCCATCCGTCCTTTACGTCATAGACGATGCCATTGATGTCGATTTCCTTGATGCCAAGGTCAGGGAAGTTTGCCGAATATAGACAAAGCTTCTTATCATCCCTGTCATTGACGATGGCATAGGTACCGACCCCAAGGGCACAGGGGAAGACATGTCCACCATTGTAATCGATGTGTTCTCCGATGAGATTGACCCTACCAGGGGCCATGTATGCCCTTACACTCCTATTTGACTGAAATAACTTTTTATGCTCTGAAATCAATTCCTGGATATCCATGATAGTATCTCCTATTGATTTTGATTATAGGGAAAGAGATGTGAATTATGATTGAAGATGTCTAGAAATGTCGATAATGAGACACGTTTTGACATCATTCTGAAAAGAAAAGCCTGAAGTCATTCAGGCTTGATTGACAATGAAGTGAATCTTTGCAGGATCTCTTCCCTGTCGGAATGTATCTCTCCATGGATGGAATCGGATTTGATGTAGAAGACTGGAGCAGTCTTCTTGACCAGATTTTCGATTTCCCTGATGAACAGATCATAGTCATCAAAGGAATCCGTGAAATCGTTCATACGGATATCGGGGTATGTTCCTTTCTCATAGGCAAGGATGCATCCTCTTTTCAGCATGAAGAAATACTGAGTTACGGCATCCATGAAGTTTCTTCCCTCATAGATGACGACATGTTCATAGATATCCTTGTCTATCTCAAGATAGATTTCCTCGTTCTTGATATGGGCATAGCAATGAAGAAGGACATAGTCATACTCATCACCCTGATCAGGAAGTAGATTCAATACGTCTTTTATGTCGATATAGGAATCCTTCAATGATAGATTTATCTTTTTGTCTGACATAGCACTTGATTTTACCATGGAAGAAAGGATATGTCATCAAAAATGGAATCAGTCATGATTGTCGTTGACGATGCTGACCCCTTCCGGAAGACTGCTTTCGAATCCATCGACGACCTTCTTGAATTCCTCATCATCCATCGGACCCAAATCAGACATGATTCTTGTCATCATATCCTTGGTGATGATGGCATTGACGCCATCTTTTGCATATAGCTTGGATGTGGAAATGATTCTGCGGCAAAGTCTTGAGATTTCCTTTGAGACATAGCCGTGTGTGATCGGAACGAGTTTGTCGATGGTATCCTTGTCCTCGAATTCAATCCCTTTGAGTCTTTCTTCCATCATTCCTTTTCTTGTCATGCGGTCTGGATGGTGGACTCTGAGAAGATCATCAAACATACCTTTTTCGAATGCCTTGATGGTCATCTTGTCCATGGCTGGGGTAGATGCAACAAAGAGAATGTTCAGATTCTTTCTCTTGACTCTCTTCTGTTCCTTCTTAAGTAACTTCAGGAAAATCTTTGCCGTACGTCTGTTTCCTTCGCTTTCCTCCGCTGGGAAGAAGGCGACTGGCTTGGTGAAATAGAAGACGACGTTGTCTTTTTCCTCGGCAAGACGGAAGAGCTTCTTGAAGGAATCGGTGATGTTGTCGCTATATGGAGAATAATTGTCGATTGGGTTGATGTAATATGGAGTTGCCTGAAGTTCATGGATGAGCGTCTGGACAAGAACCTTCTTGGAGACGCCTTCAGGACCATAGATGAGGATTGCGTTCTTCTTTCTGAGTTTCATCTCATGGCTGCGCCATGGCTCAAGCACGTCCTTCCTGAGATATTCCTTGAGCTTGTCTTCGCCGATGAACTGGTCAAAACCCTTTGGCATCTTTCTTTTGGTAAGCTTTGCCTCATCTTCCTTGCTCAGATGTAACTTAGGAAGAAGATCCTTGGCTTCTTTCTGACATTCCTCGCATTTTCTTGCATATTGTTCTGATTCGTTCTTATCCAATGTCAGTTTTGAGATTTCGTCTGCTATATTGGCGCAGGTTGTGAGATTCAGATAGGCAGAGACTAAGTCATTGACGGCAAGTGCCATCTTCATGGCTTCATGGTTGACTTCATAGGTTTTTTTCTTGGCATCGATTTCACTCATGGTGGAAACCCCTTTCAGTTGTTACCTTATTATACAACTTTTATTATGAGACTAAATATATATACCTTTATTTTTCAATAAAAAATAGGCTGTAAACAACTTACAGCCTATTATATTTCATCAACTTAGAGACAATAGACTTCTACCATTGGGTAGGTGCTGTCGTCTTCGGTCTTGCTATAGACCTTGACCGTCATCTTCATTCCGTCGTCGAAGGTTCTCGAGGCGATGAGGGTATCACCGTTTTCGACAGAGGAATAATCATACATATATGTCCAGTAGGAGAGACCATTTTCATCCTTGTCGTCATCGAATGCTTCCTTGGCGATGGTGTAAATCCTGTCATCCCATGTGCCACCTTTGATTTCGACTCTGTTGAGATATTCGTTGTAAGTGGCTTCCGGATTGTCGGTGCCTAAGTAGATATATGGAAGAGTATGACCGAGATAGGAATTCAATGTGGATTTGACAGCCTTGGACCAGACTGCATCTTCTCCTTCAGGAGCAACAAATGGTTCATAGTAGCGGATTCTGAGCAAGCCTCCAAAGAAATCATCGAATACCAATGACACCTTGGCATGGTTTTCCAGTTCCTTTTCGGCAGTGATCTTGAGTGTATCACCGGAATTTTCCATGTTGACCGTCCAGTTATCGGCAAGAAGCTGTTCGTAGACGATGAAGGATCTTTCATGCGTCAAAAGTTCCTGGACAGTTACTTCGGCATAGCTACCGTAATCGATAAAACTCGGTGTGGAACCGAAGCTGAGCTGTGGAAGAGTGTAATCATCATTCTTCGTGAATTTCTTGAACTTTGTGTCAAAGTCGTCACCCCAGGCGATTCCGTCAGTTGGAATGGCACCACTGGAGAGAGCAGACTTCCATACATACATTGAGGCAAGGGAATTGGATGGATCCTTGAAGATATAGAAGGAAATCATCGTCTTTTCTGTATTGTCCTTCTTGTATCCGATAAGGGTCTTGCCTTTGATGTTTTCAGATTCGTAGCAGGTGTATCCTTTTGCCTTAAAGGCAGTATTTGCCTTGGTGACGATTTCATTTGACCATCCACCACCTCTGACATAAAGCCTTTCGGTGAAGTAGTCATTGTAATCATCCTGATCATAGGAAACAGTGACTTTCTGGGTTCCGAGATAGACATATGGAAGATCAAGACCGGACATATTCTGGATTTCGGTTTCTGCATCATCATCCCATTTGTCGCTGGTGTCTTTACTGTCATAGTAGTTCTTGAGATGGATACGAATCTGGGATGTGACACCTTCTCCGCCTGACATTTCAACTTCGAGGATACATCCGTCACCGAAGTCCTTCTGGACCTTGTAGACAGGATAATCATCTGCATAGCTGGTGTCTGTCATGACAGTCCATCCATCATCTTCAGTGAATTTCACCTTCATGTCATCCATCATGCCGGAATCATATGCTCCACCGCTGATTGCGAGAATCTTGGCATCTTCGTAGAAATAGACATCCGGGTTATCAGTTCTGAGATAGACATACGGAATGGAATGGCCGTGAAGATTTTCGGTGAACTGGTCTGTGACATCCTCTGACCAGGACCCCTGTTTGGCTTCGTATTTCTTGATATACACGATGTTCAGGACGGCATTCGTTCCGTCGCTGATGAGGCTTGCCCTGAATGTGTCGCCATCATAGTTTCCGACCATGGTGACATATCCGTACATTTCCACGAGAGTGACAGTCGGCCAGAGTTTATTGCCATCGTCGTCGGTTACATTGTCATATGTTTCCTTGACATGCTCACCGATAGCCGGTAACCAAGTTCCACCGGTGATGGTCATGGTGGAGGAGGATTCGTTCCAAGTAGCTGTTTCGGTTGTTGTGTTGAGGTAGACATATGGAAGAACTCTACCGAATTTCTCATTCATCAGGTCTTCGGTGGATTTTGTCCAGTTCTTTGCATCTGGTGGGATGTCAAGAGCCTTACTGATGCTGCATTCCATTTCTATGCCATAGGAAATGCTTTCCTGGACCTTGACTGTGATGACACAGTCATCAGGGAATGTCTTCTTATAGGTGATGTATCTCAGATATTCGATACCATCATAGACAATTTCCCAATCATCATCACTCTTGAAGACGTCCTTGGAATTGTTCAGAACGGTTGTGACCTGCTCGGTAGTCATGGTGTTGACGCCTCTGATATACAGTTTGCCATCAAAATCCTCATAGTAGAAGGAAGGAATCTTGGTTCCCAGATAGAGATATGGAAGAACGTGATTGTCGAGCTTGTCATTCATTTCCTGAGTGACATTGCTGTCCCATGAACTGGCAACGCTTGGATTGAAGTATTCGATGAACTTGCAGGTCATCGTAATCTTCTGTATGGTGTTGTAGCTCTTGTTGATGGTGATTTCGAACTGGTCATTGCTGTTTGTGACATTTCCCTTCATGACAAGTTTGTCATCTCCGAATGAAACAAGGCTATATCCGGCTTTCTCAAGGGTATCCATGGCATCATTCATGATGGAATCATTCCATTCGTTACCGCTGATCACGACGGAATGATTATATCCATCGAATTCGACACCAGGATGGTTCAAGCCAAGATAGACAAATGGAGCGACGGCACCGAAATTGTCATTGAAAACCTGGAGGACTTCGCTGTCCCAGGCACCAAGAGACTTTGTCTTGTCATAGGTCTCATCGATGGTTGCCCTGATCGTGAGGGTGGTATCTGGTGCAAAGTACACGGTTGACCTCGGACCTGCAGTGATATGAATCTTTCCTGTAGGATCTGTTGCCTTGAATGAAGATGTAGTATTCTCATCGATTGTCCAATTTGCCTGAGTATAGGCGTCAGTGAAACTAGTCGGACTTTTTTCTTCGTCCCAGTCATAAAGACCGGAAATCTCAAGTTTTCCAAAGTCATCTGCACTAACAACCCAGTTGGCTTCGACATCACTTGATTTTCCGCTAAGTTTGACATAAGGAAGAACGGTATTGTCAAGATACTTGAGCATCTTATCGGTGACGTCCCTAGACCAGCCGATGGAATAGACATCCAATGTTGAGGAAACGGCTTCCTCTGCCTTGGAAGAAGAACTGGTGGAAGACTTCTTTTCAGATGAACTTGAGTACGAACTGCTGGAGGTTTTTTCCGAAGTTGGCGTGGAGGATGATGTAACGGATGTGGTTGTTTTTGAGCATCCGATCATCGACAGGGCCAACAATGGAAGAATCAGAAGATTGATTTTTTTCATGTTTGTGTATCCTTTTTGTAAACTCAATTATATACAAAATTCATTATTGATGAACGCATTCCCAGACGAAAATCAAAATTTTTGTTCAACTTGTCTTTCAATGGAATTCAAAGACAATGAATTTGTTTTACAGAATCAGCCAAAAGTAAAAAGGCTGTGATTGCTCACAGCCTATATAAGAGGATGATAAGGAAATAATTATCTGCAATAGATGTCGACCTGCGGATAAGAAGAGGAAGTTCCGACATACTTGTAGACCTTGACGGTCATATGCTTGCCATCGGAGAATTCGGTTG
Organism: bacterium; assembly: GCA_963648975.1. GTDB lineage: Bacteria > Bacillota_I > Bacilli_A > RFN20 > CAG-288 > Enterosoma. Next base: position 3,200 of record CAVJFW010000006.1, on the reverse strand, counting down.
TAAAGACAAGTGTTTCAGTCGTTGTGCTCGAATAATCCCAGATGTAACTCCATGTTGCGTTACTATCCGCTGTGAAGGCGGCAAGGGCATTGTCGAAGACTCTGTCATCCCATGTGATACCGGTAAGCTCAAGTTTCTGAGAGTAGGAAGAATAGTAGCTGCTTGGACTATCGGCACCGATATAGAAGTATGGGATGCGATGTCCGAAATTGGTATCCATCAAGCCTTCGATTCCATCACCCCATGATGTCACATTTTCTGGTGCGATGAATGGTGGATAATAATTGAGATAGCATGTTGCAACGGAATACTGGTCGATGGAGACTGAAACAGAACCCTTATTGGTACCCAAATTCTTGCTGGCCATGACCTTGAGATCACTGGCAGAAGTCTTGATGACAAGATCTTCCCATCCAGCGTTTTTGAGCTGTTCGTAAATGACAAAGGATCTTTCATGAGTGAGTTTGTCAGCGGATATCAAGGTTGCATGTCCCGTAACCGTGGTAAAGGAGACGCTTCCACCCAGGCTCAGGTAATCCATGTCGAAATCAGCTTCGGTATAACCCTTGATGGCCGTATCGATGTCTGCAGCCCAAGAACCCGACTCGGAAATTCCAGCAAGAGGAGATGTGTAGAAATCCATACAGCACATGTTGGAGCTGTCTCTGTAGAGAATGACGGTTGTGAAGATGCTATTTGTCGTATCCTTCATGTAACCGATGGCCATTTTCCCATAATCGTTCTTGCTCTCATACATGGTGTATCCGCCATCTATGAGATTTGCCTTACCCTCAGTGAGGACTCTGTCATCCCAAGTACCACCTTTGAAGGTTACCTTGTCAGTGTAGGTATAATAGCTGCCACCGGAAGAATATGAGACAGATGGTGCCTTTGAGGCAAGATAGACATAAGGAACAACAAGATGACTTGATTTGGCGATTTCGGCTTTGGCTGTATCATTCCACTCAGTCTGCTTAGATGCTTCATTGTATTCAGAAGTGATCCAGACCATCATTTCGGCAACGGTGGTAGAAGAGGAGTATCTGTCAAGAAGGACTTCGATGACGCATCCATCACCCATTGCCTTCTTATATCTGATCTTACCTGCATCAGAGCCGACTGCTTGACTCTTGCTTACCAAGGTCCAACCATCTGCGGTATAGACAGTTTCCATGGCTGTGACCATGCCTTCGTCCCATTCACCACCCTTGATTTGGAGGTAACTGGAATAGCTGGACCAATATGTATAGCACTTTCCGCTTCTAAGATAGACATATGGAATGACATGTCCATCAAGATATTGAGTCATTGCAGTTTTGACACCAGTATCCCAACCATCATCGTTAGTCTGATAGACAGGGATGTACACAATCTTCATCTCAGCATTGCCGGATGTGTTCTGAATTGTGATCTTGTATCTTGTGCCGTCGGCCTTCTTGCCTTCGATCTTGACAACACCAGAATAGTCGGCAGCACCGACTGTCCAATTCCATTTCTTGGTTGTACCGTCTGATTCCATCGTGGCATCATTGCTGTAGACTTCTCCGACAAGCTCACCCTGAGAATTAACCCAGGTACCACCAGTTATGGTCAAGGTGGAAGTATCAGCGTCCCACACAGCGGTTTCGGTTGCAGTATTGAGATAAGCATATGGAAGAATCTCATGGAAATTGTCTGTCATGAGAGTCTGTGTGGCACTGGACCATTCTGTGGAAGTGGATGGAACCACGATACCTGTGGAAAGGTAGCATTCAATGATGGCACCATAGGAATAGGATTCCTTGACGATGCATTTGATGATGCAGTTGTCAGAATCGAATTTCTTTTTATAGGTTATCTGTTTTGAGCTGGTGCTGTTGCGTTCATCAGAGACAAGTGTCCATCCGTCATCTTCAGAGAACGATGTTTCAGATAATGTGAAAATCTGCTGCAACTGATCATCCGTAATGCTGGCGTTGCCACGAATATCCAACTCATTATAAGAAGAAAAATAATATGTCGTTGGATTCTTTGTTCCTAACCAAAGATAAGGAATTTCATGCCCATCAAGGTTTGTGTTGATTTCGGTCTGTACGGTCTGTGGCCAAGCGGTCTGTGCAGTCGGATTCCATGCTTCGGTCAATTTGACGCTCATGGAAATCTTTTCGGCAGAATATCCACTCTTTTCGATCGTGATGCTGAATTCATCATCATCTGTGGGAGAGATTTTGCCTGTTGCGGTCAATGTTGTTCCTGAAATGCCGACAGTATAACCGGCGGCGTTGAGGGTTGACCAGGCGTCCTGAATCACCTGTGCGTTCCACTTGCCACCAGAGATAGTTATCTTATTGCTATAGGAAGAGTATTCCGCATATGGGTTTTTGGTGCCTAAATAAACGAATGGAGCGACAACACCAAAATTGTCGGTGAACACCTGAGCGGTTTCTGCATCCCAGGCAGTTGCAGCAGTAAGGTCATATTCTTCATCATAGGATGCCTTGATGGTGAGGGTTGGATCTGGAGAGTATGAAGAAGTGGAGGCAGGTCCGATGTTGACACTGACCTTTGCGTCAGTCAAAGTTGCTTCGAAACCGGCAGTGTCATTCTTGGTGATGTTCCAACCGGCATCTGCGCTGAATGCAGCGGTAAGAATGGCTGGAGTCGTGGTTCCGTCCCATTCTTCGGTGCCGGCTATCTTCAAGACACCAAAATCAGAACTGGAAACAGCCCATTCGGCTTCAACATAAGTTGATTTACCTAAATTGACATAAGGAAGAACAGTGTTGTTGAGATACTTCAACATCTTGTCGACGACGGTTCTTGACCAACCAAGTGAGTAGACATCAACTGTGGATGATGTGGATTCCTCGGCGACGGAAGATGAAGAAGAACTGGAAGCTTTCGGAGCGGATGAAGAAGATGAAGAAGATGAAGAAGATGAGGAAGAAGTGGATGATTGTTTCTCTGAAATCTGATCGTTGCTGGCAGAAGAGGTAGAACCACGACTACATCCAGCAATGGAGAGAGCAATCAATGGCAAAATAAGCAGATTGATTTTTTTCATAAATATTATCCCCTTTCGATGTGACATCTCGAATATAAAAAAGGAAATAAAAGAAAATCAATCAATAATTTTTCAACCACTTTGATGAAAAAGGCTCATGGTTTTTCTGATGCCTATCACAAATTACAAAATATGATGCGAAATATGATTTCTGCTT
>CAVJFW010000005.1:55955-57413 GCA_963648975.1 bacterium | reverse complement strand
AATCATTTCGCTAAATTGATTTTTATTTCGTAAAATGCAATTAGTAATAATAGTTATTAAAATCATAAAAATCCTATTTGGTTAATCAATCTTCAAACCGTAGTTTTACAGAACAATTGGAAACAATCAGATAAAAGACACGGTCTTCTACTTTGTATAAGGCCGAATTTTTTGTTGTCAAATCCATAAATCATTTGTAGTAATTGTAGTATAAGATGGTGACATGAATTGAATCACCACGGAAACAGAAGACCGGAGAATCGTCTCTATTCCCTATGTCTCAGACCGACTGACGGCGGAAATGACAGGCTCGTCTATCTCAAAAGGAATTACAGAAACTCAAATGGCAAGTCCACATCTCACAGCATCAGGAAGCTAGGGCTTCTGTCCGAATTTGGATCAAAGGAAGACATAGACAGACTCGCTGCTGAATCATATAACCAATGGAAAGCCGAGAAGGGCAGGGCATCCGTCTTTCTCTCGGAAGACGATGATTGAGAAAGCAAAGAGGTTCAGCTTGGCACTACCATATTCTCAAGTTCATCAACGAATTGGGCCTGAACACAAAGCTGGCTTCCCTGAAAGGCGAAGGAAAAGAGAAATACCAGTTCGACTTTCCGAAGACGGTCGGGGAGCTTATATGCATGCAGATTCTTGATTCCGTAAGCAAGAGACATATGTTTTTCACACTGTCGGATTCAAAGGAAACGACCATGGATGGCATCAGCCTTCATCACGTCTACAGGGCACTCGACATTCTTTGCAGGCACAGCACGGAAATCAATACGTATTCCTGCAAAAGTGCAAAAAAGATAATCGAAAAAGACAGTTCGAAAAATTTTTATGACTGCACCAATTTAGTATACCCACGAGGATGCGACGGTGAGTTTCTCGGAATGAAGAAGAGCAAGGAAAGGATATTCGCACCGCTTGTCCAGATGGGTCTTCTCATCGATGAGAACGGATTCCCTGTCGGAATGAACATCTTCAAGGGAAATCGCAGCAAACAGCTCCGACTGAAAGAGCAGATAAGGCAGATTTCCACCGTCATCCCTACACAGAAGTCAATGCTTTCCAAGAAATTCGCTGGTTTGAGCTTTCCATCACCAAAAAGGCACTCGTCTCAAAGCCAGACGAGAGAAGCAGGTATGAATCAGCCAAGGTCAAACCTGGCGATACAATAGATGAGCTGAGAAGTCTGAGAAAAAGAAACTGTACGCCCAGGAAAGATATGATTTCTATCTTGGCGCAAAGGAAAACGAGATGAACATGCTTATGGCAAAGGGATTCGGCATGTTGCTGACAAAGCAGGTCATCTCAATAGAGAAACTAAAAAAATATGTAAATTAAACTAAAAAAAGCATCATCAAACCATTTAAAAACAGCTGACTTTGGAAAGAAAATTACTACAAAAATAAGTAATCGAATTTCAAAAGTCAGCTTTTTAACGCAGTTTTT
>CAVJFW010000005.1:6825-55910 GCA_963648975.1 bacterium | reverse complement strand
TGTAAAACTAAAGATATAACCAATCTATAGCAGAAACAGTTATAAATTTTATCGAAATTTTATATATGTACACCCAGTGTCTACTGGCATTTTGACAATTTTTATAATTTTTCGAGTTTTAAGCTTCAAAAAAATCAAAAACTGAAAAAGTGCCGATTTTACGGCACTTTTCCATACGTCTCCAGAGTCTAGTAGCTTTTTTTTTACTTTTAAATTTTAGAGAAATTTTTAATTTTTTATCATTTCCTGAACTTTTGGAATTTGTAAAAAGTCCTGTATTCATCGCATTATATGTGTTCTAATAGCACCACTGTCTCAACATGCATGGAATTCGGGAACATGTCCACCGGCTGAACCTTCTTAATCATGTACTTGTCCTTGAATATATCAAGGTCTCTTGCCAAAGTCACAGGATCACAGGAAACATAGACGACTCTTTCAGGAGAGATTCTCTTCACTGCGGAAATGAATTCCGGAGTAGATCCCTTTCTGGGTGGATCCATGATGATGACGGAAAAATGTTCATTTGTCGTAAGCATGTACTTCGTGCAGTCACCCTTGATGAAATGGGCATTGGTAATTCCGTTTATCTTGGCATTGAGTATGGCATCATGGACAGCATCAGCAACGATTTCGACACCGGTGACACTTTTGACCTTGTCAGAGCAGCATAAACCGATGGTTCCTGTTCCACAATAGGCATCAAGAAGAGTATCATTCTCATCGAGCGAAGCAAATTCGATCGCCTTTCCATACAGAGTCTCAATCTGATGGGAATTCACCTGATAGAACGACTGAGTGGAAATCAGGAACTTCTTGTCGAAGATCACATCCTGAATCTTCGTGTGTCCATAAACAGGAACATCTCTTTCACCAAGAATGACATTGGTTTTTCTGTTATTGATGTTCAAAACAAGTCCGACGACTTCAGGAACCTTTTTCATAAGTTCCTTGGCAAATTCCTTGATTCCCTTGATGTCGGGACGGGTGACGATGAGAGTGACCAAAGCCTGGCTCTGCTCTGTGTTTGTCTTTATGAGAAGATGTCTGATCAGTCCGAACTGGGCATCCTCGTGATAGGGTGTATAGTGGTATTTCTCAAACATCGAAACAAGGATATTGCTGATTCTGTTGGATAGAGGAGACTCCATCAAACAGTCATCGACGCCGATGAGATTATGAGTGCCTTCCTGATAGAAGCCAGCCTTGATCTTCTTTTTCTTGTTGTCAAAGCGGACCGGTTTTTGTACCTTGTTGCGGAATCTTGTCGGATTATCAAGACCGATGCAGGGATTCACATCGATATCGACATGAGCAAATTTATGAAGCAGGTCCTTGACCTTTCTCGTCTTGTATTCCAGTTGTTTCTCATAGCTTAAATGCATCAGCTGGCAACCACCGCAGTTTGGATAATATTTACATTCAGGATGAACTCTGTCCGGAGAATCCTTATATCTTTCAGATACCTTGGCCTTAGCCAATTTTCCGAACCTGAAATCCGTCTCGATATCCGCTTCCTCTCCAGGAAGGAGGTTATCGACAAAACAGGTGGTGGAATCCACCCTGACGATGCCTTTTCCGAAATCGTCAAGACCGATACAGGTCGTCTTTGTTGTTCTTCTACTCATAGTTCATCTCCTTGTCATCATCGACTTTGCTGTCTTCCTCAAGGAAGTCATCCTCGGAATAGATCTTTCTCGAAATCAGGGAAACATCACTGATGGCTTCCTTGACGAGCTTGTCATCATCGGGATTCACCCTGAAGAAATTGATCATGTAATCATGATACATCCAGAAGATTCTTTCACAGCTCTGGTAGATCATATGAAAGGCGATATCCTTGCAGGACTCATCGTTTGCATAGAAGAAGACGGCGCTGGAATGTGTGATTTCGCTGGAAAGTTCATAGATTTTTGCATATTCCGTATGCTTGGCAACCCTCTCCACACCATCGCGGAAATTGAGTTTGGCGGTCTTGTCATCATAATTCCAGTCCGGATGGTCATATAGCCACCCATATTCTATGAATTTCTTCATGTCCTTGCTTTTAAGTCCATGTTTCTTCATTTCCGACTTGATGACGCCAAAGGCGGAATCCAACTGTTCCTTTGTATAGATTCCCAAAGGATTACGGAAATAGTTGTTGTAGGCTATGTGATTGACATAGGATTCCCTGCATCTGTCGCCACCCGATATGAGAAGCTGAATGATACATTCGGATTCATGTATCGTTCTCCAGGAGACAAAGGCATCCGGATAAAGTCCAAGCTCGAGCATCTTTGCAGAGCCGATGATTTTTCTGAAGATTGTCTCAAAAAGATCATTCATCAGAGAATAGCTGGGATCGAATCTCGTCATCGGACGATTGATTTTCTCAAAGACATATCCAGCGGAAGTCAATGTGGCAATCAATGGATCGTAGTAAGGATAGCAGTTATCGTTGACGCTTTGGGTACGTGTCTCATTTTCACGATAGGCCAGATATTTTCTTGCTGCCTTGGCTCCCATTTCCTCAAAGTCGATCTTTGCGGAAGAGGAGGAAGAATATTTCTTATGGAAATCCCATTCACCTATACTGAAATCAACCAGCATGGACATAGCAAGTTTTTTGTCGATTTCCGTGAGGTTCTGTTCTGATTTGACTTCCTTTGTCAGATTCAATGCTGCACGGAAAATCTTCTCGATGTCGAATTCATCGACATTGGCATTTCTTTTGGCAATCTGACTGGCAAAGATGATGGCAATATCGTTGTCTACATTATTTTCCATGATTCATTAACCTCCATCCAACCCTATAACCCTCAACGAAGGAAAATCCCATATTGTATCCGCCACACTTCAGGTTGGCGTCGAGCATCTCGCCGATGCAATATATATTTTTATGTTTCTTCAAAGTCAAAGTGCTCTTATCCATCTCCGAAAGAAGTATTCCACCATAGCTTGCCTGGGATTCCCTGAATGGATACATTTCCCGATAATGGAATATCAATGGAGATGTCGGATTGATTTTGTTTTCCTCAAGATATCTTCTCAGGAAAGAAGGATAGGAAGACAGTGAAGCCTCAGCACTCAATCCGTCAAAAGCGTAATCTATCTGATAGACAAACTCAGATTTCGGATTCTTCCTAAGACACTCATGGATGTATTTTGTGGAGTTAAACACTGCAATTCCGCTGATTCCATCATCCTTGAAGAGGATTTCTCCTTCCTCAACATAGATTTCCTTTCCGTTGGAAAGAAGATGTAATCTCATCCTCAGTCTCTGCTTGGAAAGATAAGAAGGGATTTTTTCCTTCGTCCTGACAGGGCAGAGCATGCTCTTGTAGGGATAAAAGGAAATACCAAGTGAATCCAAAAGCTCATAGGAATAATCTTCACGGTCAAAGCTTCTTCCACCGATACATATGACAAGATCCTGATAATGGATGAATATCTTCTTTCCGTCCATCAGGCAACATACGACATTGTTTCCTGTATCGACATTGAGGGCAAGACCATATTGAATGTCGACATGATTCATTTTTTCCACAAGGAAGGAATAAAGACACTCGCTTCTTCTGAAATAGGGATAGTAAAGATTCCCTTCCTTCATATAGCTGAAGCCTTGACCATCCAGATAGGAAAAGAATTCCTTTGCATAATCCTTCTTGTCATCTCTGAGAAGGAACTGATAATGCGGTTCGAAATCGGTCGAGAAAAGTTCTTCATTGAAGAAGTTTGCTCTTCCATTTCCGGAAACAAGAATCCTTTTTCCGATAGATGAGGTCTTCCCTGGTTTATCAAGGAGAAGCACCTTTCTCTTTTCAGAAGCCATTATGGAACAAAGCATTCCACCAGGACCACCACCGATGACAAGCACATCCACATTCAAATTATTTTGCATATGAAAATTATAGAAGAAATCATCCATGATTCATAGAATCATGACACGATTTTTCAAAATTATGTCATCAAAGGCCTAATAATAGCGTCTCCATGAAAATGAATACGAGAATCAAGACAAAAAATGATGTTTTTTCAGTCAATGAAAAAGCTCCCCTAAGGGAGCTGATTGACAAATCGATTACTTCTTGAGACCAAGCTTGGCAACAAGAGCGTTGTACTTTTCGACATCGGTTCTCTTGAGATAGGCAAGGAGATTCTTTCTTCTTGCAATCTTGATGTCCATACCACGCTTGGAAGAATAGTCATGCTTGTTGATGGTCATGTGAACAGTCAACTTCTTGATCTGTTCAGTAAGGATGGAAACCTGAACTTCGACAGAACCGGTGTCCTTGTCATCTCTGCGGCTATTCTCGATAACCTTCGTCTTTTCTTCTTTTGTAAGAGCCATTTTCTTTTACCTCGTTTCTCTTTCTCCAGTCTTCCAGCGATAGGTGAATTAGAGGATCGTGCCCACCACCAGAAAAAAGGCTTATTCATTATACCTGTTTTTTTTATGAATTCAAGTAAAATGACGGCAATTTGCCTATTCGACGATAAAAAAGGCCAAATAGAACATGCACAAGAGAAAACATGATGGACAACGATGATTTTTCAGACACAGCAAGGTCATTTTCGATATAATATTGAGGTTATGATTTCGGGATTCATAAAGGTAGACAAGGAACAGGATTATACATCCAGCGACGTAGACAGGGTCATCAAAAGAAGACTCGATGTGAAAGTGGCAGGACACTTGGGAACGCTTGATCCCTTTGCCACAGGTCTTTTGATTGTCTGCGTCAATGACGCCTGCAAACTCACGACACTTTTTCCTGATGAGGAAAAAGAATATATCGCAACCCTGAAGCTTGGTGAAACAACACCATCATTGGACACCGAAACGGAAGTCAGCGAAAAAAAAGAAGTCAGGAAATACACAAAAGAAGAAATCCAGTCTGTCCTGAATTCCTTTCTGGGAAAGCAGAAACAGATTCCTCCGCTTTACAGTGCAAAGCACTACAAAGGAAAAAAGGCATATTGTCTGGCAAGGGAGGGAAGCAAGATAACCCTTCCAGAAACAGACATAGAAATCAAGGCCATATCACTTGAAGAATATGACGAAAAAGATGACATAGTCGTCTTCAAAGTCACTGTCAGCAAAGGCACCTATATACGAGTACTGGGAAAAGACATTGCAGAAAGACTTGGCACCATAGGATATCTGATAGCCCTAAGAAGAACAAAAATCGGAAACATCACTCTTGATGGTGCTGTCCGGGCAAAAGATGCAACAATTGAAAATCTATTTGGAATGACTGCTTTCCATCCTGATATAAAAAAGATAGAATGCGATGATACGCTTGCCTTCAGGATCAGAAACGGTCAGACATTGAAACTTGACGAAACAGACGAATACCTATTCATGATGAAGGATGACGAGCTTCTTGCCATCTATAGAAAAGATGGGCATGTCTATCACTGCTTCAAGGGGATGAGACATGAATAAAATCATTTTGGACATAGAAAAAAAGAATCAGATAAAGGGAAATCCTTGCCTGGCAATCGGTTTTTTCGATGGTGTCCATTTAGGACATCAAGCCCTGCTCGATGAGATAAAAAAGATGAATCTCACACCCTCCGTACTCACCTTTTCCACAACCATGAAAAAGCAAATCAACAACGGATATCAGGGGCTATTGCTGACTCAGGATGAAAAAGACGAGGTGCTTTCCTCCCTAGGAGTTGAAAACGAACTCATCCTTCCCTTCGATGAAAAAGTCATGAATCTCACAAAGGAAGAATTTCTCTCATTCCTTATTTCCCTTCATCCTAGGATGATAGTGGCCGGAAAAGACTTCACATATGGAAAATACGCAGCCGGAAAAGCCAATGACCTATCGAAGCTACACGATAACGGAATCGATGTAAGACTCGTTGATCTCATTATGAAAGACAACTGCAAAATATCTTCCACGAACATAAAAAAGTTATTGTCTGAGAAGCAGGTCGAAAAAGCGAATTCCTTATTGGGATATCCGTTTTTCATAAAAGGCGAAATCATCCATGGACTAAGAAACGGAAGACTCATTTCCTTTCCTACCGCCAACATGGAATATCCCCTGGAATTGATGAAATTGCCAATCGGAGTCTATGAGACGATGACTCTGATTGATGGGAAAAGTCATCATAGCATGACAAACATCGGAACACATCCAAGCATAGACAGACTACATCATGCCATCATCGAGACAAACATATTTGGATTCGATGACGAAATCTACGGCAAGACAGCACAGATCAGTTTTCTTTCCTTCATGCGTGAACAGAAGAAATTCGATTCCGTCGAAAAACTTACCGAGCAACTCTGTAAGGACAAGGAATCAATAATAAAAAAGATTAGAGATTAAGAAAAGCAAGCCAGAGGCTCTGGCTTGCTTATTTTCATTCAGATACTTTCTTTGTCTTCCTGGAAGTCGTGGTCTTTTTTGTTGAAGTCGTCTTCTTTGTTGATGATTTCTTCGCCTTTGACTTTCCAGCAGCGAGTTTCTTTTCTTCTCTCTTCTTCTTCAAGGCTTCCTTCTGTTCCGGAGTCTTGTAATTCTTGCCATAGACATCCTTTAATGTGACCGGCTTACGGTTCAATGCCTCATCAATCCTGACATCCATCTCATGGGCCTGATCATAGAGCTTGTCTGGAACAAACTTCAATTCCGGAGTCTTGAAGATGGATAAGGATTTTGCAAGAAGGGAACGGATATATCCCTTGTTATTATTGAGGAATGCGGCAAGATCATCGATCTTGTCGGATTCCAGGTGAGAAACATACACCGTGCAATAGGAATAATCACTTGTGAGCTTCACATCCGTGATGGATGCAAAGTCACAGATCTTGGCTTTCATCTGATAGATGACAATGTTGCTCAGATCCTTTTTTATGATCTGCTGAACACGACCAAACTTATCAGCCATTCTTCACTTCCTCCTGGCCGAAGGCTTCCAAGACATCGCCTTCTTCCAATTTGAAGTTGTCGGAGATGGTAAGACCACATTCGAATCCAGTCTGAACTTCCTTGGCATCATCCTTGAATCTCTTCAGGGAAGTAAGATGGGTCTTTAAGACCAATTCATCGTTTCTGAAGACACGGATGGAAGCAGAATTCTTGACATAACCGTCAGTGACCATACATCCGGCAATCTGACCGACCTTGCTGGCCTTGAAGAGCGAACGGACTTCAAGATGTCCGTATATCACTTCCTCAAAGACTGGAGCAAGAGTACCCTGCATGGCAGCTTCGATGTCTTCAAGCATCTTGTAGATGATGTTATATTCCCTGATTTCGACATGCTGTTCCTTGGCCATGTCCTTGATGGCTGCGGAAACCTTGACAGAGAAGGCAAGGATGACGGCATGGGACGCACTTGAGAGAATGATGTCGCCCTGGCTGACATCACCGGAATTGCAATGTAAGACCGTGATCTTTGCACCTGGTACATCGATTTTCTCCAGGGATGCCTTAAGTGCTTCGGCACTACCTTCCGTATCTGCCTTGACGATGAGATTGATATTGTTTGTCTCGCCGTTGTTGGCATTGGCTGCAGTTTCAGCCAAGGAGGCACCGGACGTGTTGCTGCCGATAAGGGCGTTGGCTCTCTTCTGGGCAGCTTCCCTGGCAGTCTTTTCATCTTCGAAGGCCATGAATCTATCACCGGCGACAGGGACACCGGAAAGACCGATGACGCTGACAGGGGTGGACGGACCAGCTTCCTTGAGCATCTTGTTGAATTCGTTGGTCATCTTTCTGACCTTGCAGTAATACTGACCGACGGCAAGGAAATCACCGACATGGAGCGTTCCGTTCTGAACCAAAAGGGTGGCCTTTGCGCCTTCCTTCTTGTCAAGGGTGGCTTCGATGACACTGCCGATGGCAGCGGCATTGTTGTTGGCCTTGAGTTCAGAGAGCTCAGCCAATGTAAGAATACCTTCGAGAAGTTCGTCGACACCCTGATTCTTCTTGGCGGAGATTTCAAACATCATGGTATCACCGCCCCAGTCTTCACTCAATACGCCAAGACCGGAAAGCTGTTGCTTGACCTTTTCAGGCTGGGCACCAGGTTTATCCACCTTGTTGATGGCAACGATGATCGGAACACCGGCTGCCTTGGCATGGTCAAGGGCTTCAATCGTCTGTGGCTTGACGCCATCATCGGCGGCAACGACCAAGACGACGATATCGGTGACGGAAGCACCTCTGGCACGCATGGCCGTGAAGGCTTCGTGGCCAGGAGTATCGATGAATGTGATTTTCTTTCCATCGATGACCTTCTGGTAGGCACCGATTTCCTGGGTGATGCCACCATGTTCGCCGCTGGTGATGTTGGAATGTCTGATGCAGTCGATCAGGGTAGTCTTGCCATGGTCGACATGTCCCATGATGGTGACGACAGGTGCACGATAATCATTGTCGCTGTCCTTGTCAAAGACATTTGCCTTGGTGAAATCATCGACGGCAATGGAAGATTCCTTCTTGAAATCAAGATTGTTGTTGAGACACACTTCGGCGATGAGGTCATCATCCAATACGGTATTGAGGGAAATCAGCTTGCCCTGCATGAGGAAGCCTTTGATGGTTTCACTGGCAGAGACGTTGATTCTCTTGCAAAGCTGGTCAAGGGTCATCGGTCCATTATAGACGAAGACACCATCCTGAACACCAGCCTGCTGTTTTTTTCCGAATCCAGGTTTCATTCCTGGTTTGTTGTTCTTCTTTTTCGACATGCTTCATACCTCCTGTTTCATATCTTCTTCCAAAAGGCCTTTTATCGCCTTGGCAAGATGGACATCCTTTATGCCTACGGCATTGAGAAGATCATATCCCAATATGGATTTCACATCATAGCCATATCCTGTATAGCGAAAGATGACAAGATTTGGGTTGATGGTCTGATAGTGGGAAAGTTCTTCAGCCTTCTTGTCCGTACAGGAAGGAAGGATGAGAAGGAATTCCAGTCTTTTCCTGGAAAGCATTTCTTCCATCTTCAGTCCGACATATACGGCCTTCTTCTTCATTGCGAAGCCAAAATAAGTATCAAGCTTCTGCTTCTGTTTTTCTGAGAGCATCCAAGATCTCACTTTCCAGACGGTCAAGATCATCCATGGAGGAAACAAATCTTCTGAATATCTTCTTCTGGAACGCCTTCTTCACCGTCTCTTCATCTTTATGAAGATAGATACCTTTTCCCTGAAGTCCTCCATTGTCAAGATGAAGCGTTCCGTCCAGCATTACCAGACGGAACAGCTCATCTCTCGGATAGCTTTTACGGGAAAGAAGATCCATCCTCAGAATCATTCTTTTCGAATTCATCAACGATTACTTGTTGTCGTAATATTCGTCAGAATCATACTGATCGTAATCGATCTCGTCCTCGTATTCCTCATCGTTGGACTGATCTTCATCGATCTGCTGAAGTTCTTCTTCGGTATAGATCGGCATGGCTTCGACCTTGCTGGCCTGAGATGCATCGCTAGCCGGCTTTGCCTCATCATTCTTCTTCCACTTCTTCTTGTAGGATCTGGTTTCGCTTGGTCCCTTCTTGCTGGTGATGGCTTCTTCAAGTTCCTCAAGGGAGATACGTGGCTTGTTCTTGATTTCGATATGTTCGACCTTTTCTTCCTCGACAGGTTTTTCTTCCTGTTCCTTATGAGACATTTCTTCCTTAGCCTGCTTCACAGCATCGACAGCTGGAGCTTCTTCACTGGCCTTTGCTTCCTCAACGGCAACGGCTGGTGTCTCAGTCTTCTCTTCGACTGATGCTTCAGCAGTCTTTTCGGCAGTGACTTCAGGAACGTTCGGAACAACTTCCTCATCATTGACATCCTCGATGAATTCCTCATCCTCAGGATTGATTTCCTCGGTCTTGACTTCCTCACCCTTGACCATCTTCATGATTTCGGATGTCATCATGTATTTGGTGCCGGAAGCGATGGCATCATCGGACTGAAGAACAGAGATGGTGCAGTGAGTGATACGGCTGGCAAGGCGGACATTGACACCATTGGTACCAATGGCAACACCCTGGTTTCCGTTATTGACGACAGCAGTGATCTTTGGATATTCGTAATCTCTGTCAATCTCAAGTTCCTCATAATGGACATTTGGATCGAAGAAGTCTTCCGGACAGGTAAGTCCGATGACCTGGGCTGGCTTCATGGCCTCGATGACCTGGAGAGCCTTGTTCATATAGAAGCGGACGATATCGACCTTTTCACTGCCCAACTGATCGAGAACGGCACGGATACGGCTGGATTCAGGACCGATGCAGGTACCAACAGGATCGATGTTCGGGTTATTGGTATCAACGAAGATCTTGGTTCTCTTGCCTGGTTCTCTTTCACATGCCTTGATGGTGACGATGCCTTCCTTAAGTTCCGGAACGGATCTTTCGAGAAGCTTTTCAACGAATTCGCGGCTGGTTCTGGAGATGACAAGACTTGGCGGGTTGCTCTTGTCGGAAACATCGGAAAGATGGACAAGAACCTTATCGCCGGTTACGAAACGGTCTGCCGGAAGCTTGTTGTTGCGCTTGAGGAAGCCCTGTGCCTTTCCGAAATTGAGTTCATAGGAATTATTGTCCGGTTCAACCTTGGTGACAGTACCTTCGATGAGTTCACCGATTCTATCCTTATAGACGGAAAGAATGGCAGTCTTGCTGGCTTCCTTGAGCTTGGACTGGAAAAGCTGCTTGACTCTTCTGACATAGGTCTTGTCGAGCTTCGTGACATCAAACTTGATCTTGATGGAATCGCCAAGCTTTGCACTTGCCTTGATTTCCTTTGCATCCTCAAGTGAAATCTGATAGGCATCATCGACGATGTCATCCTCTTCGGTGACGGTCTTGATGTCATAGATGGAGAACTTGGAATAGGTGCTGGAGAAATCAACCTCGCACTTGATGAGTTCCTTTGCAGGATCAGTGGAATCCTTATCCTTGAAAAGTCCCGGATAGGACCATTCGAGATAAGCCTGCTGCATGGTGGAAACAAGGATTTCGGCTACCTGTTCGGCAGAAACATAGGAATCATTCTGGATTCCACCGATGGCGGCAGTGAATTCATCATTCTTGATCTTGCCGGTGATCGGTTTGCTGGATGGCTTATAGCCTCTTCTCTTCTTTGGGGTTTCTTCGACAACCTCTTCTTCGTCTTCTTCGACAGTTTCTAAAACTTCATTTTCTTCAGACATAGAACTAATTTCCTCCGATTATGTCCATTCTTATTCTTCTAGGCCTTGTAGCCCATATGAATCGACTCGATGTCATCCTTCTTCAGCTCGAGCGTCTTCTTCCTGCCCTTGATGAAGTAGGTGACCGTCAACGTATCAGCATTCAGGGAAAGAACCTTTGCGGTGATCTTTTCCTTTGATTTGGATAACTGGATATCAAGATATCCATCCACGAACTTGCCCGTATCTTCGAAAGGAATGAGCCTCTCACTTCCCCCTGAGGAAATGTCGAGAGTATATGGAAGATCAAGCTCTGGCATCTCGTCGAGAAGCGGATTCACCTTGTCGGTATAGGCCTGAATCTCCTCCATCGTGATGTTGTAGTCATGATCGATGAGAACTTCAAGCACATCGCCTAGTTCGCCGTCGTGATAGAACCTTACGGAAATGAATTCCAGGTTCAGTTCCTCTGCCGATTTTTTCAGCACTTCACCAACATGGTCAAGATTCATGCGTAACTCCTTTCTTAAAACAAAGAATGGACCTCGAAAAACCGAGGCCCATTCCTAAGTTCGCTTAAGAATGTCGTGACAAAGTCACCATCAGATTTCATCTGACAGGATTATTTTATCATTCATAAAAAAAGGTTTCAACTGAATATTCATTAAGTGTAAAATAAAATACTCGTGTTGACTTATTAATACCACGCGCAAAAAAGGAGGGCATTGACAGATGATAAAGAAAACATCTGAGGCTTATAGGCATCATCCCTGGGCATTCACCTTGGGCCCGGCTTTGAAGATGATAGAAGCCGTATTCGACTTGATGATTCCACTCATCATGAAAACCATCATCGACATGTCTACATTCGATGGAATCAGGGCACTTGACAAGGAGACAAATCCGTTCATTCTGGCCATAGCAAAATTGATTACATCGTTCGGGACATGGATACCTGACAATCCGAATCTCAATTATGCCATCATCGGCGGATTCATCATCCTCGTCATGGGCATACTTGGTTTCATGACAACCATGACGACGCAATATGTCGCAGCCAGGACTGCCATGCTTGTGGGAACCGAAGTCAGGAATTCCCTTTATGAAAAGATTCTTTCCTTCTCCAAGATGGAAAAGGAAGAATTCGGCAACGCCAGGCTTCTCACCACCCTGAATGCGGATTCCTACCAGGTGCAGCAAGGTGTCCTCATCTTCATCAGACTGATCGTCAGGGCCCCGTTCATCATCTTGGGTGCACTTGTCATCTCCATGATCCTGAATTGGCAGGTCGGATTGGTCTTCATCGCCATCGTTCCTCTCATTCTCTTTGTCATTTTCTACATCATGAGAAAGTCCTCAAAGGAATACCTTTCCATCCAGAAGAAGCTTGACAGCATCTCCGTCAAGACTTCCGACACTCTGGAAGGAAGCAAGGTAATCAGGGCCTTCAACAGACAGGATTATGAAGAGAAGGATTTCCATCAGATCACCAAAAACTATATGGACAATTCCATCAAGGTCAACTTCCTCAACGCTCTCATCAACCCGCTTACCTTTGCCATCATCGCCCTTGCCACCTTGGCTGTCGTCCTGTTCGGAGGTCTTCCGATATTCTCAGCTGATGCGGCAACCGGAAGAGCCTCCTCTTCCACCATCATCACGGAAGTCGCCTATCTCGCACAGATTTTCACGACATTGGTCCAGCTGACAAATGTCGTAATGATCCTCACCAAGTCCACCGTCTCAAAGAAAAGAGTGGATGAGATTCTTGCCGTCAATCCTGCCATACAGGACTGCGAAAATCCGATCACGAAGAAAGAATATCCTATCGATGAGGAAATCATATCCTTCCATCATGTCTCTCTTGCCTACAAAAAAGGCGGAAACCTTGCACTCACAGATTGCGACTTCACTCTGAAAAAAGGTCAGTCCTTAGGTATCATCGGCGGTACCGGAAGCGGAAAATCCACCCTCATCAATCTCATGGAAAGATTCCTCGACCCAAGCGAAGGTGAAATTGACTACAAGAAGGAAAATCTCAGGAACTATTCCCTCACGGCATTACGCAATGAAATATCCTTGGTTCCACAGAAGAGTGTCCTCTTCAAGGGAACATTGCGTTCCAACATGAAGATGGCAAATCCCGATGCCACAGACGAGGAAATAAAGGCAGCCATGAACAATGCCATGGCCATCGAATTCGTAAGCAAATATGATGACTTCCTCGACCACGAGGTCGAAGAAGGAGGAAAGAACTTCTCCGGTGGTCAAAGACAGCGTCTTTGCATCTCCAGGGCGCTTGTCAAGCGTCCGGAAATCATCATTCTCGATGATTCCACCAGCGCTCTTGACCTGCTTACCGACAAAAAAGTGAGAGAAAACATCACCAACAACTATAAGGGCATCACCAAGATCATCGTCTCCCAGAGAGTATCCACGGTATCAGACTGTGACTTGATTCTCGTTCTCGATGGAGGAAAGATTGTCGGCAAGGGCAATCATGATGAACTCATGGAAAACTGCCTCGTCTATAGGGAAACCTATCAGTCCCAGGTACAGAAAGGAGAAGAGTAAAATGGATTACAAAAAACGTTTCTTCTCCTATCTTCTCCCGCAGAAGAAAAGAATATTCCTCATCGCACTCTTCGTCTTCATCTTCCTCATCGCCAACTTAAGTCAGCCGCTATTTGTCGGCTATGCCTTGGACAATGCCATAGCACAGAATACCACCCTCTTCTTCACTTTCATCTTCATCTCCCTCGGCTTATGCATCTGTGGCGCATTCAGTGACTTCTTCTTTGAATATTTCGTCGGTGTCATGACCCAGCAGATGATCTTCGAGATGAGAAACGACACCTACAGAAAGCTCAACAAGGTATCAATCGATACCATCTTCAAGGAAAGTCAGGGCAATCTCGTCCAACTCGAGATCGGTGACGTAGAAAACATCGCCAACGGTCTCTTCTCCGTCTTCAAGTCATTGATTGAAGGACTGTTGTCCATTCTCATCACCATCATCATGATGTTCATCACCAACTGGATATTGGCCTTGGGAGTCATTCTCCTCTCTCCTTTGTCCATCATCGTCAGCCGTTTCGTCGCCAAGTTCTCACACGACCACTTCAAGAAGCAGGCAAAGCTGCAGTCCTCCCTCAACGGCATATCGCTTGAGGCCATCAACAACTCCGAGCTGCTTCAGTCCCTCAACTATCAGGATGATTCACTTGAAAAGTTCACCAGACAGGATGAAGAACTCCGTGCCGAAGGAAAAATTGCCCTCTTCAGCGCCTCATGGACAAATCCGACGACCAGACTTGTCAACAACACCATCTACTGCGTCATCGGAATTGCCGGCATCATCATGATTCCACTTACGGCTTCCTATCCAATCCTCGGCATGTCCATCGGTAAACTTTCTTCCTTCCTTAGCTACACATCCAGCTATACCAAGCCATTCAACGAAATCAGTGGCGTATTGAGCGAATACGAGACTGCCTTATTCTCCTTCAGGCGAATCAATGACTTCCTCAACAAAGAAGATGACATCGACGAAGGAAAGGAAGACATTGATGACATATCCGAAATCAAGTTCGACAGGATGTGGTTCAGCTATGAACCAGGTCAGAAGCTCATCGAAGACTTCAATGAGACAATCCACAAAGGCGAATCCGTCGCCATCGTCGGTCCTACGGGTGCAGGAAAATCAACCCTCATCAATGTTCTCATGAGATTCTATGATCCAACCGATGGTTCTGTCCTATATAACGGAATCAAGGGAACGGATATCAGCAAATCAAATCTGAGAAAGAATTTCGGCATGGTTCTCCAGGAAACCTGGATTTTCTCAGGAACAGTCATGGAAAATGTCCGTTACGCAAAACCGGAAGCCACCGATGAGGAAGTAAAGGAAGCCTGCAGAAAGGCTCATGCAGACAGCTTCATCAACACGCTTCCATATGGATATGACACCATCGTCTCCGCCAAGGAAGGTCTCTCCGAAGGTGAAAGACAAATGATCACCATCGCCAGGGTCATGCTTCTTGAACCGGACATCGTCATCCTCGACGAAGCCACCAGCAATGTCGACACCAGAACCGAAAAGCTCATCACCGATGCCTTTGACAAAATCATGCAGAATAGAACCAGCATCGTCATCGCACATCGTCTTTCCACCATTCAGAATGCATCCCTGATTCTCGTACTGAAGGACGGACATGTCATAGAAACCGGAAACCATGAAACCCTCATGAACAGAAAAGGCTTCTATTATTCCATGTATTCCTCCCAGTTCCATTAAAGGAAAAGAACATGAAAACAGCATATATCGTCGTCGACATGCAAAATGACTTCTTGACCATGTCATTGGGAAATGAAGGATGCAACAAGGCACTGAAAGGTGTATTGGACATCCTGAAAAACAAAGTCGAAGCGGATGACATCATACTTGTCACCAAGGATACCCACGAAAAGGACACCTATCCTGAAACCAAGGAAGGCAAAAGCATTGCCGAACATTGTATCCGCAATACCCTGGGATGGGATTATCCGACGGAACTGAAGGATGCACTTGATGGCCTTGCAAAAAATCACACCATCATCGAATTCGAAAAGCCTACATTCGGAAGCAGCGAACTCTTCTGTTATCTCTTTGACCACAAAGATGAGATAGACAAAGTCTACATCATGGGAGTATGTACGTCCATCTGTGTCCATGCCCAGGCCGTATTGGCCAGGACAGCCCTCAAGGATGCCGACGTAATCCTGGTGAAGAATGCCATCGGAGACTTCTCCATAGAGGCTGAAAAAGCCACAATTCTTGCCTTGAAGGCCATGCAGATAGATACGATAGAGAAACTTTGACATATAGCCTGACTTCAACCAGTCAGGCTTTTTTCTTTTTATATCACAACCCATGTACGAAAAATCGTACACTTAATATTTATAATATTACTTAAACAAGAATTGTTGGCAAACGGAGGTCCTCATATGAAATTCCTACATCTGGCAGATTTGCATCTAGGCAAGAGAATCGGAGAATATGACCTGTATGATGTGCAGTCTGATATTCTTAGCAAGATTGTCAAATATGTGGAAGAAAACATGATTCCCACCGTCGTCATAGCCGGAGACGTTTATGACACACGTGATCCAAGCGCATCAGCGACGAGGCTTTTGGACGATTTTCTTTCCGAACTCAACAGAATTCATGTCAATGTATTGATGATTTCCGGAAACCATGACCAGGAAGACAAACTTCATTTCGGATCCTCAATACTGAGGAACAGTGGAATCCACATCGTTACGAATATAAAAGATTCCCTGACACCCGTGACCATCGATGATGTGAACTTCTACCTCCTTCCGTTCGTGAACCGGTATGATGTCCATAATGCCTTCAGAGATGAGACAAAGGATTTTGATACCCTGGGAGAGGCAATATCCTATGTCATCGGGAAGATGAACATCGACAAGACAATGAAGAATGTCCTCGTTTCCCATCAGGGGGTGTTAGGTTCAGGTGGAAAACTTTATGCATCAGGAAGCGAAGTATCCGTTGAAAAGGACAAGGATGGTGCAATCGGTGGGGAAGACATCATATCCTCTTCCGTCTATAAGGATTTCGATTATGTTGCCTTAGGTCACATCCATAAGAAGATGAACGTGGAAAAAAACATGAGGTATCCAGGTGCACTCCTTAAGTACCATAAGGATGAAGCGAACAATGACAAAACCTTCACCATCGTAAACACGGATGATTTCAGCATTGAGGAAATCAAGATTCCTGTCCTCAGGGATGTAAGGGTGCTGAAGGGCCCATTCGAAGATGTCAGGAAACATTACGAATTCAAATCAGATTATGTCTTCTTTGAACTGACTGACACCGATTATGTCCATAATCCAATGGAAAGACTCAAGAAGGACTTTCCTTATGCATGTGGAATAAGTTATCCAAGCAAAAAGATATCAACTCACACTGCCACTGAAAAGACATATGAGGATGTCGACAAAATTTCAAAAGTGGAACTTTTCAATAATTTCTACAAAATACAGATGGATGAGGAGATGAATGAAGAGCAGAAAAAAATGATTTCCGCCATCGTAAAGGAAATCTGGGGAGAGTGACATGAAACCAATAAAACTGAAATTCCAGGCATTCTTGAGCTACAAGGATGAAGTTGAGATAGATTTTGAAAAATTCGATAGTTCCATCTTTCTCATCGAAGGTGACACCGGTTCTGGAAAGACAACGATTTTTGATGCCATGTGCTATGCCTTGTATGGACAATGTACCAACAACGACAGAGCAAGCCATCTGAAATCCGACTATGCCGATGTTTCCACTCCCTGTTATGTCGAATTTACTTTCCTGCAGAACGGAAAGGAATATACGATAAGAAGATCTCCGGAACAGAAAAGGCCTGCCAAGCATAAAACGAAAGATGGAGATACCGTCACAGAAAAAGCCGCCGTGATATTTACGACACCAGAAGGCGCCCATAACAAAAGGATCGAAGAAACCAACAAAGCCATTCTGGATGTCGTCAAATTAAATGTGGATGACTTCCGTAAGACCATGATGATTGCCCAGGGCAAATTCTCTGATTTGGTCAAGGCAAAATCCAAAGACAGACTAGAACTTCTGAGAGAAATCCTTCAGACAGGAAAATTCGTCGAATTCACGGATAAAATCACGAAACTCTACAATGACGGAAAGAAAGAAATCGAAGAAACCAACCACAACATTGACATCACTTTGAGCAAGTTCAAGGCTGATGATGAAGAACTGAAAAATATTTTGGCCACTGAATCTCCTTCCGAAAACGATTTCAGTGTCCTTTCCGGCCGGCTTCAGAATGAAGTAAACCGACAGGAGACAGCTCAGCAGGAAGTCAAAAAGAAGATTTCCGAAATCGAGAAAGAATTAACTGAACTAAACAAGAAAGCCAATGAAATCAGCACAAACAACAACAATATGAAGGAATTTCAAGAGGCCAACGGAAAATACAAGGAGCTGCTGGTCAAAGAAGCCGAGATGAATTCAAAGAAGGACTTGCTTAAGACCATCACGGAAACAAAGGAAATCCTCTCCTCTTACAATTCTTACACTAAGGTTCAGAAAGAATTCGATAAAGTAAACACGTCGCTGAACAACGACAAAACAAGTCTTTCCGAGAAGGAAAAAGACTTTGAATCGACCAAGGCCGAGAAAGAGAAATGCGAAGGCCTGAAAGAAGAAACAAAGGAAAACGAAGCCAAAATCAATAAAGACAATGAGATTCTTGCCGATATCAGCAAGAGAGATGCACTGATCAAGGAAATCAATGCCTTGGAAAAAGGCATCGAGGAAAATCAAATCACTATTGATCAAATCAATAGTGAAATCGAATCGAACAATAATACGATTGATACGGGAAAAAATTTCATTTCATCAAATAAGGATATCGGAGCCAAAATCGAAAATGTCAGGAATGACATCGATAAGCTGAACGATGAAACGAAAAAATACGATAAGCTGGAATCGGATTTCAAGAATTATCTGAAAAAGGAAGAGGAATACAAGGAAGCATTTTCTGAAAAAGAAAGACTAAGCAATGCCTGGGAAGACAAGACAAATGAAAAAAACGCCGCAGAAGAGGATTACCGCCATGATGTTGCAGGGTATCTTGCAAATAGCCTGACTGAAGGACAAAAATGTCCGGTATGTGGTTCGATTCATCATCCAGAGCCGGCAAATCATGAACACAGGCATGTATCCAAGGAAGATTTGGACAGATTATTCAAGGAAGAAAAGAAAGCATACGAAGATTTTTATGAACAAAAACACATCGTAAGCTCATTGAAAGAAGCATGCAAGTTGAAACTCGAACAGCTTCTGAATGACTTATGTGTTTCGGAAGAAGACAAAATAGAATCTACGCTGAGAGAAAACAAAGCACGCATCATGAAATCTCTTGCTTCCAAAACAAATGAACAATCTAAATTGGAGGAAATAAGAAAAAAGATTCAAAACCTTGAAAAAGATATTGAATCTTTGGAGAAGGCTAACACCTCAAAACAAAAGGAAAAAGAGGATTTGAATTCTCAAAACGACAAGACAGCTGGCACAATCGAAACCAAGAAATCCAACATTTCAGAATTGGAGAAAAAGATAGGATGTCAGACAAAAGAAAACCTGGAGGCGGATATCGAGAAATTGACGGAAAAGAACCAAAAAGCTTCCGATCACATCCAAAAATGCACGGAAAAATACAATCAGACCGACAAGGATATATCAAGTCTGAAGGCTCAGATCAAAAAGGACGAAGAAAGACTTCCATCCCTAAAGAATGATCTGAGTGAATCCAAAAAGTCATACGAAGATAAATTATCATCCTCCTCTTGCCCATCCATAAAAGAAAAGACGATTGAAAACATTATCGCTTTCCATAACACCCATGAATCAGAAGAAAAAAGTCTTGAATCGGAAACAAGCAAATATGACTTGGATTTGAACAGAGCAAAAACCCTTCTCGACAACTGCAAAAACAAGGGTTATGACAAACTCACGGAAATGAATGCCACTTCCATCCAAGAATCAATTGAACAGAGCAAATCAAGGAAAGAAGAATTGGACAATCATTCCATAGAATTGTCAGCAAACCTTAAAAACAACCTTGACTGCCTTAATACCTATAAGCAGTTAAATGAACAGGTCAACAAAAAAGGCAAGAAATTCGGGATGCTT
The DNA here is from genome assembly GCA_963648975.1 of bacterium. GTDB lineage: Bacteria > Bacillota_I > Bacilli_A > RFN20 > CAG-288 > Enterosoma. Next base: position 36,041 of record CAVJFW010000005.1, on the reverse strand, counting down.
GAGAAACTCTATCAGGTTGCAGACGGCAAAGTCAAAGGCAAGAACTTCATATCCTTTGAAAAATATTATCAAAGCCTGATTTTCTCCCAGATTTTGGACTCAGCCACAAGAAGACTCAATATCATGACTAATGGACAATTCAGTCTTCTTGCCCATACCGATGCATCAATTTCAAAGGAAACCATGCTGGAAATCGATGTTTTTGACACAAACACCGGTCAAACAAGACCAGCCAACAACCTTTCAGGAGGTGAAACCTTCATGGCATCCCTGTCCTTGGCCATGGGTCTATCCGAGATATCCTGCAACAGAAACGGAGCCAGGGAACTCGACTGTCTATTCATCGATGAAGGATTTGGAACTCTCGGAAAGGAACTCGTCAATGATGTCGTAAGGGTCCTTAAGGACCTTTCAAGGGAAAACAACAGGATGATCGGAGTTATTTCCCACGTCTCTGCCTTGGGTGAACAGATCAGCAAGAAGATTTCCGTCAGTAAGTCAAGCGGCGGATCAAAGATCAGCATCACCGCATGAAGCATCAAAAAAAGGAGAGTTGCATGAAGCAATTCCCCTTTTTTGATTCAGTAGGTAAACATTCCCATCTGATTGATGGACTTAAGATATCTTTCAAGAATGACACAGGCAGCCGTCCTGTCGATGGTCTTATGCTGTTTCTTTGCATTCTGACCTTTGTCATGAAGAGCACTACTGGCTTCAATCGTAGAATATCTTTCATCCTGATAGACGATTTCAATCCCAGGAAAGTTGGCTTCCAGCATCTTCCTGAATTCACGGACGACAAGCGTCATCTCGCAGTCATCACCGCTGGGAAACAAAGGAAGACCTAGAACAAAAGTCTCAACTTTCTCCTTTTTCAGTAGAGTCTTGAGATATTCAATCGGCTCATCGAACTGATTCATGTGGAAGCGATAATTCTCAAGCGGAGTGACAAGCATTCCGCTTCTGGATATCGCAATACCAAGTGAACCCTTGCCTAAGTCAAGACAGAGAAGATTCTTCTTCACTTAAGGAGTCCTTTCAGATAATCCTTGACAAGATTGAGCTTTTCAAGTGAGGAGCAGCCACCGAATGCAACATCCGGCTTACCTCCGCCACGTCCGTCAAGGATCTTGCTGGCTTCCTTCATCAGGTTTCCGGCCTTGAGGTCACTTAATCCGTTTCCTCTGGCAACGACAAGATCCTTCTTTTCACCATTGGTGATGGCAAAGAACAGGACAAGATCGGCATTCTTGTCGATAAGCTTATGGGCAAGACTGTCTTCCTGCTCATGGGTGAGGTTATTCAATGTAGTGACAAGAAGTTTCTTGCCATTGACGGTTTCAATGTTGGATTCGAGTGAAGACATCATGGAATTGGTGTTTTCTTCCCTGAGCTGCTTGATGGTGTTGTTGAGAGAGACGATGAGATCATTGTTGGACATGATCTTGGCTCTGACACCCTTGTCGGAATTAATCTTGAGAAGCTTTGCTGCCTCATTGATCATGGCCTGCTTTTCCTTATAGAAATCAAGAGCCTTTGTTCCTGTGTAGGCAGTGATTCTTCTTATGCCGGCAGCGACGGATTCTTCGCTGGCAATGGCAAAGAGGTTGATTTCGGAAGTATTTGACACATGGGTACCACCGCAGAATTCGACACTGTAGTCACCCATGGAAACGACTCTGACCTTATCACCATATTTCTCGGAGAAGAGATGCATGGCATTCTTCTTCATGGCATCTTCCTTTGAAAGAACCTCAGTGATGACATCAATACCTTCGAAGATCTTTTCATTGACTCTTCTTTCAACAGCTTCAATCTGTTCATCGCTCATCTTCTGATCGAGGTTGATGTCAAAACGGAGAAGCTCATCATCGTAATAGGCGCCTTCCTGATGGATATCAGCGCTGATGACTTCCTGCAAAGCCTTTTGGAGAAGATGGGTTGCAGAATGGTTCTTCCTGATGTTGTCTCTTCTCTTCCAATCGACTTTCTCCGTAAGGATGTCGCCTTCCTTTATCTCGCCATAAAGAACCTTGACATGGAGAAGGTGCTGGCCGTGGTTGGCAATCTTGACATCGCTGACCTCAGCTTCACAATTCTCATTGGAGACAAAACCGATATCGGAGACCTGACCACCGCTGAGAGCATAGAAATTCGTCTTTTCGAAGGCGATGTCACCTTCTTCCGTGATGGAAGAGACATGATTTCCATCGACAAAGGTTCCAATGACCTTTGAGGAGATGTCGCCGGTCTCATAGGTGAATTCACTTTCGGCAGTGAAGGCAAGCATATCCTTGGACTGAAGTCCGAAGGATTCTCTTTCGCCACGGCTGCTTCTGGCAAGTTCCTTTGCCTGGGAAAGGAGTTTTTCATATCCTTCCTCATCAACCTTCTTGCCGGCATCGGCTGCGATTTCCTTGGTCAGTTCATATGGGAATCCATAGGTATCGGAGAGCTTGAAGGCATCTTCGGCAGAAAGGGTATCACCATCCTTGGCAAGATACTGGGAAAGGAACTTCTCACCGGTCTTGAGGGTATTGGCAAATTTATTTTCTTCGGAAAGAATCATCTTCATGGTTCTCTCCATATGATCCTTGAGATATGGATAGAAATGTTCCATGTTGGAAGTGACGACTGGGACAAGTTCAGCCAAGGTACCGCTTGGAAGACCGATGGTCTGGGCATAACGGCTGGCACGTCTGAGAAGTCTCTTGAGAACATATCCTCTTCCGTCATTGGAGAAGACGGCACCATCGGCAAGAGCAAAGGTGATGCTTCTGATATGATCGGCGATGACACGATATGCCAACTTATGTTCGTCATCATATGGATATTTTGCCTTGGCTTCCAAAGCCTTGATATATGGCATGAAGAGATCGGTTTCGAAGTTGGTATCCGTATCCTGCATGATGCAGGCAAGTCTTTCAAGACCAGCACCCGTATCGATGTTCTTCTGAGGAAGCTGCTTGTAGTCCTTCCTGTCGACTCCAGGCATGGAATTGAACTGGGAGAAGACGATGTTCCACAGTTCGATGTATCTGTCGTTGTCAAGATCATCTCTTAAAAGCTTCAGTCCAAGATGTTCCGGATCCCATTTCTCGCCACGGTCATAGTTGATTTCGGTGTCAGGACCGCATGGGCCTTCACCGATTTCCCAGAAATTGTGGACGGAAGGAATCATGTTCTCTTCAGGAATGCCACACTTTGTCCATAAGTCATGGGTTTCCTTGTCATCCGGATAATAGGTGACATAAAGCTTATGTGGATCAAGACCATAATACTTGTCGCTGGTCAGAAGTTCATATGCCCACGGAATGACTTCGTTTCTGAAATAATCACCGATGGAGAAGTTTCCCATCATCTCGAAGAAGGTATGGTGACGTGCCGTATGACCGACATTGTCGATGTCATTGGTACGGATGCACTTCTGGGCATTGGTAATTCTTCTGTGCTTCGGCGTCAGTGTGCCGTCAAAATATTTCTTCAGTGCGGCAACACCGGCATTGATCCAAAGAAGGGTAGGATCGTTGTTCGGAACCAAGGATGCACTCGGTTCGATGTAATGACCATGGTCCTTGAAGAAGTTGAGCCATGTATCACGTATTTCATCACTAGTCATATAACGCATAAGCAAAATCTCCCTAAAATATTTATATTTTATATAGCCGAAATATTATACACTCAAAAAAGCATTTTTGCTGAATTTTTCATTTCACATCCGAAAATCGGAATCATCCGTGATCTCATTTGGGAAATCAAGATAGATTTCCTCGATTTTGTCTTCCACAAAGATTTCCTCTTCCACCATGAACATCTGGAATAGTCCGATTTCGGAAAGTTCCTTTTCCTCAGAGACAAGTTCCATGAGGTTGGAACATGCGATGAAGAGACTTCTCTGGTCAGTTTTTTTCACCTGTACGTTGCATGCCTCAAAGAAGGCATCATGATATTTTTCAATGGCTACGCCAGGAAGCTTCAATCCACCATAGACGACATTGTCAAGCTGAGAGAAGATGAGGTCGATGCTGGAGGCATATTTCTTGGCCAGAACATTCAGCTCGTCAAGATATGTCATCTTCTTGAAGTCAGCCCATGTCCTTACATCAGACTTGATAGGGTAGAAATAGAAATAATAGTCTTTTTCCAGATTGCACCCTATTTCCTTTTCCTTGGATAAATCCACACCGAGATATTCCATCGTCTTCTTCATCGTTTCATGGACGACGGATGGTGGAAGATTCCTTTTCAGATATTCATCCCTGACCTTGTCAAGTCCTCTTCTGTCAATGCTTCCATAGACATCGAATCCACTCTTTTTGAGAAACGTCTTTGCCAATGCCACCAATTCCTTGGACTGGCTACGAAGGAGAATGCAGAAATGATCATCCAATGAAGTTGAGAAAAGCTTATAGGATGATGGATTCCTCACGATGTCTTTTATATCGTTTTTTTTGAAATCCGGATTATATTTTCTCATTTCCTCCTCGATATCCATAAAGGAGCAGGAAACCAATTCTTTCTTTTCCATACTGTCACCTCCAATAAAGTTTACAACATTTTCAGATTTTTTCGTAATTTTACCCAATTTCTGTAGATATTCTTATGAGGAGAACCATAATCATGGAAAAAATCAGCAAGAAGCATGTCGAGGAAATATTCAGGAACACGGATGGATGCAAAAGGATTCAGGGCATAGATAACGAATCATTGATCAATGTACTTGATAAGGCGATGGAGAACTTCAGATCCTATCTATCCAGTCTCAGCGTCTACGAGATGGCTCAGGCCATAAATTCCATCACCCATTTCCTTGAGGAAAAAGAAAGTCCCAAAGAGAAGGAGGAATTCATGAGAGGTGACATCGTCATCATAGATTACGGGTTCATGAACTTCGGATACGAATTCTCATTTCCGCATCCCTCCGTCGTATTATGTGTCATGAAGAATTTCATCATGGTGGCACCATGCACGACAAAGAAATTCGGGAGAGGATACTCGGATGTCCTTGATGCATATAAAGACGACGGCTTTGAGGAGAACACAGGTATCATCCTCGACCAGGTAAGGTGGGTAAGCAGCTATCGTGCCATCTCAAAAATCGGTACGACTTCCTTCCGGGTATTAAGAAAAATCGAGGAATTCACCTTGAATCACATATTGACCTATACCTTTGAAAAGACGAAGAAGAGAAAAGAAATGGTCAGACTTATTGAAGAAAACGATACACTGAGAAAAGAAAACGAAAGGTTGAAGAATATCAGTCAGAGATGAGATTCATATTCATGTTTCATCGAAACACATCAAAAGGCACCGATCGGGTGCCTTTTTGATAATCTTATGTGACGTCAGAAGCCTGGTTTGATCAGATTTTTTCAAGTTGTTTCGTGGCAATCACATCCACGCCGGTATCAAGCACATTTTCAATGATGACCTGATTCATTTTGACAGGCGCTTCGATGGTGACCTTGTTGATTTCCTTCATGACATCCATCATCATGCCTTTCTTCACCGGTGCAGAGGTCTTTACCGAGCATCTCTGCATGGGAGCATATAAGACCTTGACGGTGGATGTAATGGTTCTTTTCGGGTCAGTGAGTTCTGTTTTGGCATAGAGGGCACCTCTTGGACAGGAATTTCCTGTAACTTCCATCGTCTCGGAATCGATGGATAGATGACAGCCTCTCGGGCATTGTATGCAGATCAGATTCTTAATCATGTTCTTCCTCCTTCACATCGACGGAAATCTTTTCGATGTTCATGACATCCTTCCTGTTCAGCTTGATGGATTCCATCTCGCTAGGTGCGACTCTCAGTTTCCTGATGGACTTATATGGTTTCCCATCAAGATAGATTTCAATCTGGCAGGCACCCATCGGTTTTCTTACACGGAAGAAAAGTTCAAAAGTATCATCTCCATTTTTTCTGACAAGCTGTGGACAAAGATAACCAAGGTTGCTCATCGGCTCAGTCTGGACGATTTCAGAAAGGCCATGTTCCCCATGGATATATCGATAGGCATTGAGACCAGCTTTTTCTCCTTCCATGGAGACATTGTCTACGAGATCGTGGACCTGAAGGACATTGCCGCAGGCAAAGATACCATCGACACTTGTCTCAAGGTTATCCTTGACCATCGGCCCTTTCGTCCTCCTGTCAAGGACGATCCCAGCCTTCTTGGAAAGTTCATTTTCCGGAATCAGGCCGACGGAGAGAAGAAGTGTATCGCACTCAAAGGTGATTTCCGTTCCAGGAATGATGTTTCTCTTCTCATCGACCTTGGAGATGACAACCTTTTCGACTCTCCTGTTGTCCTTGTCGGCGATGACATCGCTGACCGTGTAGGAAAGATAGAGCGGAATGTCAAAGTCATGAAGACACTGTTCGATGTTTCTGGCCAAGCCATTGGAATATGGGCAAAGCTCGACATCAGCCAGTACCTTGGCACCTTCAAGCGTCATACGTCTCGCCATGATGAGACCGATGTCACCCGATCCAAGAATAACGATTCTCTTGCCGACGAGATATCCGTCGATATTGCAGTATTTCTGAGCTGCACCAGCGGTATATACACCAGCGACTCTGTCACCCGGTGTCGAGATGGCTCCACGACTTCTCTCCCTGCAGCCCATAGCAAGGATGATGGCCTTGGCCTTGATCTTGATGATGCCATCCTTCTTGTTCATGACGATGGCTTCCTTGTTGGCATTGAGGTCGATGACCATGCTGTCAGAGAGAATTTTGATTCCCTTGTCCGCAATCATGTCAATATATTTCTGGGCATATTCAGGACCGGTAAGTTCCATCTTGAAGCGATGGAGACCGAATCCGTTATGGATGCACTGATTGAGTATACCGCCGAGTCTTTCATCCCTTTCGACGATGGTGATGTCTCTTTCACCGGCTTCATAGGCGCCATGACAGCTGGAGAGTCCGGCCGGTCCGCCACCGATGATAAGCAAATTCGTTTCTATGGTTTTCATGCTGGTCACTCCTTTGTCCTGCTGACAACAACCTGACTGCCGTTTCTGTCCTGATAGACCTTGTCATATTCAAGGTGAAGTTCCCTCATCAATATTTCGAAGACCTTCGGAGCACAGAAGCCACCCTGGCATCTACCCATGCCAGCATTGGTTCTTCTCTTGACACCATCGATTGTGGTAGCCGGAACAATGGAATGGATGGCCGAGACAATTTCACCTTCCGTGATGGTTTCACAACGACAGATGACTCTTCCATAGCGGGGATCTTCCTTGATCTTGGCTTCCTTTTCCTCAAGGGAAAGTTCCTTGAAGAAGGAAGGTAGCCTGACATAATGGAAATCCGATTTTTCCTTGAAGGTGACACCTGCTTTCATAAGCAGTTCCTTGGCTTCCAGACCAAATGCGGCGGCGCTGGAAAGACCCGGAGACTTGATTCCGGCGAAATGGAAGAAATGTTTGTATTCCTCATCTTCCTTGATGTAGAAGTCATCATAATCCTTGATATGTGCTCTGTTTCCGGCAAAGTTGCGGATGTTGTCAAAGAGATTGATTTTCTGACTTGTCAGAAGAGACTTCTCCCTGACCGTCTTAAGTCCATCAGCGGTGACATTCACCTTGTCCTTACAGGAAACATCCTGGGCATTAGGTCCGACGATGAGATTTCCATGGACAGTAGGCGAGACCAAGACACCTTTTCCCAGTTTGGAAGGAGTCTGGAAGATGACATGATGGAAAAGACTACCCTGGTCCTTGTCCAATAGATAATATTCACCCTTTACAGGTTCTATTTCGTATTTCTTCTTCTTTGCCAAAAGCTCATAGACATCATCGGCATGAAGTCCAGCGGCATCGATGACATTACCGGAGATGAAATCCCCTTTGGATGTCTTGATATGATATCCGTCATCCTTTTTCTCGATACCCGTCACCTTGCAGTCGGTAAGGAGCTTTACCCCATTGTCTACGGCAGTCGTGATGAAGGCAAGACACATCTGCCATGGGGAGACGATGGCTGCGCTTGGAGCATACAATGCATAATCGATGTCATCAGAAAGATTTGTTTCACCTATGGCAAGAATCTCCTCCCTGCCAGAAAGAATCTTCATGTCCTTAAGGCCGTTCTTCACACCTCTTTCATAAAGGGAATCGATGAGTTCCTTATCGGCATCTTTTCTTCCTATGACAAGGGAACCAATCTGCTGATAATGGAAGTTCATCTTCTCTGCAAGTTCCTTGGTCAATATGGAACCAAGGACATTGTCCTTTGCCATCATGGTTCCAGGTTTCGGGTCATATCCTGCATGGATGATTGCGGAATTGGCTTTTGTCGTTCCCATCGCCACATCATTTTCCTTTTCCAGGACAAGAACATTCAGATCATATTTCGACAATTCGAGTGCGATGCCGGCGCCGGTGATACCGCATCCGATGATTGTTACATCATATACCATATATATTCCTCCAATACGGAATTATTATAGCGCTTACAAAGTTGAATTTACTGGTTTATTTTCGATTTTTTGTTCAAAAATGTGAAAAAGAAAATGGCCTTCCACCCAGAATGGCGGAAAGCCAATGTCTTAATCCTTGTTCTGATCCATGATCGCCTTGATCATGGTGGCAAGATTGTGGGAAATCGTCTTGATGTCCATATGGGAAGTGTTGATCATGAGATCATAGTTTTCCCTGTCTCCCCATGTCCTGCCGGTATAATATTCGTAATAGTCTTTTCTCTTCTTGTTGACCGCCTTGATCTTCTTCATGAGTTTTTTGTCAGTGAGAGTGGAATCCTTGGCCTCACGCTGTCTGCATCTCTCTACCTTCGTATCCATGTCAGAATAAACGAAGATTCTGAAGGGATGAAGATCCCTTAGGGTATAATCAGCGCCTCTTCCGATGATGACGCAGTCTGACTTTTCGGCAAATTCCTTGATGATGTCAATCTGTGCGGTATGGACGTCGATGGACTGCTGGAGGGATACATCCGGATAAAGGGAGAATGATGAGCCGTAATTGATGGGAGGAAGAACAACAGGCCTGTTCTCGCTGACTTCCTCGATGTAAGACATGGAATAAGGTGTCTTCTTCTGGATTCCTTCGAGGATTTCCTTATCGTAATAGGCAATGTGAAGTTCATCGGCGATTCTTCTACCAAGTTCTCTTCCGCCAGAAGAGAATTCTCTTGCAATAGTGATGATGAGACTCATATGACAACCTCCGTAGATGCCTTGATTTTATCACAAAAAAGCGCTTCAGCACTCAATTTTCCTTCAGAAAGGATAAGACCCCAGCCTTCAGGCGGGTTAAGGCATCAGCTAAGACACTCTTTGGATAAGCCACATTCATGCGGATGAAGCCTTCACCTCCAAGACCATATTCCTCACCTGGATTCAATATGAGTCCGGTCTTCTTTCTGAGATAGGAAACAAACACTTCCCCACTTGAACAGATTTTCCTTATGTCAATCCAAAGAAGATATGTGGCATCACCATCGACAAGATGAAGTTCAGGTATCTCCTTGTCCAGGTAATCCTTGACCATATCCCTGTTCGAAAAAAGGTATTCCCTTACCTGGTCAAGCCAGTCAATGGAATCATTGAAGGCAGCCTTGGCTGCAACACAACTGAGAAAATTCGGTTCGGCAACCTCATCGGTATTCAGCTGACGCCAAACCTTCCTTCTCAAGTCAGGATCAGGCACAATGACACAAGAGGACTGAACCCCGGCGATGTTGAATGCCTTTGTCGGTGCAACGGCAGTGACGGAATTCATGAGATTGTCCTCACTGACACTCGCATAGGGAATGTATTCCTTTCCTGGTCTTACAAGCTCGCAATGTATCTCGTCGGAAAGAACAACAACATGATGTTTCTTGGCAAGCTGTCCTATCCGGTACATTTCTTCCCTCGTCCATATCCTGGAGACAGGATTAGCCGGATTGCAGAAGATCATCATCGTGGTCTTATCGAGGGAGAACGCCTTTTCAAGCGCATCAAAGTCAATCAAATAGGAATCATCCTTCAGAATGAGAGGAACAGGATAGATGACCCTATCATTGTTCACGATGGAATTATAGAAAATATTGTAAACCGGGGAAAGAACAACAACGTTATCTCCGACGGATGTCAGTTTCCTCACACTGGATGATATGGTCGGCACGACACCTGCAGAAAAGAGCAGCCAATCTCTATCGATATCGAAATGATGTCTTTCATGATAAAAACTGATGTAAGCATCATACCAAGCCTTGTCAGGTTGGGTATAACCAAAATTGGATTTCGAAATCCTATCCTTGAAGGCATTCATGATTTCATCGGAACATCCCAAATCCATGTCAGCCATGGAAAGGGGAAGCTCACCTTCAACAACATCCCACTTGCAGCTGGAAAGGCCTCTTCTGTCATAGACTCTGTCAAAATCATATTTCTTCATATTCATCACCTTTTTTCACAAGGACATGAATCTTTTTTAAGTCGATTCCATCATCGTCCCTGATCATTTCATCGACGCCGAGACAACGTATTGTTCCGGATATCGGATTCTTCACGCTGGATAGTCTGGAGTTGATGGTCGCATCTATGTTTTCGCAATATTCGAAGGTAAGGTCACTTTCAGTGATCTCACAGTTCTCAAGCACAAGACCCTTCATATAGCAGAATCCCTGATGGGAAGATATTCTGCAGTTTCTCAAGGTGATGTTTTTGGAATTCCATCCGAAATATTCTCCGATGATGACAGAGTTCTCAATCAAGACATTCTCACAGTTCCAGAAGGCATCCTTGGTGTTGAGGATTGAATTTCTGACGACGATATCCTTTCCTCCGTCAAATGCATAATTTCCGTCAAGAGTAAGGTTATCGACTTCGACATCAGTGCTGTCCTTGAGAAGATAGTCACCTTTTGCCTTTATGTTGACCATCCTGACCTTGTCACACGTCCACAATGTTTCGCTGGCATCATCAAAGATGACATCCCTGAGGGAAATGTCATGGCAACGTCTGAATTCCTTTGGGGCAATGATATGGATGTTCTCAAATGTGGAATGGGAGGTATACCACAGTCCAGAACGAGACATAAGAAGAAAAGTGGAATTCTTCACGACATGGTTTTTTCCATACCAAAGGGGATATTTGTATCCAAAGGTGACATTCTCGAGATGACAGTTCTCCGATTCCTTCAATGGTGATTCTCCATCATCGAAAATACAGTTTTCGATATCCAGGTCACGGCTTTTGAAAAGTGCCCTTTCTCCGGTGAAATGCTGATTTCTTATTTCCTTCATATTTTCACATCCTCTTTTCTTATCCATAAGGGTTCGACGATAAAACGGTTTTCCTTCAGTCCGAGTTCCTCAGGAAAGATGAGTCCATAGCTATTGAGATACATTCTCTTGTTCTCATCATGGGCATACCTTTTGTCTCCAAGAAGGGTATAGCCCACATGCTGAAGAGCCATTCGAATCTGATTTCTTCTTCCCGTCTCTATCCTTATATCCAAGGCGGTACCTATCTGAATGTAGTTCATCGATTCGATATAGGTTATGGCTTCTTTTCCATGTTCCTCATCGGAAGACTCTATTTTTGTTCCATTTCCTTTGTCAAGAAGATACATCCTGACTTTTCTTTTCTCATGAAGAGGTATCTTTTCCTTGATGACGGCCTCATAGCATCTTGTGACCTTTCTTTCCTCAAAGCATTTCTGAAGTTTTTCCTTCATCGATTCACTTTTGGCAAAGATCATGACACCGCTTGTCTCATAGTCAAGGCGATGAACGATGTATAGTCTTTCGTTCTTTCCTTCGAGATAAAGATGAAGATAATGATAAAGGTTATGGGAATATGTCTTCTTGTCCTTCGTCCTGATGGAAAGGACATCCCTGTTCTTATATACGGTAAGTATTTCGTCATCTTCATAGAGAAGAACATATGGTGCTGTTTTCATGACGAAAATATTATAAATGTATGTTAAACTCAATACAAACAAAGTGCATGCTTTGATGGGAAGAAAAACAAAATGAAAACATTGATTGCATATTATTCGAAATCCGGAGAAAACTGGGTCAACGGAGAAAAAGGATACCTTGAGACAGGGAATAGCAAAATGATTGCAGAACACCTCAAGGAAAAGCTGAATGCAGACATCTTCGAAATAAAGATGAGATTCCCCTATCCGGATGACTATGACCAATGCTGCAGAAAGACATATGAAGACCAAAAAAACGGAATAAGACCAGAACTGAAGGAAGATATCGACATCACCCTGTATGACAATGTCATATTCTGTTTTCCCATCTATTGGGACAGCTGTCCGATGCCTGTGCTTTCTTTTCTTAAGAACAAGGATTTCACCAACAGAAAAGTCTATCTCATCACCACTCACGAGGGAAGCGGACTAGGTGACTCAAAGCATCGGATGGAAACAGAAAACAATACACTCCATGTTTCATTTGCCTTGCCGATAGTCGGTTCACTGGTCAAAAAAAGCATGGATCAGGTCGACGAATTCATAGGGAAATCAACTGATCAGACATCCAGGATAGCCTAAAAAGGCAATCCAGATAGTCTGAAGATCAAACTCATTCAGTGTCATCTCAAGCCTTGGAAGAAGAAAATGATTCTCATGGATGATGTTCTTTTCCATCATATCGAGAAGCTGTATCCACTCTTTTTTATGACCGAAGACATCAGAAACGTCTTTCATGAGTTCATCATAGGTGTCCGAGACACTTTTTTCTTCTTCCCTGAATTCATCCGCCTTCTTTTCGTCGTGAAGAAAATAAAGGAGAACTTCATCTATCTTCCTATAGTGATTTTTGAAGGCAGATAACCTTGCAAGCGAACCATCAAGCACCACCTTGGAAACTTCATCATCCTGAGAGAAGTCAAAGACGATGTTCTGCATCAATGCCCTGAGGGCACCATTCTCCTCAGCAAGAAGAAGCAATGGATTTTCAGTTTCGAGATAATTATCTCCAGTATCGTTTTCTTTTTTGTTTGCCATGTCTACGATTATAGCAAATACAACATATAAAGCAGGAAAATATCAGAGTTTTTGACTGAAAATGGCGACTTTTCCATTGATTTTATCCTAACAGAAGCAAATGTCATGGCATTGAGGTTTGAAAAATCTGCTTTCATTATGACTCCCTGGGTGGTAAACTCTATAAGTAATAAGCCTTTTTCACTTGTTACATTCAAATATTCCTGAGGAGGATTTTTCTATGTCTACTTTAGCGATAGAAGGTATGCAGTGGGGTGATGAAGGAAAAGGCAAAATCACCGATTATTATGCTGCCAAGGCCGATGTCGTCGTTCGTAGTCAAGGTGGAAACAACGCCGGTCACACCATCCAGCACAATGGTATCCGTTATGCTTTGAGATTACTTCCAAGTGGCATCCTCAATCCGAATGTCACCAATGTCCTTGCCGATGGCATGGTCATCAATCCGTTTTCACTTCTTGATGAGATCAAGAATCTCAAGGAAAAGGGAATCGAGAAATTCAATCTCATCATTTCCACAAGAGCCACCGTTCTTCTTCCATATCATATGGAAATCGACAAGGCCAGGGAAAATGCCTTGGGAGACAAGAAAATCGGTACGACAAAGAATGGTATCGGTCCAGCCTATGAAGACAAGGCTGCACGTTTAAGTATCCGTATGGGAGATCTTCTCGACAAGGAATATCTCCATGAGAGACTTGAGACCGTCGTTCCGCTCAAGAACCTTGAACTCAAGGCATATGGCGGTGAAACATTCGATATGGAAAAGCTTTATCAGGATCTTGTCGCCGTCGGAGAAAAACTCCATGACCACATTGTCGACACGACCGTCTATCTTCACAATGCCGTCAAGGACGGAAAAAAAGTCCTGTTTGAAGGAGCCCAGGGCAGCATGCTCTGCCTCAATTACGGAACCTTCCCATATGTCACTTCCTCTTCTCCATTGGCTACCGCAATCCCATCCAACACCGGACTTCCGCTTGATAGCGTAAACGAAGTCCTCGGCATCATGAAGGCCTATACGACAAGAGTCGGTGAAGGCCCATTCCCAAGTGAATTCAACGATGATGATGCACATAACATCCGTGAAAAAGGACATGAATATGGGACTGTCACCAAGCGTCCAAGAAGAGTCGGTTGGTTGGATATCCCACAGCTCAGATATGTCAAGAACATCACTGGCGTACATCATGTTGCCATCATGCTTCTCGATGTCCTTTCTGCCGTAAAGGAAATCAAGATCGTCACAAAGTATTTCATCGACGGCAAGGAAATCGATTATATGCCATCCACGGTAAAGGAACTTGCCAAGGTCACGACCGAGACAATCACACTTCCAAGCTGGACCGAAGACATTTCCACCTGCAAAAAATATGAGGATCTTCCTGTCAACTGCAGAAACTATCTCGAAACCATCGAAAAGCTTCTCGGCATCGAAATCTCCCTCATCTCCGTCTCCCCGGAAATGGATGCCACCATCATCAGAAAAGATCTGTTCTAAACAACATAAGGCCCGTTCGTTCAGGGCCTTTTTCTATGTCAATTCACATCTCTGGACACACCGTTTTGCCGTGCATGGGTATACTTATGAAGCAAAATGTTTATCATACAAAAGAAAAAGTTCATTTATAATATTTCCAAACATCAGGAGAAAGACTGACATGATTCATATATTATTCACCCGTCATGGAGAAACCGACTGGAACAGGGAAAAGAAGATTCAGGGACACATCGACATTCCACTCAACGAAACAGGCATATCGCAGGCTAAGCAATTGCACGAAAAACTGAAAGACAGAAAAATCGACCTCATCTTTTCCTCTCCATTAAAGAGAGCAAAGGATACCGCAAAGTTCATAAGAGGAGAAAGAAATATCGAAATCAAGGAAGATATACTTCTCATGGAAGAATTCTATGGAGACATGGAAGGTGATCCAAGAGTCGACAATCCAAAATATTTCCGACAAAGGAATTCCTTCTTCAAAAGATATCCGAAAGGGGAAAGTTATTTTGATGTCTACCATAGAGTCGCTACCTTCTTCGAAAAACTGAAGAAGGAATATGACGGAAAACTGGATACCATCCTGATTGTCGCCCATGGAGGTATGTCAAGAGTCGTCAACATCTATTTCAAGGACATGGAAAACGAAGAATTTGTACCATATGGAATCCATAACTGCGAAGTCGTCGAATATGAACTGAAATAAAGAAAGGTCTATTCCCATGAAAAAGCAAGTATACAATCCCTATCTGCCTCTTTATGAATATACACCAGACTGTGAACCCCACATCTTTGATGGAAGAGTCTATGTCTATGGTTCCCATGACCAATTCGGAGCATTCCAGTTCTGCCATAACAGCTATGTCACATGGTCTGCACCGATAGATGACCTGAGTGACTGGAGATATGAGGGTGTCATCCTCGACAGAAAAGAAGATCCTGACAGCAAAAACGGAAAATACGATCTGTACGCCCCAGACTGCTGCAGGGGAACAGACGGAAGATATTACATCTATTATGCCTATGACTGGTTCGGAAAGATCGGTGTCGCCGTTTCCGATAATCCAAACGGACCATTCCATCATTATGGAAATGTGAAATATAATGACGGAACACTTCTCGGCAGAAAGAAAGGCGATGTGTTCCATTTCGACCCTGCCATCTTCGTTGATGATGATGGACGCGTCTATCTATATTCAGGATTCGGAGCCGTCACATGGTTTCCCCAAATCAAACATGGTCTGAAGCCATCTGGAGGATATGCGATGGAACTCGAGAAAGACATGTTGACCATAAAACATGGTCCAATCAAGTTCTTCAGCAAAGCCAATGACAAAGAAAACATCAATGGTGTCACTGATAAAAGTCATGCCTTCTTTGAAGCCTCATCCATCAGAAAAGTCAACGACACCTATTATTTCGTCTATTCCTCCCTGGCAGGTCATGAACTATGTTACATGACCTCCAAAAGTCCTATGGGCCCATTCAGATATGGTGGAGTCATCATCTCCAATGGAGATGTCGGATATAACGGAAGGAAAAAGAAGGATGCCTGCTATCCTTTGGGAAACAACCATGGTGGCATGGTATGCGTCAAGGGGACATGGTATATCTTCTATCATCGCCATACCAATTACACCAACACCGACAGGCAGGACTGTGCCGAGAAGATAACGATTCTTCCTGATGGTTCCATTCCTCAGGTTGAAATGACATCCTGTGGCCTGAATGGCGCCGCACTGAAAGGAGAAGGCAACTATCCTAGTAGCATATGCTGTTGCCTGAAACCGAAAAAAGGAAATGTCTTCTATCCTTTCTTTGCACTTCCGCATCAAAAAAGAAAACTGAGAATCACACAATCCGGAAAGGATGAAGATACCACGGAAACACAATACATCCAGAATGTTTCTGACGGTGATCTGATTGGATATAAGTATTTTGACTTATCCAAGACAACCAAGATCATCTTAAGCATAAACGGAAGTTTCACAGGACAGGTATCCGTAAGATTTTCCGAATACGGAAAGAATGAATTTTCTTCAAAAATCCACAAAAATGACAAAACCGTGGAAATATCCATTCCAAGACAATCCGACATGGAAGCCATGTATTTCTACTTTGAGGGCAAGGGAAGACTCGATTTCCATGGCTTTGAGCTGAAATAAAACAATCCTGAACGATATCTGTGTTGAAATATTCTGTGATCATCAAAGCAATATGAAGGTTAATGGCTATCGTGAAGAAGGAGCCATCATCACCTTATACGGCATGGGGTGTGGAAACTGAGAGACAGAGCAAAACCACCATGGCACATAGTGTCTGATTACCGACATAGTATGATTTTTCTTTACAAAACGGATGTTTTCTCAATAAAACATCCAGTTTTTCATATTTATTCAGCCTAAATCACTTATAATCTAGAAAAAGGTGTCTCAACATGAAAATAGCGATTGTGGAAGATGAAAAGAAGCAGCAGGAAATACTGAACGGATATCTTCTGACTTTTCTTGCCGAGCAGAAAACAAAGCCGGAAATCACGATATTCAACGGAGGAAAGGAATTCCTGAACTCCTTCAAGGCAAATGACTTCGATCTCATCTTCATGGATATCGAATTCCCGAATGGAGAACCAAATGGAATGATGGTTAGCAAGGAAATCAGGAAGACGGACAATGACGTCCTACTCATCTTCGTGACCAACATGGCCCAGTTTGCCGTGGAAGGTTATTCCGTCGATGCCATCGACTTCATCGTCAAGCCAGTCCTATATGATCCCTTCAGGATGAAGATGCAGAAGGCGATGAAGATATATTCCAGCAGAAGCAGGACGAGGAATGTTCTCATCTCCGTCGAGAATTCCACCAGGCAGATTTTGGCCAGTGATATTCTCTACGTCGAAGTCAGTAACCATGATCTCTATTACCATACCAAGGATAAGGAATATAAAGTAAGGTATTCCCTGAAGGAAGCCATGACAAAACTCGAAGGTCTTCCCTTCTGTCAGTGCAACAGCTGCTACCTCATCAACCTGGATTTCGTCCAGAGTGTCGAAAAGGACCATGTCGTACTGGCAAACGGAGAATCATTGAGGATGCCAAGAACAAGAAGAAAGGAAGTCCTTGAGAGATTAGGCGACTACCTTTCGGGATCAAGGAGATGAACATGTTCTTCGGAGCCATCAACCAGGTCAATCTACAGCTGATACTTGAGACCTTCCTCGCCAGTTTCATCATCGCCTACCCTGTCTATGAGAAAAGAAAGAAATATGTCCTCATCGCCATAGGTCTGACCATTGTCTTTTCGGCAATCGGATATTTCTTCCCTTCTGTCTATAGCGATACGGAAATCTATACGATCCTTTATTGGACATTCATGTATACCTGTCTGCTTCTCTGTTCCATTCCCTTCCTTCTTATCACCTTCAGGATGAAATTCATCAATGCACTTCTGATTTCACTGACAAGCTACCTCCTTCATCACATCAACAACATTTTTGCTTCATCACTGACAAGCTGTATCGAGCTATATACCGACATTTCCACCGAATCCGTGATCTATCAGATCATAAAGTGGTCCATCAACATCATCGTCCTTATCATCACTTACCTTTTCTTCCTCAGTTTCTACATGAATCAAAGAAAGGAAAACCTGAAGCTTGTCTTCAACAGCAAACAGTTGACTTTCTTCGGAGCGGTCGTCGTCATCTTCACCATCATCATCTCCAGTGCCATCCGTGTCTGCTACTATCAGACAGACTACAAAGCCCTGTTCCTGGTTTCATTGATATCCAATTTTGGCAGTTGTCTTCTCGTCATGATATTCTTCTTCGAATTCCTCAGGCACAATTCCCTTCAACAGGAAATCCTCATCGAAAAGAAAATCGTCGAGCAGAACAAAAAGCAGTATGAGCTTTCAAAAGAGAACATCGATACGCTCAACATCAAGTTCCATGATCTGAAATACAGAGTCAACCAGCTTGTCAACAATCCGGAGATAACCAAGGATGACCTCAAGGACATCTATAGGGATATCGACATATACGAAGCTGTCGTCAAGACAGGTAACAAGGCACTTGACGTCGTATTGACGCAAAATGCCCTAAGAGCCGAAAACAACGGCATCAAACTCACCTCCATTGTGGAAGGAAGTGCCCTGTCCTTCATGTCTGATGCAGACATTTATGTCTTATTCGGAAACGCCATCAGCAATGCAATCGAGGCAACAGCCAAGCTTGAAGATGAGAACAAGAGGCATATATCCATCGTCATCAAGAAGAAAGGAAATATCCTGTCCATCGAAGTGGAGAACTTCTTCGACCCCGCGGGATTGAAGATTGTCAAGGGACAGCTTGAAACCACCAAACCAGACAAACCGAACCATGGCTATGGTGTCCGTTCCATGAAGAACATTGTCAGGAAATATGACGGAATTCTTAGATACCATGCTGAAAACGACATCTTTCTTCTCACGATCACCTTCAGTCTGAAAAGCTGATTCACGACTAAAGAAAGTCAAAACACGCTCTTTCGCTTTGAAAGGGCTTTTTCAATGAATATATTTTGTGTGTAGCCCTTTCAAAAGGACTATATTGCCTATTCTTAGTGAAAGGCAAGGGACAAAAAAGGAGGTATCTAAATGTCCAAAAAGAAAATGAAGAACTCAAAGTTCCTAGCGATCTGGGTTCCATTTTTAGCCGTTGCAGGCGCAGCCGTCATCACCATCGAGTGCGTGCTTCCATCCTTCGCCACGATGCTTGACACCTATGCTGGAACTATCTGGGCTCCACTCGGCAAAGGTGAAATTGTCAAGACTCAGGCCAAGGGAAGCGAGAACTGGAACTCCAAGTACTATGGTGAAACCTTCACCAAGGCTACCGGTGAAACCGCGACCGGTTCCGTCGAGGCCAACAAGAACGGTGAATCCGTCGTCGAGGAAATCTGCGATGAAGGCATGGTTCTTCTCAAGAACAAAAACAACGCCCTTCCGGTTTCCAAGGAGAACAAGATTGCCCTCATGGGAAGAGGAAGCGTCGACCCAGTCTATGGCGGTTCAGGTTCCGGCAACGTCGATACGACAACGTGCGCAAATCCAAGATCCGCATTGGAGAAAGCCGGTTTCACAATCGATGAGGATGTCTATAACTTCTTCAATACTCAGAAGGATTATTATGCAAGACAGAACATCTCCATGGATAGTTATGAGAATTCCACGTTCTTCATCGGAGAAATCCAGCCATCCACCTATACTTTCACTCCGGTAAAGAGTGAAACAGCTGTCGTCTTCATCTCCCGTTGCGGTGGCGAAGGTCTCGACCTTTCCAGAAATATGAAGCAGGATGCCAACACAACAGCCAGTAAGGCAGTCCTTGATGGAACGACAAAGAACGCCACCAATCCAACCGAGAAAGCAGCTCATGCCGCTGAAGAAGTTGCCAACTACAGTGATGGTCAGCATGAATTGGAACTCTCCAAGGAAGAAAAGGACATGATTGCCTTTGCCAAGACCAACTATTCCAAGGTTGTCATCGTCCTCAACAACTCCACGACCATGGAAATCGGCGATCTCAAGGATGATGATGGAATCGATGGCATCATCTGGGCAGGTAGTCCAGGTTCCACTGGCTTCAATGCCCTCGGAAGCATCCTTGCGGGTACCATCTCCCCATCCGGAAGAACCCCGGATCTCTATTCCAGAGACTTCACCGCTGATCCGACATTCCTCAACTTCGCAACCAACAACGTCAACGAATATACCGGTATCACAAGCATCGATACTGGAAACGCAAATTCCGAAAAGGCCCACTTCGTCGAATATGAAGAAGGCATCTATGTCGGTTATCGTTATTATGAAACCAGATTCGGTTCCGATGAGACACAATATAACAGCAATGTTGCCTATCCATTCGGCTATGGTCTTAGCTACACCACCTTCAGCAAGGAAATCACTGAACAGAAGGTCACTGACGACAAGATCACCGTCAGTGTCAAGGTCACCAACACCGGTGAAGTCGCCGGCAAGGAAGTTGTCCAGGCCTACTATAGCGCACCATATACAACCGGTGGAATCGAAAAAGCCTCTACTGTCTTAGGTGACTTTGCCAAGACAAAGACCCTCAAGAAAGGCGAGAGCGATACCGTCACCCTCACCATCGACAAGGAAGACATGGCTTCCTATGACTACAACGACAAGAACAGCAACGGATTCAAGGGTTACGAACTCGAAAAGGGCACCTATACCATCGACATCAAGGAAGACAGCCATACCGTCAGCAAGGATGCAAGCGGAAAGGCACTGAGCTTCACCTTCAATGTCGGAGATACCATCAAGTACAGCAAGAAATCCTCAGACAAGACAGAAGTCACCAACCAGTTTGATGATGTCTCTGCCATCTTCAAGGACACCAAGACGACCGGTTATGCCACAAAGATGTCCAGATCCGACTTCGCCGGTACCTATCCGACAGCCCCGACTGCCGATGATGCCGCCGCAGACAAGATCACCATCAACGGCAAGACTGTCGCCGAACTCCTCAAACCATATGAGAATGTCAACAGCGACACTGACACCATGCCGACCATGGGCGAGAAGAACGGTCTCAAGCTCATCGATGTCAGAGGTCTTGACTATGATGATGAAGCCTATGAAAAGCTTCTTGATCAGCTGACCGAGGATGATTATAAGAACGCTGGTCAGTATCTCACCAACGGTGCATACAACACGCCAAAGATGGAATCCATCGACAAGCCGGCCACCGAAGATCATGACGGTCCTCAGGGCTTCTCTTCCCTCATGGGTTCCTACAAGAACGTCACAGCCTACATGTCCGAACCGCTTCTTGCCGCTACCTTCAACAAGGAACTCGGAAAGAAGATGGGTACCGCCATTGGTGAGGAATCCCTTGCCATGTCCACAACCTTCTCCGGTTGGTATGGTCCTGCCATGAACACACATCGTTCTCCATTCGCAGGAAGAAACTTCGAATATTATTCCGAGGACGGTGTCCTTGCCGGTAAGATTGCCGCCGAAGTCGTCTCCGGTGCTGCAGACAAGGGTTTATATGCCTACATCAAGCACTTCGCTCTCAACGACCAGGAAACCTGGAGAACCGAAGCCTTGTGCACATGGGCAGATGAGCAGACCATCCGTGAAATCTATCTCAAGCCATTCGAAATCGTCGTGAAGACAGCAAAGACAACTCTTGATTACATCTCCGATTCCGAAGGTAACCACACCAAGAAGGAAATCAGCGCATGCACCGCCGTCATGTCCTCCTTCAACAGAATCGGTACCACATGGGCTGGTGGAAGCAAGGCCCTCATGACCAACGTCTTAAGAGATGAGTGGGGATTCAGGGGCTTTGGCATCTCCGACTTCAACCTTTACAACTACATGGTTCCGGATCAGGGTATGAGAGCCGGTACCGATATGCAGCTCACCTGGGCAAGCTTCAAGCCAACCAAGGAAAATGGTTTCAATGATACTTCTTCCGCTACAGCCAGACAGGCTTTGAGAAAAGCATTCCACAATGTCTTCTATACCGTCGCCAACTCCAACGCCATGCAGGACATCACTCCTGGCACCATCATCACCTATAAGACCAGTGGTTGGAGAATTCTCTTCTACATCGTCGATGCCGTACTCGCCACCTTCGTCGTCGCCGGTACAGCATGGGTCTTGGTCAGAGTCCTTGTTCTTTCCAAGAAGTTCCCGAAGGATGATGAAATCGCAGGTGAATAATCGTTCACTCGCTGATTGATCCGCTAAAAAACAGCCTCATTTCCGTCTTGGAGATGAGGCTTTTCCTATGCATTTCATCGGCAAGAGAAAAGCCCGCATACCATCAGGCATACGGGCTATTGTTCATTCGACGCTCTTAAGCGATTCTATCATCCTCACCTTTTTGATTCTGAAGGAGAGGAAGAGGTTGATCAACAAGGCCACACCGAAGGTAAGAAGGAAGCTATAGATGAAGGATGGAATCTTGATGATATACAGATAATCGACAAGTTCGACGACGTTCGTCATCATGACGGCAAGCATGAACGGATATCCGAGACATAATCCCAATATGACGCCAACGAGGGTAAGAGAAAGTGATTCCACAATCAATGACTTCAGTATCTCAAACCGGTTGAATCCCAACACCTTGAGGGTGGCGATGTCCCTGCTTCTTTCCCTGAAGTTCATCAGCGTCAGGTTATAAAGAACGACAATGCCAAGAAGAATGGCAAACACCTTGACGGCATTGGTCATGACGATGACTCCGGACATCGTATTCTCGATGGATGCCTTCCAGTCAGCCCTGCTCTTGCAGGAGGCGACATATTCGATATCCATGATCTTCTTCTTCACTTCCTCGACATCATATCCTTCCTTTATGTTGACACCACAGTCCTGATAGAGATATCCGGAAACGGCACTGAGAAGATTGTTTCCTTCGTGAAGCAAAAGCCCGTTATAGAAGAATGCCTCATAGATGACTCCTACCTTCGTATCATATTGGATGTTGTTATAAGTGAATGAGAAGGAATCCCCGACCTTCAGGTTGAGTTTTTTTGCCACCTTCTCGGAGATGGCAACATCATTCTTCTCGAATTCGACCTGATAGAACGTCGAATCATCCTTGACGATTCGAATTGTCGTGTTTTCCTGGGTTCCGTCAGCTGTCCTGATGGAAGTCGTAGAGGAAATGCTGGATTCGACATAGCTGACACCATCTATCTGATAGAAGTCCTTTTCTATGTCGTTTTTCGACTTCGAGGAAGAGAAGCTGATGGAGAAGTCCTGGCCACGGAACATCATGTCATCATGGTCTATTCCATGATAAACGGTGTTCTCGATGCCGAAACCACATAACAGAAGCGCCGTACATCCCATGACACCGATGATAACCATCAATGACTTTGCCTTGTTGATGAATATGTTTCTGAAGGCCATCTTATAGGAGAAGAATCCAGCCTTCATGGAAGTATTCCTCATACTGGCCTTCTTCATGTTGACGACTTTCGGCCTCATGCTCTCGCTAGGCTTCAGCTTCACTTCGCCTCGGCATACCAGATAGGTGACGACACCGGCGACAAGAAGGAATGCCAATGCCGTAAGAAGGCAATATAGCCATGGGAACTGATAGGTTTTCTCCGGCAGGGTATATATGATCTGATACTTCTTCCCCAGAATCCCAGGAATGATGAGAGGACCGATGATTTCACCGATGATGGTGGAAAGAAGGACAAGGGACAAGGTAAGGGAAATATATAGACCATAGATATGTTTTTCCGAGACACCGATGGCCTTCAGGGTTCCTATCTGGTTTCTGTCCTTCAGGACGAGCTGGGAGAGGGTGGTCAATATGACAAGAACGGCGACAAGGAAGAAGACCATAGGGAAGACGAAGGTGAACTGTCTTGCCTGGGTGACATCATTGGAAATCGTCATATAGAACGGCATCTGTTCCCTCTTGGTGACGTAATAAAGGTTGCTGTTTTCCTTTTGAGAGAATTTGTCTTCGATTTTCTTCTTCAATGCATCGACATCGGTATTTTCGTTGACCTGGATGACATATTGGTTCGGATTGGTGATCCTCTCCGCATCCATGGAATTGAATCCAAGATAGGGAGCAACGACGGAATAGATGGCATCGACATAATTTTCCTTGAAGTTGTCATGGAAGAGTTTCTTTATGGCTGACTTGAACAAGGAATCAGACATCAATACGACGCTTGTCTGGAAGGCAGCCTTGTTGATGTTCTCCGGATGATTCATGAATCCAGTGATGGTGGACTTGATGTCTATCTTGTCGTTTTTGAATATGTTCTCTCCTCCGTCCTTCACAAGAAGATCCAACAGACCGATCATGGATTTCAGTTCATCCGTCTTGTAGCTGGCAATATCGATGGAGAAGTTGACACTATCTCCTATCTTTACGGTAGAGCCTGTCTCTTCGGAAATGGCAGAATCAAGAAGAAGGAAATCCCCATCCTGATATTCCTTTCCATAAGGTTTGGAAATCGTGGGAAGATTTTCCGATACACAGAGATAATAGGAATGTGAAGTTCCCTGACAGGGAAGATAGAATCTGCTTTCCACTTTCTCGTCTTCACCAAGAAGGGAGGATATCATCTCGATGTCATTCTCGTCATAGGAACTTGTCGTAACCCAAAGGGAAGGAAGGTTTCCTTCATTGTAGACGGTGTTCACCTGGGTCTCGAAGACATCGGCATTGCTGATAAGTCCGGTAAAGAGGGTGACGGCGATGGCTCCGATGGTGATGATGGCAAGAAACTGCATGAATCCGTTCTTCAGGGTACGAAGCATCATCCTGAAGAGGATGGAAAACGTTGACTTCTTCTTCACCATTCGACATCCTCAGGCTTGATTGGATTCTGATTGATTTCATCGGATATGATATGTCCGTCAGAGATGCGAAGCACTCTGTCGGCACACTGGGCAATCTTCTGATTGTGCGTGACGATGATGACGCTCTTCCTATATTCCTTGGAAACATCATAAAGAAGCTTCAGGATGTTGGCACCGGTCTTCTTGTCCAAAGCACCGGTAGGTTCATCACACAGAAGCAGTTTTGGATTCTTGACGATGGCCCTGGCGATGGCAACACGTTGCTGTTCACCACCGGAAAGCTGGCTTGGGAAGTTGTTGGCTCTTTTTTCCAGTCCGACCTTCTTCAATGTCTCAAAGGCATCAAAGGGATCCTTTCCGACACTCTGGGCCAAGGCGACATTCTCAAGTGCCGTGAGATTCGGCATCAGGTTATAGAACTGAAAGACGAATCCGACAGTCATTCGTCTGAAAAGGGATATCTTCTTGGTGTCATAGGCAGCGACATCCTCATCGGAAACGATGTATTTTCCCTTGGTGGCCGTATCCATGCCACCAAGAATATTGAGCAATGTTGATTTTCCCGCACCGGAGGAACCAAGTATTACAAGAAAGGTTCCTTCATCAAGGGAAAAGGAGACATCATCAAGTGCCTTTACTTCATTTTCCCTGTTTTCGTTATATATCTTGGAAATGTGTTCTATCTTTATCTCATTCATGTTTTTTTACCGGGGTATATTTTACAACACGGAAGCATGAATTCATTATTTTTTTACCTAAAACGAAATTATTGTCCGTAGGCAGGATGAAGAAGAACAATTTATATTTTCGTCATCGTTCCCGACATTGAAAAAACTTCCGTCAGCGTTTGAATAGCAGGATAAGAGAATAAAGCAGATCAGATAGGCATGGCAATTGCCAGAAAACTAAAATATAGAAAGAACATAAAGAAGAAAAACACTGAAAAGACAGCATAGACATTGACGGATGCAGACTTTGATGCGTAGCCAACGTCAACTGATTCTTCCGGAAGTGAATTCATTCATTCAACAATTGATCAGGCACACAGATATGGCCTGATTCAACGCTTTTCAATGCAGTTGGTATCTCTCCATCATAGACAGGCATGATGTCAGCATTACACTGACGTCATTATCTTCAAAAGAAAATGGCTACCAGTATATGGTAACCATTTTCAGTGATTCAGAATCAGTCAACGAAGTAACATTCAAGGACAGGTTTGCCAGTGCTGTTCTTATAGAGCTTGCAGGTGATATAAGAACCCGTCGCAACTTCCTTATAGGCAACAAGCTGCTTACCCTTGATGCTGTCGGAATAGTCATAGGAATATCCCCAATAGGAAACATTGGTGGTAGTATCCTTATCCTCATCGAATGCCTTGGTGGCATAGTCATAAATAGAATCAGACCAGGTATCACCGGTCAAGGTGATCTCATAGCCGTCATTGCTTACTTCGACAATTGGGTCACTACTTCCAAGATACAAATACGGAATGACGTTGTTGTCAAAATATTTCTTGAAAGTCTTGATGATTTTATCAGACCATGCATTGCCGACGGCAGTTGGATCAAATGGAGCACTATAGTAGATGTCAAGCCAGGATTTGCTGGAATTGCCATCGATTTCGATATAGACAGATGAGCCATCAGTTCTTTCATATTTTCCTGAGACGGAGAAATTGGTGCCGGAACTGGCCAAGGTGATGACAGGATTATATTTGTTTGTGACTCCATCGGTGTTGTCATGGGCAAGAAGCTGATCATAAGCCTTGAGTTTTCTTGTCATGAAGCTGAAATTGACACCGGCCTGAAGTCTGAAGAAGCCTTCATTCGTATCATCCGTAGTGATGGAATCAGAGCCCAAATCGATGTATGGGATGTCATCATAATTGCCATTATGGCTCTTGATTTCATTTACGATGGAATCGTCCCATTTGGTGGCTGTGGAAACAGGATTGTATTTGCCTCCTGACTGGAGAGCCGTCTTCTCGTTCTTGATTTTCATGCAAGGATTGCCGTTGAGACGATAGATGGTGACGATGTAGTTGTTACCAGTCTTTGCTCCGGACTTTTCGCCTTCCTTGGACATGATGAGAGCAGCCTTTCCTTCATATGTGGCATCATAGACAGCCCATCCTGCAGCCTTATAGGTTGCCTTTGCATCCTCAATGATCTGAGAAGACCAGACCTGACCGGTAATGGTAAGGGTATTGCTTGAATATCTGCTTGATTCACTTGTCGTTCCAAGATAGACATACGGGAAAGTGATTTCCTCAGTTGCAGTGCCGACCTTGAATTTACTGGACATAACAGAAGTCGTATCCGAATTCCAACTCTTCGGCTGATTGTCCTTGTCGAAATATGGTTCATCATAGACAATTTCCATGGTTGGAACACCTTCATTGTCGTAAAGCTTTACGGTGAATTCGCATCCATCGGTTTCCTCAAAGGTTGCCGTAAGTGAATTTCCGTCATCAGAAACCTTCGTTTCCCAATTTTTGCTCTTGAAGGAACTTTCAGCTGCTGGAATCATGGCCTTGAAGAACTTGCCACCCCAAACCTGAAGTGTATTCAGATTTCCATACCAATAATAGTTTTCCTTGGAAGTATAAAGATATACATATGGGATTTCATGGCCATGGAGATCTTTATTCATCTCAGCCTTCAAGTCGGAATCATATGCGCCATTTTCCGGGACGGAATAGGCTGCAAAAGTCGTAATTTCAATTCTTGCAAGTGTCTTTGGAGTTTCATTTTCATCGTCAGTCGTCTCTTGGATGGTAGTGAGGTTGACCTGAATGATGGAGCCGTCTGCTTCAAGATGTTCATAGGAAAGATATGGGACAATTTGCTTTTCCGTGAGAGTCCACTTGGCATTTCCTTCCGCATCGACATCCGCGGCAAAGCTTGCCTTCATGTTATCCTTGATCTTCTCGATGTATTCACCACCCGTGATGGAAACAACACCGCCGTTGATGGCTGTTGTTTCCTTGAACCCCGTATCAGTTGCGGAAGTCTTCAGGTTGAGATAGACATAAGGCAGATTGAGAGACGGGAAATACTGGGCAACAAAGGTCTTGGTGGCAGCATCCCAATCGTCAAGTCCGGCAGGAATGTAAATTCCTTTGTCAATTGTGATGGTCATCAAAGGATAATCATAGGTCGAAGAAGGTCTGGCATGGGAAATGTTTATGGTGATGACGCAGTTGCAGTCAGAGAAAGTCTTGGTTGCAGTAAACGTTTCCTCATCCTTGTCGAGAGTGGAAGTCCATCCGGAGGAAGAAGTGTAACTGGCATCAGCATTGGTAAGAATCGCCTCATCCCATGTTCCGCCGACAAGCTTGATGGTCTTGGTCGTATCATCATAGCTGTAGCTTGGTTCAGTTGTTCCAAGATAGACAAACGGGACATCATTTTCATGACCATTGAGATTTGTGGTAAGACAAGTCTTGATATCCTCAGTCCACTCACTGGCAATGGAAGGATTGAAGACATCGGACTTGGTGATGGTGAGTCTTATCTTTTCACCGAGGGAGGCAACACCGTATTTATCGACTTTGTAGGTATAGAAATATTTCCCGTCAGCCGTCTTCTTGGTGGCGACGACGGTATTGTTGTTGACGTCGATGCTGACCGTGAAACCCTTGGCCTTCCAGCTCATGGCATCAGTCAGGATGCTGTCATTCCATTTTCCACCGAAGAT
Source organism: bacterium (assembly GCA_963648975.1). Taxonomy (GTDB): domain Bacteria; phylum Bacillota_I; class Bacilli_A; order RFN20; family CAG-288; genus Enterosoma. The sequence continues at coordinate 7,502 of CAVJFW010000005.1, read as the reverse complement.
CTGGACGGAATATCCAGTCGTGGAACTATTGGAGACTTCACTTGTAGGATAAGCGAGTCCAAGATAGACATAGTCGGTGACTTCACCGAAAAGTCCGGTCATGTCAGACTGAACCCCATCATCCCAGCTATCGGCAGCCTTGGTCAGATCATATGATTCATCATACGTGGCGGTAAGATAAATCGCATTATCATACTCGGAATTACCGATAACGGTGACGTGGATTTTCTTATCCTTGCTATAGGCTTCGAACTTATCGGTGAGATTTACCGTAACATCCCAATTGCCATCGGCATTGAAAGCCTTGGCACACTGGCTGGATGTCTTGGAACTGTCCCACTCATCGTCACCGACGATGACGAGTTTTCCATATTCGTAATTGAATTCCAGGTCCCAACGGGCATCGATGAGACTGTTTTTTCCCATGCTGACGAAAGGAAGAACTGTTCCACCAAGATGCTTGACCATCAGATCAGCGATGGATGTTGACCATCCCTTGGTGTCAATTCCGACAGAGGAAGAAGTCGATTCGACAGGTGTTTCCTCCTTCTTGCTGCTGGAGCTCTCCTTCTTCTCGCTTGAGGAAGCTTTGGAAGAGGAAGTCTCTGCGGAAGTCGGAGTGGAAGAGCTGATAGGAGCAGAAGAACTCGTCGAAGTTTCGCTGCATCCGATCAAGG